>JACQUQ010000120.1 GCA_016210175.1 Chloroflexota bacterium | reverse complement strand
CGGGCCGGCTGCGCAGGGAGCTGGGAGTGCTCCCTCCCGGGGATTTCCGCAACTGCATCGTCGCCCTGGCCGATGCCGAGCCGCTGATGACCAAGCTGTTCCAGTACCGGTTCAGCGAGGGGTCGGGGCTCGACGGCCACAGCTTCGGCAACCTGTTCATCGTCGCCATGTCCGGCGTCGTCGGCAGCTTCGAGGACGCTATCAAGGAGTCGGGCCGGGTGCTGGCGGTGCGCGGCCAGGTCCTGCCCTCGACCCTGGAGCACGTGGTCCTTTCCGCCCGCCTGGAGGACGAGGCGACGGTGCGGGGCGAGTCGAACATCCCCAGCACCGGGAAGCGCATCAAGCACGTCTATCTGGAGCCCGAGGGCGTCGCCGCCTACCCGGAAGCGGTGCGGGCGCTGGAGGAAGCAGACCTGATCGTGCTGGGGCCGGGCAGCCTGTTCACCAGCGTCATGCCCAACCTCCTGGTGTCGGGCATTGCGGACGCCATCCGCCGCTCCCGTGCCATGAAAGTGTACATCTGCAACGTTGCAACGCAGCCGGGAGAAACCGATAACTTCACGGTGGCCGACCACGTGGACACCCTGATCCGGCATGTCGGCCCAGGGCTCTTCCAGTATGTGCTTGCCAACAACAACCTGCGGCGTCGCATTCCTCCGGGAGGTCCGATACACACCGTCCTACCCGATGGCAGCCTCCCCGCAGAAGTTCAGCTGGTGGCCTATGATGTGATCAATGAGGAGAACCCGCTGCGGCACGACCCCAGGAAGTTGAGCAATGGCCTCATGAAGTTGTATTATGCTCGTGCTGCCGACGCCCCGGTGTTCCGGGAGGTCGTCCAGGGAACCAACGGGCATCAGCCCGCCGGCAACGGCGCCGCCCAGGTCTTGTCCGGCCCCCCCGCCAAGGACGACCGCTAGCAGGCAGTGGGCATAGCCGTTCCTTGAGCTGTTGAAAGATTCGTCCTGAGCGTAGCCGAGGGAAGGAAGTGGTGGGGCGCTGTATGCAGCGCCGCTGGTCCCCCGCTCCGAAGCACGGGTAGTGCAAATGCACCGGGGAAGAAATCCGCGGAAGAGTTGGGTATCGTAGCTGGGTATCGCCGCCCTGAAGGGCGGGCCAGTGCAGGCAAGGGGCTCGGCCCGCCCTTCAGGGCGGCGGGAACTTTTCCCTGAGCGGTAGAAAGCCTCTGATAGCCAATTATTCTGCTCTCTCCCTTCCAGCCGAACGCACTACCCATGAGACGGAAAGGGAGACCGAAGGAGCGGGTGGCAAACGCCCCCGCTCCTGCATCTGGAGGCGAGGAGGCTCTCCCAATCGTGCAAACGACCTTGAGTATTCTGCAAATTGTGGTCTCGGTGCTCTTGATCATCGTGGTCCTGCTTCAGAACCGTGGCTCGGGGTTAAGCGGGGCGTTTGGCCCCCAGGCCGGCGTGTTTCGTACCCGCCGCGGCCTTGAGCGCATCCTCTTCCGCGTGACCATTGCCCTCACCGTCGTCTTCCTGGTCGTCGCCCTGCTGAACGTCCGGTTCTATCCTGCCGTCTAGCGGCCGGGGCAGGCGGGGACTTCCCCGCCCGGTCGTAGCCGGTGAGCGCGTGTCTCGGCACGGTTATTACGACAAACCCGGTGGCCGGCTGGTCCGCGCTCCGATAGCGTGCAGCGCCACCACCGGGCGGTGAGGTGCATGGTGAGGCGGTGGTTTGGGGGCGCCCCGGCGCTCCTCCTCGGGATACTCCTGGCAGTCTCCCTCCTGGGATACTTCGCCTATACCGGGCTCACAGAAGTACGCCCGGACTACGGCGGCCGCTACGTTGAGGGCGTGGCCGGTGGGCCGATGGCCCTCAATCCCCTGCTGGCCCAGTTCAACGACGCCGACCGGGATGTGACCAGCCTTCTCTTCCGCGGGCTGACCAGCCTGGGACCGGACGGCCAGGTGCTCCCGGACATGGCGGAGCGCTGGGACGTGTCCAGCGATGGCAGGACCTACACCTTCGTCCTGCGGGAGGGCGCACGCTGGCATGACGGCGTGCCGCTGACCGCGGATGATGTAGTGTTCACCTTCCAGACGGTGCAGCACCCGAATTTTCCCGGCAGCCCTGACCTGGCCGCTTTCTGGAAGGATATCACTATCACCAAGAAGGATGAGCTGACCGTTCAGTTCACCCTGCCGCAGCCCTTCGCGCCCTTCCCCAGCTATGTCAGCCTGGGCCTGGTCCCCGTCCATCTCCTGCGAGAGACCCCGGTCAAGGACCTGGCCACGGCAGAGTTCAACTCCCGTCCCATCGGGACCGGGCCGTTCCGTCTGGTCGAGGCCCTGGTGGACCGGATGGTGCTCCGGGCCAACAGCGACTACGTGCTCAGCCAGCCGTACCTGCGGGAGATCGAAATCCAGTTCTTCCCCGACGACCAGGCCCTGGCTACCGCGCTGCTGGAACAGCGCATCGACGGGGCGCTGTTACGGCCAGTGCTCCCCGCCGACCAGATCGAGCGCCTGCGACAGAACGGCGCCTGGCAGGTCCTCCAGCCGCTCCGCACCAGCTACACCGCGGTGTTCCTCAACGCGAGCATCCCCCTGTTCCAGGACCAGGCGGTGCGACAGGCCTTGCTCCACGCCGTGGACCGCACCCAGTTGGTGCGGGAGGTCCTGGCAGACCAGGGGCGTGTCGCCGATAGCCCGGTCCCCCTGGATACCTGGGCGCACGCCGAGACCCTGCCGTCGTACCCCTTCGCCCCGGAGCAGGCTGCCAGCCTCCTGGAGAGCGCCGGCTGGCAGCTCACCGGGAGCGGCGTCCGGCAGAAGGATGGCAAGGACCTGCGCTTCACCCTGATCACCAACGACGACCCGACCCGCGTCGCGGTGGGCCAGTTCGTCGTGAACGCGTGGCGGCGGGTGGGCGTGCAGGCCGACCTGGCTACCGTCTCGCCCGCGGCGCTCCTGCAAAACTACCTGATCCCCCGCCGCTACGATGCCGTGCTCTATGGCCTGGACACCGGCTACGACCCGGATGCCTATCCGGTCTGGCACAGCACGCAGCGCGGTGAAGACGGGCTGAACATCGCGGCCTACGCCAGCAAGACCCTGGACACCGTGCTGGAAGAGGGCCGCCAGGCAAAGGACCAGGAGGTCCGCCGCCGCCTGTACCGAGACTTTCAGCAGGCGTTCCTGGAGGAACTGCCAAGCCTCCCCCTGTACCAGCCCCGCTACACCTACGTGCTGGCCCGGCGGGTGCAGGGGGTACAGGTGGGCGCCCTGTTTGAGACAAGCTCCCGCTTCGTGAATATCCACGAGTGGTTTACCGAGACCATGCGGGTCTGGAAGCGATAATGACGATGCTCACGTTACTGACCGATTTCGGTACCCAGGACACCTATGTGGGGATCATGAAGGGCGTGATCCTGGGCATCAACCCTGGGGCGACCCTGGTGGACCTGACGCACCAGGTTGCCCCGCAGGACATCCCCCAGGGGGCCTTCTTGCTGGGGTACGCGGCCCCCTACTTTCCCGCCGAGGCCATCCACCTGGCCGTGGTGGACCCCGGTGTGGGGAGCGCCCGCCGGGCGTTGGCGGTCCAGGGGCCATCCGGCACCTTCGTGGCGCCCGATAACGGCCTGCTGACCTACGCGCTGGACCTCGCTCCGGTGGGGGACGCCCCGGGTGGGAACGGCGCCGAAGGGAGCGAGACCCACACCCCGTCACCGGGTAGCCTGCCGGTGCGGGAGGTCCCCCTCCCGGCCGGATGGCGGGCGGTGGCCCTGGAGAACCCGGAGTTCTGGCGCCACCCGGTCAGCCGGACCTTCCACGGGCGGGACATCTTCGCCCCGGTGGCGGCCCACCTCTCCCTGGGCGTGCCGCTGGAGCAGTTCGGGCCGCCGGTCACGTCGCTCCTGGCCCTGGAGGTGCCGCGCCCTTGCCGCACGGCCGACGGCGCGCTGGTGGGGCGGGTCATTGCCGTAGACCACTTCGGCAACCTGCTGACCAACCTGACGCCGGAACTGCTGCCGGCCGCAGGAGCGCCCACCTTCGAGGTGGCCGGCCGCCGCATCGCGGGGCTGAGCCAGACCTACGCCGACGGCGGGGAACTGGTGGCCGTGGTGGGCAGCACCGGGCGGGTGGAGATCGCCGTCCGCAATGGCAGCGCCCGCAGCCGCCTCGGCGTCGGGGTGGGCGCACGGGTGACGGTGCGCCCCGGCGGAAGCCCAAGGTAAGAGGACTGAGGACTGAGTGCTGAGGACTGAGTAGATCTTCGTATCCCGCTCAGTCCTCAGTCCTAACATTCCGCCAGCGCCACCACCAGCCCGCGGGGTAGCCCAGCATCTTCGCCACGTCCCCCACCAGACGCACCACCGGCACGCAGGCAACGGCCTCCACCCGCTGGGCAGGCACCAGGTCGGCCAGGTGCGGCCACAGGCGGGCCAGGGGCCGCCGCAGGTACCCGGCCGCACCGAGCGCCAGAGGCGGCCACAGCCAGGGGGTCTGCCTGCCCAGGAGGAGCGCTGCCAGCAGGACGAGGTAGGCCGCGTAGCGCACCGCATGGCGCCGCCGCCAGAGATCGGCCTTCCCGTCGCCGCGGGCGTAGCGGTAGTACTGGAGAAAGAAGGACCGCAGGTCGGGCCGGGGACGGAAGCGGACCACGGCTTGGGGCGCCCAGGCGAACCGGCACCCGGCCTGCTTCAGGCGCAGGTCGAAGACCAGGTCCTCGCAGTAGTCCAGCCACTCCGGGTAGCCTCCGACCCTGGCCCAGGCCGCCCTGGTGAAGGCCACCGACCGGCTGGAGGGCAGGAAGCGGGTGGGGTCCACCTCGTCCCGGTGCGGCAGGGTGGTCGCCCCCAGCGCCAGCTCGAACACCGAGCGCGGGTCGGCCACGAAGAACCCGCACACCACGTCGGGCCGAGCGTCCGGGCCTGCGGAGAACGGGCGCACCAGCTCCTCCAGCCAGGTGGGCTCCAGGCGCACCCCGGCGTCGGTGGCGGCGATGATCTCCCCGCTGGCCGCGGCGATGGCGCGGTTGCGCCCCGCGGAGATCGAGCAGCCCGGCTCCACCAGCACCCGCAAGGGCAGGCGGTCCTGGAAGGCGGCGATGGCCTCCACGGTCCCGTCGCGGCTGCCCCCATCCACTATGACCATCTCATCGGGCCGCCGGGTCTGCCGGCACAGCGACTCCAGCAGCTCCCCCATCGCGGCGGCCTCGTTCAGGACCGTGGCGACGACCGTGACGGCGCCGGAGCGCGGAGGAATGGCACTCGCCGCGGCTTCCTCCATAGCAGGAGCCCGCAGGTGTGAGCGGGAGGGGGCATCCGTTCGTGGTGAGCCGAGTGCGGCATCAGGAGAGGTGCTCGGCATTCCCCGGTGGGAGGTAGGGGCGAATCTTGTATTCGCCCCACCCTGCCCCAGGGCGAACCCAAGGTTCGCCCCTACGGTTACCGACGCCGAAGAGGTCTCCTGATCCTGTACTAGCCTGCCCTGAGCCAGTCGAAAGGAACCACGAACGGCTCGTCCTTCGACAGGCTCAGGACGAGCGGGTGTTCCGTCGCCTGCCCCCAAGCTTCCCGCTCCTGCGGGAGGAACGTATTCCCGATCCTGTTTCGTAGCCACGTCTTCCTACCTCACCGCGGCGGATGTGTCCACTGGACTCGCGTCCGCTTCGTAGCGGACGCAGTGGGCATCGGTGGCGGGCGCTCGTACACCGGCGTCCCGGTCGGCAAACCCAATGCAGATCTGCCGGAACTGGTCCGCTCCCACTTCCGGCAGGGGGATGGTCCAGCGGTCCTCGATCCGGTCGCCGGCGCGCCAGCGCTGCGGTGCAAACACCCCGCCGAGAGGATACCCCCAGGATGTGCGCCGCTCCGCTCCCTCGCCGCGGAACCGGAGCAGCACCCCGGAGTCGGTCGGCGCCGGCGCGCCGGCCCACCAGGCCAGGGAGATCACCAGGTGACTCCCCGCTTTCCAGATAGCGGCGCGCTCCAACACCGCCCAATCGCCAAAGCGGGCCAGCGGCGCGGGCGGTGGCGCGGTCCCCGTCTCCACGCGCCCCACGTACTCCAGGGTCAGCCTGCCGGGGGCGAAGCGGGTCACGTAGACACCGCCGCCCTTGCGGAATGCCCGCTCCAACTCGTCGGGGCCGGCAGCGGGGCCGTGCCCGCTGTAGAAGTAGTCCCAGTGGCCCCAGGGTACCGGAGCGACCTCCGGGTAGGTGAGGGAAGCCAGGTCCGGCTGCACGCCACGGTGGACGTAGACGCTCCGCCCCAGCCCGACGTACTCCGGGATCATGGTCATGCCGTAGTGTCCCAGGAGATAGCCCCTGGTCTTGAGCGCGAGCCAGGGGGGGACATTGACGTAGATCCGTCCGGCTTCCGGGCCGGGCTGCGCGGCCGTCTCCGCCAGTTGCCGGACGATGGCCGCGCCCTGGGCCTGGGCTGCGCCCAACTGGAGGATGAACCCCAGGTTGAACCACAGGACAAGAGCAGCCAGCCCCAGGCCCAGGATGCCAGAGACGAGCCTCCAAGGTGAGGGCCACGCCTGCGCCACCGCCCCGGCCTCCTTCCCGGACAGGGAAGGGGAAAGGAGTGCTGTACCTGTTGTAGAGTACGATCCCGTACGGAGGGAGCTGGGTGGAAACTTCCTCCCCCCCAGGAAGGTCGGGGTAAGCGCGCTCCCTCCCCCCACGGGAGAAGGTCGGGGTGAGCGCGCCTCCTCTCCCTCTGGGAGAGGGCCGGGGTGAGGGTACGCCAATCCCGTCGCCACCGGCGCCAGCGCCGCGCCCCACAGCAGGGCGGCCCCGACCGAGGAGAGGTACAGGAGCCGCGGCGCATCCTCGACGTAGCTCCAGGGCAGCAGGGCCCAGGAGGGCAGGGCCGCGGCTGCGAACCAGGCCAGTCCGAAGCCCAGGGCCAGCCAGCGCCGCCGCACCACCAGCAGGAGCACCAGGGCAGCCAGCGCCAGAGCGCCCACCAGCGCCAGGGTACGGTTGTCGCTGCCGCCCCAGCGGGGCAGATCATTCAACTGGCCTGCCACCGGGGAGACCAGCCCCTGGAGGAAGTAGAGGCCGTTCATCTTCAGCGACGTGAGATCCAGCGCCCAGTCCGCAGGTTGACGGGGCACCAGCCACCAGAGGGCCAGGAATCCGACGGCCTCCGCCGCGAACCAGGCGGGCGCCCAGGATAGGCGCGGCACCCGGCCCGTCACGCGCAGCACGCCTTCCACCAGCAGGACGGCCGCGACGACGACCAGCCCGTTCTCGTGGGAGAGCATACCTGCGGCCCCCGCCAGGAGCGCCAGGGTGAGCCGCAGCCGCGCCCCGATCCGCCCGGCCTGGAGGCGCGCATCCCAGTAGAGCAACGCCGCAGCCAGCACCCCGGTCGCGCCGAGCGCATGGAAGAGACCGACGACGTAGCCGACCACCTGGGCGCTGAGGGGGTACCAGAGGAACAGGGCCGCCGCCAGCAGCCCGCCGGCCCTATCGGTGAGCCGGCGGGCCAGGTGGTAGACCAGCCAGCCGTTGAGGGCGTGGGCGGCCAGCACCAGCGCGTGCAGCACCACCGGGTCGTGCCGCCCCAGCAGTTCGTAGAGGGCCTTCCAGAGCGCGAGGGGGAGCGGGCGGTAGTACTTCCACTCGGCGGCGTCGGTGAAGATCTGGACCAGGGAGCGCCCGCTGGCGCGCGGCAGGTCCATGGGGTCGTCGAACATGAAGCCCGCGCTGAGCGCCCCGGCGTAGGCCACCAGGGTAAGCCCAACGGCCAGCGCCAGGGGCAGCCCTGCCGCGACGACCGCGATTAGGAGATGGCGCCCCTGCCCGCCCTTGTCTATCATGGGGTCCGCTCCACCAGGAACCCGTCCAGGCCCCAGGCCCCCGGCGCGCCCTCGGCCTCCAGACGCACCCGGTGCAGCCCATCGGGCAGCCCGCGCACGACCGCGACGATCGCCGAGCGAGGCTCTGGCGCACGGGCCTCCAGCACCAGGCGCTCCGGCACTGCGCCGTCTACGGCCACCTGGAAGCGCCCGCCCTCCGGTCCTGCCAGCAGGACCAGAGAAAGGTCGGTGCCCCGGAAGGTGAACTCCAGCGCGGCGCCCGGCTGGGGCTGTCGGTAGCCGCCCAGGAGGGCGTCGGGGCTCTCCGCCTGGCGCCACTCGCCCTGGTACCGGAGCGCCCAGTGGTCCTCCTGGAACCACCCCCGCTCCACGACCGGCTCCCGCCGGATGAGGTCGCGCAGGGCGTGGAAGACCGGCCGCGGCGTGAAGTCCGGGTCCATCAGTCGGTAGTAGAACATCACCTGGTCCCGGTCCTCATCGGAGACCCGGCGGAAGTGCCAGGTGAACACCGCCCCCACCCAGGGCCACTCCTGCTGAATGCGCCGCAGGCCCTCCACGGTGTAGCGGGCCTGCTCCTCCTCCGTCACCCGTCCATGGGTAGCCTCGCCGGGGAATTCCGGGGGCAGGGCGTTCCACCCGTACTCGGTAATCCAGATGGCCTTGCGGGCATCGCCGTTGCGCACCATGATGCCCCGCAGGAGCTGCGCGCGGGACATATTGACGTGGTCGGGGCTGACCCGGCGGTCATCGGGGCCGGTCCACAGGCCGTAGCCCTGGGCGCCCAGGATATCGAAATAGGGCGCGGCCCCGACGTCGTACATCGCCTGGAGGTAGGTCAGGTCGCTCTGGTTGAGGCCGTCCGGGGTCCCCAGGGTGGGCGCCAGGGACGCCGAGAGCACCACGATCGCGGGGTCCACCGCCTTGATCCGGGTGTACGCCTCCCGCAGCAGGGCCACATAGCGGGCGGCATCGGGCGGGCCGCCCCACTCGCCCACCAGATTAGGCTCGTTCCAGACCTGGAGGTAGCGCACCCGGCCGCGGTAGCGGCGCACGAACGCCTCCACGAAGTCGCCATAGTCCTCGATGCGCGCGGGTGCGCTGGCCGGGATGGCGGGGTTGCTGCGTGCCCAGGGCGGCGGCAGGTCGAGGCGCGCCAGTACCTCCAGGCCATACTCCTGCGCCAGGGGCAGCACCCGGTCGAACTGCGCCCACGTGCTGCCGTAGACGCTGGTGAAGTCGCCCTTGCGCTCGGGTTCAATGCGCTCCCAGGGGACCTGCTGGCGCACCCAACGTATCCCCATCTCCCGCAGGACCTCCATGCTCCGGCGCAGCTTCCACTCCTCCACCTCCTGCTCGAAAAAGACGTTGACCCCGTAGGGGTACACCCCGGTATGGGCGACCGGCACCAACTCGGCCGGCTCCGCATAGGGGATGGGGGTCTGGCCGGCGGCCTGCTCCCAGGCGAGGCGGCCCTGCTGGAGCAGGCCCTTCACCTGGGCTTTGAGCCCGCTCCCGCCGGGCAGGCCGTCCAAGGCGCGGCTCACGGGGGCGCGCACGCCCGGCAGGAGCAGCAGGGCCGTCGCCAGCAGCGCCAGGGCACCCAGGGCGACCAGCACGCGCACCGCCACACCGCGGCGAGACCGCGCGGGAGGACGGACGGTGGCGGCGGATTTACGGGAGTTCATCGCCATGCCCTGGATGAGGATGGGAGCGACCGGTTTGCGACGCCTGCACCTTCTGAGCCGTCATGCCTGACGGGGCACCACCGGGACATGAAAGGCCGCTCGTGGTGAGCTTGTCGAACCATGAGCGGCCCGCCCGCCCTTCGACAAGCTCACCACGAGCGGGTATTTCCGTAGGAGCGCTCAACGGGCGCGCCTGGCAGCTACCACCCACAATATCCCCGGCACGACTCTGGTCCACAAGGCCCACCAGCGCCGCGTCTGCGGGGTGAGGGTAAAGTACTCAACGACTGCCGGCGAAGGAGCAATACCGAATTTGGCGAGCACGCCATCTCCCACCTGCTCACTCATGAAGCGCTGGAACCACCTTGGCGCAATCGCCTCCGCCACGCCGCCGAGCAGAAACAACAGCCCCATCCCGAACAACAGTCTGTGCATCTCTCTCCCTCCCAGGGAACACCCTGTGCTTCCCCGATCCCCTTCCCACGCGCGGGGGAAGGGAACCAGTTACGGAGAAGCGGCCTCTCCCTCTGGATATCTCACGGATCACTGCGTTGCGGCCGCCCAGCGCATCTCAGCTCCTCGTACACGTCCTCCACCAGGGACGCAGCCGCTTCCCAGGTGTAGCGCTCCGCGACTAGAGCGCGCCCGGACCGTCCCAGGCGCGCCGCCAGCGCCGGATCGGCCAGCACCCGGACCACCGCCTGCGCGAACTCCTCCGGCCGCTCCGCGAGTAGCAGGTGCTCGCCGTGACACGCCGCGACGCCATCGGTCCCCAGGGGCGTGGAGACCACCGGCAGGCCGCAGGCCAGGGCCTGGAGCAGCTTGAGGCGTACGCCCCCGCCGTAGCGCATGGGCAGGACGAAGGCGCTCGCCCGCTGGAAGTACGGCAGGTCGTCCGTGACGGCCCCCGTGACCGTGACGGAGGGGCCGGCCAGCGCACGCACCGCTGCGGTGGGATCGCGGCCTACGATGGTCAGCCGCACATCCGGCACCCGCTCCCGGACCCGCGGGAGGACGTGCGTGCAGAACCAGGTAATCGCATCCACGTTCGGCCGGTAGTCCATGGTCCCGGTGAAGAGTAGCTCAGGGGCGTGCCCTGGGACGGGTTCGGAGGGTGGCCGGTACCGCGCGGTGTCCACCCCGTGGGGCACCAGGGCTACCTTCCCGCCAGGGGCCAGTGGCCTGTCATCCGTGCATTGCTGGATGCCGGCCTGAAGGCCGGGCCTTCCGGGGGTAGCCCAGGCCCGCCGTTCACCCCGGCAGTCCTTTCCCTCACTGCGACCTTGAGCGCCTACTAGGGCCAGCAGCGCCTGTCGGTCCGCCTCGGACACGGCCAGGACCGCGGCGGCGCGGCGGCAGATGTCCTGCTCGTAGCGGCGCAACCGGTGCCACTGGACCAGGCTGTAGGCGGCCACCGGCCAGCGATCCGGCCGGCCCAGGTCCACCAGGAAGGCCCGTCGTTGTAGCAGGTACTCGGCGTTGAAGGCATCCAGCACCAGGGCGGGCCGCGGTGGCGGCAGGGCCTCCCAGGCGGCGAGGAGATCGGCGCTGGCTTCCAGCCCCTCCACCTGGACCACATCGCACGCTCCGGCGCCCAGGAGCCGGGCCAGCAGGGCGCGGGCCTCCGGCGCGGCGAACCGCTGTGCCAGGTCAGGCTGCGCGGTGGAGATGAGGTCGTGTAGCCGGTGCAGGACGCTGCGGCCCGGCACCCGCGCCAGGGTGACGCCGGAACAGAAGGGCTGCACCTGCGCCAGGGCATCCGGCGCGGGCGATGCGCCGACCAGGCTGAAGAGGTGGACCTGATGGCGTCGCCCCAGCAGCCGGAGCAGGTGGAAGGCCCGCTGGCTGCCTCCACTCGTCGGCGGCGCGGGGAAGCCAGGCGTCACCAGCACGACCTTCATGCGGCCACCGCCCTCCGGTAGACGGCCAGGGTTTGCCGGGCAGCCTCGTCCCAGCGGTAGCGGGCAGCCTGGGCCAGGCCCGCGCCCACCCGGTCCCGGTACAGCGCCGGGTCCTCGTGCAGCCGCTGCACCGCCCCGGCGAACGCGCCGGGGTCGTCGGGAGAGCAATACAGCACCGCATCTCCCAGCACTTCGGGCAGGGCCGGGGCCGTTGATGCGACCACCGGGGTGCCGCAGGCCATGGCCTCCACTGGGGGGAGGCCGAACCCTTCGTAGCGGGAGGGGAACACGAAGACCCAGGCGGCCTGGTACAGCAGCACCAGATCATCGGCGGCGACCGGACCCAGGCAGCGTACCCGGTCCGCCAGCCCCAGGGACCGCACCCGTTCGGCCAGGCCCTCCTCGCGCCAGCCCGGCGCGCCCGCCAGCACCAGCGTCCCCCGGTCCTCCGGGAGCCTGCCCTTCAGCAGGGCCATCGCCTCCAGCAGCACGGGGAGGTTCTTGCGGGGCTCCAGGGTACCCACCCACAGGAGGAAGCTATCGGGCAGCCCGCGGCGGCGGCAGAACGCCGCCACGGCGCCGGGGTCTGCCGGGGGCCGGAAGCGGGGATCGCACCCGTGGTACACCACCGCGACCCGCTCCGGGGGCACCCCCAGCAGATGGTGGAGGTCGCGGCGGGTGCCCTCAGAGACGGCGATGATGCCCTCGGCCCCGGCGACGGCCCGGCCGATCTGCCCGTAGAAGCGCCGGCTCTCCTCGGTGAGGATCTCCGGGAAGCGGAGGAAGGCCAGGTCGTGGACGGTGATCACCGCCGGACAGGGCCGCCGCAGGGGTGGGATGAAGTCCGGGCTGTGGATCAGGTCGAGCCGGTGCGGGAGGAGTTCCAGGGGTAGGGTCCACTGCTCCCAGCGGTGGTGGGGTGGCGTCCACAGCGCGGCGCCGCGCACCGAGGGCGCGGCGCAGAGGGGACGGCGGTCCCGCCGGCTCTGGAGGGCGATCCACTCCTGGTCGGGGGCTTGCCGGATCAGGGCCGCGACCAGTTGCCGGGTGTACTGGGTGATGCCCCCCTCGCGGTAGGCGGCGAGGCGGGCGTCAATGCCGATGCGCACCGATGGCGTGCCTTTCCTGCCCATGTGCCGGCCCCGCGGCCTCTTGTCGCCGGTCAGCATCACCGTTGAGGAGAGGCTGCCGTGGGTGTTGGCGACACGCTCCGGGCCTGCAAGATGACCGGCACCGCGGCGCGGTGCTCCAGGCTGCCGTCGCGGGCGCTATAGGTCACGACCTCGATGCGGCCCGGCCCCTGGCGCTCCGGCGCGGGAAAGCTCAGCTCTGACTGGTAGGCGCCCCATTCCGGGGCGCCTGCGCTGGCCTGCACCACCTGCCGGACCAGCTCCCGCCCCTGCCCATCGTAGACGATGGCAGTGAGGGTACCCTCGAAGACACGGGCACGCCCCGCCACCCGCACCGGACTGCCGATAGCTGCGCCGGGCGCAGGCGCGCTGATGGTGACCTGCGGCTCGGCGGCCGGGGTGGGGCTGACCGGGGGCGGCGGGGCCTGCCGGGGTGTGGGGCTCACGGACGGGGTGGGCGTCGCCATTGGGCGAGCGTCGGGCTGCGCGGGCCAGACCTGGCAGGAGCCCGCCACCAGCAGCCACCCCAGGAGCAAGGGCCATCCCCACCACAAGGCCATCACGGGTGTGCTCTCTTCCTCTCGGGATCCACAGTGCATAGTGCGCTTCCAGAACGGGTTAGGAGGCGACGGGTCGCGTCCACGAAGGGCGCGGGGCCATACCGAGGGCGAGGATATGGCCTGCCCCCTGGTGACGCCCCAGCCGCCTGCGGGTGCGGAAGGGGCGGGACCTCCCCGCCCTGCATCAGGCCGCGGCAATCCCGCCCCCTACCCAGCAAACCACACGTGCCCGATCACCAGCGCCCGGCGCGGTGCTCCTTCAGGTGCCCCCGCGCACCACTCGTCCGGCGCAGCGCGGGCAGCACCCTACGATGACGTCGAGAGCTCCAGCGCGTAGCGGCTGAAGTCGGTCATGCCCTCGGCTCGCAGCACCGTTTCGTCGTCGAGGGCCTGGCCGGTCCGGACCGACGGGTCCTTGGAGACGATGACCAGCGCGGCATCGGCGAAGAGGTCTGCGGTGGTCGTGTTCTTGGGGTCGAGCGGACGGAACATGCGGGTGCCTTCGCTGTCGCGCGCGCCCTCAGGCCAGAGGCAATTGATGGCGATGCCGTACCCGGCCAGTTCCTGGGCGGCGCCCAGCACGAACAGGCTGGCCGCGGCCTTCGAGAGCCCGTAGGCCAGCCCCTCGCCCCTGGCAGCTTCGGGATCCGGCTTGGGGGCAACGACCAGAATGTGCCCCCAGCCCTGCTGTTGCATGCTGGGAAGCACCCCCTTGACCAGGCCGACGGCAGCCCGGAAGTTCCCGTTGAGCATGAGATCCCAGCGGCGGAGGGGCATCTCGGCCAGGGACCCCATCACGCGGACCGCCGCGTTGTGTACCAGGATGTCGATTTTCCCGAACTCCTCCAGGGCCTTGGCGACCGCCGCATCAATATCCTCGGGCTTGGTGATATCGCAGCGGACGGGGAGCGCGCGGCGCCCCAGCGCCCGCACCGCCTCCGCGGTCTCGTAGATGGTGCCGGGGAGCTGCGGATGGGGCTGGGTCTCCGAGCGGGCCGCCACCACGATATCGGCGCCGGCGCGGGCAAAAGTCAACGCCATGGCCTTCCCCAGGCCACGGCTGGCCCCGGTGATCAGGGCAACACGTCCTTCCAGGCTCACAGGGCTTCCTCCTCATTTCGGGCGTACTCTCGCCCAGGTTTCACATGGTACGCGGGAACCGGATGGGCGGACCGCTCGTCCCCAGCGGGAGCTCGTGCTCTGTCACTCCTCCGGTGATGGGTGCCACCCCGCCGCCCTGAAGGGCGGGCCCGCCGTTCACGGCAGCAGTCGCACCCATCAGTTCACGGCAGACAGAACACTAGGGATCGGAGCAGTCCCGCGTATAGCCGCAGTTGGGGCAGATCAGCTTGCAGTGGATATCCTGCATGCGCGCCCCGCACACGTCACAAACGAATACCTGAGAGGCAGGTGGCGCAGATCGCACAGGCGGCGTCGTTGCCACAGGTCCCACTTCTAGGGGCGAAGGCCCAGCCTCCGCAACTCTCCTACCGCACCCGAATGGTGACTACCTCCCGCTGCACGGGCGAGGTCACTTCGGGACCGGACTCCCGGAGGTACACGTCTATCTCGGAGCGCACCCCGAATCGGGGCAGGTAGATGCCGGGCTCGATGGTGAAGGCCGTGCCCGGCGCCAGTTCCCGCACGTCCTGGGTCTCGAAGGAGTCCAGGTTGGCGCCGTAGCCGTGGACCACGGACCCCAGGCTATGGCCCAGGCGATGGGTGAAGGCATCGCCATAGCCGGCGGCCCGGATATAGTCACGGGCGACGCGGTCCACCTCCCAGCCCTGGGGAAAGCGCCCGCCCTGCACCGCCTGGCGGATGAAGTCCAGGGCCATGTCTCGGGCCACGGTCACCACCTGGAACACCCGCCGGTGCTCCTCGGGCGCCTGGTTGCCCACGTACGCTGTCCAGGTGATGTCGCCGAAAATCCCATCCTCCTGCCTGGCCCACAGGTCGATGAGCACCCAGTCGCCCGGCCGGATGGGGCTGCTCCCCTGCGGCGACGGCACATAGTGGGGATCACCGCTGTGCTCGTTCACCGCCACAATCGGCCCTTCGTCGGTCCAGAGGCGTTCCTGCCGGAAGCGCTCGCGGATGAACGCGCACACCGCGTACTCATCCATGCCGTCCCGCACCTTCTCCCCGATCCAGGCGAAGGCGTCCTGCACAATAAGGCCCAGCTTCTCGGCGGCGTAGCGGTGGCTCGCCAACTCCCAGCCCGTCAGTCGGCCCAGCGCCGCCTGGACCAGCGGAGCGGACGAGGCCACCTCCACCCCGTGGCTGCGGACCATCTCCAGCGTGCCGCCGTCCACCCAGGAGAGGGTCGGCAGCGCCCCCAGCGGCGAGTACTCCATCGCCACCCGCGCGACGCCCGCCAGGATGTCCCGTACCTGGCGCAGCAGGTCCTCCCGGCCCCGGTACGGGCGCACCGGCACGCCCCAGGAAGCAAAGTGGGCAGCATCCACCTGGTGCGCCAGCAGGACCGGCTCCCCGCGGGCAGGCAGCCACAGGAACAGGCGCCGGGTCGAGTGGAGCCGGCTGCCGGTGATCTCCCACAGGATGGGGTTGCTGTGGCGGAAGTCGTACAGGAGCCAGCCATCGAGGCCGCTCTCACGCGCCGCCTGGTGGGCCTGGGTGATCCGCCCTGCGTACTCAGCCATCAGTGTCAGCGTTCCGTTCCTCAGTAAGCAGAGGAGGAGTGCAGCGGTCCGGTGTCCCCTGGGGGAGCCTTCGGCGCGTCGGCCTGGGCGATGCCGTACGCTCCTCCTGCACCGGCGGCGGCTGCTGGTGCGCTACGTCCTCAGCGGGCATCGCGGTGGGCGCGGTTGCCTGGCAGCGTGAACAGTGTATAATGGACGGAGAAGGAGAAGCAAGCCCGGCCAGCGACGTGAGAGGAGAGCGTCCATGTTAGAACTGGACGACCTGGACAAGCGGCTGCTCAATACCATCCAGGCGGAGTTCCCGATGGAGCCGCGCCCCTTCCGGGTGCTGGGCGAGGCCCTGGGCGCCAGCGAGGATGAGGTGCTGCGGCGTATTGTCCGGCTGAAAGACGCTGAGATCATCCGCCAGTTGAGCGCCATCTTCGATACCCGCAGCCTCGGCTACCAGAGCAGTTTAGTGGCGATGAACGTCGATCCCGCGCAGGTCAACGAGGCGGCGGAGGTCATCAATACCCACCCGGGGGTCAGCCACAACTACAAGCGCAATCACGCCTTCAACCTGTGGTTTACCATTGCCCTGCCGCCTGCCAGCAGCCTTGAGGGCACCGTGCAGCGGCTCCACGAGTTGGCCGGGGCCAACTCCACGCGCCTGCTGCCCACGCTGCGGCTCTTCAAGATCGGGGTCAAGCTCGATATGACCGGCGAGGATGGACTCGTCGGCGGGGGGCCGTCGTACACCCACGAGACCCGGGAGAAGGCGAAGGAGTACCCCATCACGTCGCGGGACATCGACGTTATCCGGGCCTTGCAGGAAGACCTGCCAGTGGTCCCGGAGCCGTTTGCGGAGGCTGCCGCCCAGATTGGTATGACCGTCCCGGCGTTGCTGGACTGGGGAAAGCAGCTCCAGGCGGCGGGCCATCTGCGCCGCTTCGCCGCCATCCTGTACCACCGGCGGGCGGGTTTCTCTGCCAATGCGATGGGGGTGTGGAAGGTGCCGGGGGAGCGGGCGCTGGAAGTCGGCGCCATGATGGGCACCTTCAACCCGGTGAGCCACTGCTACCTGCGGCCGGTGTACGAGGATTGGCCCTATAATATCTTCACCATGATCCACGGTCGCAAGGCCAGGGACTGCGAAGATACCTTACAGGCCATCGCGGAGGCTACCGGTATCCGAGAGTACGCCGTCTTGTACTCTTCAAAAGAGTACAAGAAGACCAGGGTGCGCTACTTTACGCCCGAACTGGACCAATGGGAGGAAGAGCATCTGGGGGTTACGGCCAGATAACTCCTCCTGCTGAACCCACCAGCTACAGCATCGGTCATGCACCACGAGGCCCTGCCAACCGACAGGGCCTCGTGCTTTTGGAGCCGGGACCTGACCTGTTCGGCTGGAAGGAGCTCAGACACCAATCGCAACGGCCGCGCAGGATGAACCGGCGGAGTCGGGCGTCAGGCATCAGGGAGTCGAGAGCGCAGGCCCGCTGGCACGGCCACGCTCAAGGAACGGGCGGCTCACCCCCCACGCAGCGCAGGCGGTACCAGCGAGCGCAACATCAGGGCGCCACCGCCTGCGCCGCGGCCACCCAAAGGCGCGCGCAGCCCGTCCCCGGGGAGCAGGGGCTACTCCTGCTCCCCGGTCTGCCGCCGCCGCAGGAACTCCTCCAGGTCGGCGATCAGGTGCTCGGTCGGCGGCAACTCTTCCCGCTCCGACGGTCCCGCCGGATTATCGTGTTGCGACAGACCCGACGAGGTCGGGCCGCGCAGCTGGTCTTCCAACTGGCGGACGTAGCGGGTCGCCGAGGGGTCTTGGGCGATGGCCGCGGCGACGTCGGCATCGAACCGGTCCGCCTGCGTCCGGGCCGGCCCCAGGTCGAAGGAAACCCCCAACAGGCGCGCCAGTTGCTCCAGCAGCGCCACCCCGACCCTGAGGTTGGGACTGGCCTGCAAGTAGTGGGGCACATTGCCCCAGATGCTCGCCGTTGCCAACCCGGCGTCACGGCCGGCGACCACGAGCACACTCAGCAGGCCTGCCGGTCCCTGGTAGCGCGAGACCGTCGCCGCCGCGCCCAGCCGGGTCACCAACTCGGCGGTATTGGCGCTGCCCGTCACCCGCGGCGGGTCCGAGTGCAGCACCATGCCCGCCAGGCCGCCGACACTCACCATCAGGTCAATGCCCAGGGTCTGCACCACCTCCAGGACGGCCGCGGTGAAGGTCTTCCAGCGCAGATGGGGCTCCGGCCCCGCCAGCAGCACCACGTCCCGGTCGCCGGGCATGGCAGCGCAGGTGAACCGGTACTCCGGCCAGGTAATGACCCGCTGGCCGTCAGGCCCGAGCTGCACCAGCGGGCGCCGGTGGGTCAACAGGAGAAAGTCCTCGCCGGGAATGGTGGCGATGGGGCGGGCCTGGTAGGTACGCTGGAGCCAATCCACGCTCCAGGTCCCGACTTCGCCCGCATCGCTCCAACCGCCCAGCGCCACCACCAGCACCGGACGCCGCAGCTGCGGGCGTTCCTGCCAAATCAGTTCATCCATCGGGTCCTCCTTTTCGGCTCCCGATGCCCGGGTCCGGTCGATCGCGTCCGACTTTCGCGCAGCAGCCTTCCTTTAGCATCTTACACCGGCTATGCGCCGCCAGCAACCGAAAGCGCCCGCCATACACGATCCTCCCACCCCGCGGCCCAACCGCCTCCTGCGGGGGAGCTCTGCCAGGAGCGCCTCCGCTCGCCTCCCCGTGGCTCCCCTCCTCCGGCGCACCCGCGTTCGCGCGCTCCTGTCGTACGGTCGTCCTCCCACCCATATTACGTTGGTGAAATCTCTCCGTTACCCGGAATTCACATGAGGGAAACCGCACTGTAATGCGGTTCCCATAAGCTCCTCCCTGTCACCACCCCATGGTGACCGTGGGAAGTCCATCACGGGTCGATATCCCGCAGTAGTAAGGAGGAAAGGACCAGGTGCTATCCCTGCCAGGATCCCGGTTGGCAAAATATGTCGCCAGTTTCGGCCTCATCGGGGCGTTGCTGACTGCCTGCGGCTCGCCGGCAGTCCCGCAAGGTGGCGCTCCGGCAGCGCAGTCCTCGCAGTCCGCCCAGCCCGCCGGCAGCGGTGAGACCATCAAGGTTGGCGTCCTGCACTCACTCTCCGGTACCATGTCTATTAGCGAGACCTCGGTGAGGGATGCCACGCTCATGGCAATCGAGGAGATCAATGCCAAGGGCGGCGTCCTGGGCAAGAAGCTGGAGCCCATCGTTGAGGATGGCGCCTCCGACTGGCCTACCTTCGCGGAGAAGGCCAAGAAGCTGATCCAGCGGGACCAGGTGGCCGTGGTGTTCGGCTGCTGGACCAGCGCCAGCCGCAAGGCCGTGCTCCCGGTCTTCGAGAGCCTTAACGGGCTGCTCTTCTACCCGGTGCAGTACGAGGGGCTGGAGCAGTCCCCGAACATCTTCTATACCGGGGCCACCACCAACCAGCAGATCGTCCCCGCGGTGGAGTACCTCCTGAAGGACGGCAAGAAGAAGTTCTACCTGCTCGGCTCCGACTACGTATTCCCCCGTACTGCCAACAAGATCATCAAGATGCAGCTCGAAGCCCAGGGCGGCACCCTGGCGGGCGAGGAGTACACGCCCCTCGGCCACACCGACTACACCACGGTCATCACCAAGATCCTGGCCGCCAGGCCCGATGTGGTGTTCAACACTCTCAACGGCGATTCCAACGTGGCCTTCTTCAAGCAGTTGAAGGATGCGGGCATTACCCCCGACAAGCTGCCCACCATGTCGGTGAGCGTGGCGGAGGAAGAGGTCCGCGGCATCGGAGCGGCCAATATGGTCGGCCACCTGGTCGCCTGGAACTACTACCAGACCACCGACACCCCGGAGAACAAGAAGTTCGTGGCGGCCTACAAGGCGAAGTACGGCGAGCAGCGCGTGACCGACGACCCCATCGAGGCGGGCTACTTCGGCGTGTACCTGTGGGCCAAGGCAGTGGAGAAGGCCGGCAGCACCGACGTGGCGAAGGTGCGGGAAGCCGCCAAGTCCCTGGAGTTCAGCGCCCCCGGCGGCCCGGTGAAGGTCCACACCAAGAACCAGCACGTCGCCAAGACGGTCCGCATCGGCAAGGTCCGCCAGGACGGCCTGATTGACGAAATCTGGAACTCCGGCAAGCCGGTGGAGCCCGACCCGTACCTGGAGACCTACACCTGGGCCAAGGGGCTTAAGCCGTAAGGCGCAGGATCAGGAGGACGTGTTCGGCATGGGCAACCGTGGAGGGGCGCATGGCCATGCGCCCCTACCACCACCCGATTCCCTACGGCCCCTCCTGATCTCGCACGAGGAATCCCCATACCCAGCGAGGCGCCACCGTAGCAGGAAAAGCCGCTCGTGGTGAGCCCTTCGGCAGGCTCAGGACAGGCTTGTCGAACCACGGGCGGCCCGCTCCTCCTTCGACAGATCAGGACGAGCTGGCAGTTCACCGGGCGGGGTTGAACCCCGCCCTACCCCCCGCCCTCTGCCCGCAGCGAGGCCGACCCCTCGCAGAAAGAGTCTCCTTATGGATGTGTTGGTCTTGCAAGCCTTTAACGGCCTGAGTGTCAGTTCGATTCTCCTGCTCATTGCCCTGGGCCTGGCCTTCTCTTTCGGCCTCATGAATGTCATCAATATGGCCCATGGCGAGTTCATCATGATCGGCGCCTACACCGCCTACGCCCTGCAACTCGCCGCCCAGAGCTATTTCGGCAGCCCCTCCGCCGATATCACCTTCCTCGTCGCCATCCCGGCGTCCTTCCTGGTCGCGGGCGCGGTGGGCCTGGTGCTGGAGCGGCTCTTGATCCGCCACCTGTATGGCCGCCCGCTGGACACGCTGCTGGCTACCTGGGGCGTGGGCCTCGTCCTCCAGCAGACGGCCCGCTCCATCTTCGGCGCTCCCAACGTGCAGGTGGTCGTCCCCGAATGGTTGAGCGGCGGCATCACCCTCGCGCCGGCCCTGGTGCTGCCGACCAAACGGCTGTTCATCGTGGCCCTGGTCGCGGTCTGCCTCGCCGGGATTTACTGGTTCCTCTCCCGCTCCGAGAGCGGCCGGCGGATGCGCGCCGTGATGCAGAACCGGGACATGGCCGCGGCCCTGGGGGTGGCGACCCGCCGGGTGGATGCCCTGACCTTCGCCCTGGGATCGGGGCTGGCGGGCATCGCCGGGTGTACGCTTGCCCTCATCGGCCCTATCGGTCCCTCCCTGGGCACCTACTACATCGTGGACGCCTTCATGGTGGTGATCCTGGGCGGCGTCGGCCAGCTCCCCGGCACCATCCTGGCCGCCCTGGTCATCGGCTCGCTCAACACTGCCTTCGAGTTTGGGAGTACGGCGGTGGTGGGCAAGGTGCTGGTGTTCGCCATGATTATCGCCTTCCTGCAATGGAAGCCCAAGGGCCTGATGACGCTGCGGACGCGTTAGGTTTCCGTTGCCAGCCGTCGGTTTTCCGACCTCACCCCGTCCAAGGAACGGCGGGACTGCAAGCGACATAGGGAGCGTCAGCGATGAACGCACGGCTCACCACATCCCCGCCGCGCAGCCCCGCGCCGTGGGTAGCCCGCTGGCTGCCGCTGGTCCTCACGGCGCTGGTCCTGCTGGCCGCGCCGGCCTTCCTTTCCGAGTTCCGGCTGGGGCTACTGGCGAAGTTCCTGACCTTCGCCATGGTCGCCATTGCCCTGGATCTGGTCTGGGGCTACGCGGGCATGCTCAGCCTGGGCCACGGGGTGTTCTTCGGGCTGGGCGGCTATGCGATGGCTATGTACCTCAAGCAGGAAGCATCCAAGGGCGCTCTGCCCGACTTTATGTCCTGGAGCGGCCTGGAGGCGCTTCCGGCCTTCTGGGCGCCCTTTGCCTCTCCGTGGTTCGCCCTGCCCATGACCTTCATCGTGCCGGCGGCCCTGGCGGGCGCGCTGGGCTATCTGGTCTTCCGCAGCCGCATCACCGGGGTCTACTTCTCCATCATCACCCAGGCTCTGGCGCTCATTGTGAGCATCCTGTTCATCGGCCAGCAGCCCTATACCGGCGGGACCAACGGCATCACCAACTACACCACCATCTTCGGCTACGCCCTCATCCTGGACGAGACGCAGCGTGCCCTCTACTACGCCACCGTCGCCGTGCTGGTGGCCGTGTATCTGCTGTGTCGGTGGATGACAGCCTCGCGGTTCGGCCGGGTGCTGGTGGCCCTGCGGGACGATGAAAACCGGGTGCGCTTCTTCGGCTACGACCCGGTCGTGGTGAAGGCGTTCGTGTTCGCGCTCTCCGGGGGGCTGGCGGGCGTGGCCGGCGCGCTCTTTGTGCCCCAGGTGGGGATTATCTCCCCGGCCATGATGGGCATCGTCCCCTCCATCGAAATGGTCATCTGGGTAGCGGTGGGCGGCCGGGGGACGCTGGCGGGCGCGGCCCTGGGCGCGGTGGTGGTCAGCAGCGCCAAGAGCGGCCTGAGCGAGTCCTTTCCCGACATCTGGCAGTACTTCCTGGGGGCGCTGTTCATCGGAGCAGTGCTGCTCTTCCCCAACGGCATCGTGGGTTTCGTGCAGGCCCAGCTACGGCGGGTGCAGCAGCGGTTGGCGCCGGGCTCTACGGTCGGCGCACGTGCCCGGGTGGCCGGGCAGGGTTAGAAGGAGCGCAGGATGGTCAAGAGGATCCTTTCCGTCGAGGCGGTCACGGTGAGCTTCGATGGCTTCACCGTGCTGGATGCCCTGGATTTTGCCATGGACTACGGCGAGCTGCGCTTTCTCATCGGGCCGAACGGCGCCGGGAAGACCACGCTGCTGGACCTGATGACGGGCAAGACGCGGCCTCAGCGCGGGCGGGTGCTCTTCGACGGTCGGGTGGACGTGCTCCGGCGGCCAGAGCACGAGCTGGTGCGGCTGGGCATCGGGCGCAAGTTCCAGACCCCGACGGTGTTCCCCAGCCTGACGGTCGACGAGAACCTGGAGGTGGCGGTGGGGTTCCGCAGCCGGCTGGGGGCGCTGTTCCGGGCGCTGGGCCGGAGCGACGCCGATCGCATCCACGCCACCCTGGAGCAGATCGGGCTGCTGGGCCGGGCGCACCATCCGGCCGGGTCCCTCTCCCACGGGGAAAAGCAGTGGCTGGAGATCGGGATGCTGCTGGTGCAGGAGCCCAAGCTGCTGCTCCTGGACGAGCCGGTGGCAGGCATGACCCGCCGCGAGCGCGACCGCACCGGGGAACTGTTGCAGGCTATCACCCGCGACCGCTCGGTGCTGGTGGTCGAGCACGATATGGAGTTCGTGCGGCAGTTCGCACAGACGGTTACGGTGCTGCACCTGGGCAAGGTCCTGAGCGAAGGGCCGATGGAAGTGGTGCAGCAAGACCCGCAGGTTATCCAGGCGTACCTGGGCCACAGCAAGCCGCGGGCGGTGGAGGCGGCCAGCCGTCAGTTATCGGGTGTGAGCGGGTAGCCCGTGAGCATTGACTCCCCGGCGTCGCGCGGGGCGTGCCCCCGGCTGCGGGCGGGCTGAGCATGCTCGTGCCGATCGCTGACTGCGGAAAGGAGGCGCATGCTTACGGTTCACGATCTCTCGGTGGCCTACGGGGAGAGCATGGTCCTCTCCCAGGTGACGATGGACGTGCCGCCCGGCCAGGTGGTCTGCCTGATGGGCCGCAACGGCGTCGGCAAGACGACCCTGCTCAAGTCCATTATAGGGCTGTTGCGCCCCCGTGCCGGTAGGGTATACTTTCACGGCAATGACATCACGCGGCGCCCGCCCCACGAGCGGGCGCGGGCCGGGATCGGGTACGTTCCCCAGGGCCGGGGCATCTTCCCCTACCTGACCGTCCACGAGAACCTCCTCATGGGGCTGGAGGCCGCCTCCCCCAAAGAGCGCACCGTCGAGGCCGTCGATGAGATGTACGCCCTGTTCCCCGCGCTCAAGGTCAATCCCCGCAAGGTGGCGGGCACCCTGAGCGGCGGGCAACAGCAGCAACTGGCCTTCGCCCGCGCGCTCATCCGCAAGCCCCGGCTGCTGCTCCTGGACGAGCCTACGGAGGGCATCCAGCCCTCCATCGTGCAGGAGATCCAGGACCTGATTCAGGGGCTGCGAGCGCGGCGGGAGGTGGGGGTCTTGCTGGTGGAGCAGTTCCTGGACTTTGCGCTGGGGGTTGCCGACTACTGCTATGTCATGGAGAAGGGCGCCATCGTCTCCGAGGGACTGGCCAGCGACCTGAACGAAGACGTGGTGCGGGAGTACCTGGCGGTGTGATGCGCAGGAACCTGCCCCTCCGCTGCAATCTGGTCAGATCCACCACTCGGCACCAGGAGAGCAAGCCACAATGATGCTCACCCCCCGCGAAATGGAAAAGCTCATGGTCTACGTCGCGGCCGACCTTGCCCGCAAGCGGCGGGCACGGGGCCTCAAGCTCAACGTGCCCGAGGCCGTGGCCCTCATCACGGAGGCCATGCTAGAAGGCGCCCGCGACGGCAAGTCTGTGACCGACGTCATGGCCCTGGGGCGGCAGGTGCTCACCCGCGAGGAGGTGATGGAGGGCGTCCCTGAATTGGTCCCCCTGGTGCAGGTGGAGGCCACCTTCCCCGACGGGACCAAGCTGGTCTCCTGCCACGATCCCATTGTGTGAGTGCTGCGTGCTGAGGTGTCAGTTCTCACGCCCAGGGCAAGAAGCTCATGACCGACGACCGGCAATCAACGAACGAGCACTGACGACTGCCAACGGACACCTTCAACGGAGGTCTCCCCATGAGCGGCGAGACAAGCCATTACCTGCTGGCCGACGAGCCTGTCGAGATCAACGCGGGGCGTCCGACCGTGACCCTGAGCGTGTGGAACACCGGCGACCGGGCCATTCAGGTGGGCTCTCACTTCCATTTCTTCGAGGCGAACAAGGCCCTGCGCTTCGACCGCGGGCTTGCCTTCGGGATGCGACTCAATATCCCCGCGGGCACCGCGGTCCGCTTCGAGCCCGGCGACCGCAAAGAGGTAGAACTGGTCGCTATCGGAGGCACCCGCCGGGTGAGCGGCCTCAACGGGCTGACCAACGGCCGCGTGGACTCGCCGGAGGTCCGGGCACGGGCGTTGGCCGCGCTGGACCAGCGGGGCTTTGCGAGGATTGAGGAGTGAGGAGTGAGGACTGCATAGGTCGTAGCCCATCCCACCAGTGAGGAGAACGAGCATGGCCCGCATCAGCCGCCGCCAGTACGCCGACCTCTACGGCCCCACCACCGGCGACCGCGTCCGTCTCGCCGACACCGCGCTTCTCTGTCAGATCGAGCGCGACCTGACGAGCTACGGCGATGAGCTGGTCTTCGGGGGTGGCAAGACCGCCCGCGACGGCATGGGCCAGGCTTCCGGCATCAGTAACCGCGCCGGGGCCCTCGACCTGGTCATCACCAACGCCATCGTCATGGACCCGGTGCTGGGCATCCTCAAGGCCGACATCGGCATCAAGGACGGCCGCATCGCCGGCATCGGCAAGGCGGGCAACCCCAGCATCATGGACGGCGTAGACCCCGCCCTGGTGGTCGGCCCCGGCACCGAGGTCATCGCCGGGGAGCACCTCATCGCCACGCCGGGGGCTATCGACGCCCACATCCACATGATTACCCCCCAGCAGGTGTACGACGCCCTCTCGAACGGCATCACCACCCTCATCGGGGGCGGCACCGGCCCCGCGGACGGCACCCGCGCCACCACCTGCACCCCCGGCCCCTGGAACCTCCACCGCATGCTGGAGGCTGCCGAGGCCCTGCCGGTCAACTGGGGCCTGCTGGGGAAGGGCAATGCCAGCGCCCCCGAACCGCTGGAGGAGCAGATCAGGGCCGGGGCCTGCGGCCTGAAGCTGCACGAGGACTGGGGCACCACACCCGCAGCCATCGACACCTGCCTGCGGGTGGCCGATGCCCACGACGTGCAGGTGGCCATCCACACCGACACCCTCAACGAGGCGGGCTTCGTCGAGGACACCATCGCCGCCATCGACGGGCGGACCATCCACACCTACCACACCGAGGGGGCCGGGGGCGGCCACGCACCCGACATCATCCGCATCGCCGGGGAACTGAACGTCCTGCCCTCTTCGACGAACCCCACGCGGCCCTACACGGTGAACACCCTGGCCGAGCACCTGGACATGCTCATGGTGTGCCATCACCTGAACCCCGGCGTGGCCGAGGACGTGGCCTTCGCCGAGAGCCGCATCCGCCCGGAGACCATGGCCGCCGAGGACGTGCTGCACGACCTGGGCGTGATCAGCATGTACTCGTCGGACTCTCAGGCTATGGGCCGGGTGGGGGAGAGCTTCACCCGACTCTTTCAAACGGCGGACAAGATGCGCCGGATGAAAGGCAAGCTGCCCGAAGACGCGCCGGAGCACGACAACTTCCGGGTGCTGCGCTACCTGGCCAAGCTGACCATCAACCCGGCCATCGCCCACGGCATCGCCCACCTGGTCGGCTCCCTGGAGCCGGGCAAGCTGGCCGACATCGTGCTGTGGCCGGTGGGCTTCTTCGGCGTCAAGCCCAAGATGGTCATCAAGGGCGGCATGGTGAACTGGGCGCTCATGGGCGACCCCAACGCCTCCATCCCCACGGCGGAGCCGCAGTTCTACCGCCCGCAGTTCGGGGCCTTCGGCCCGGCCCTTGCCCGCACTTGCGTGACCTTTGTCTCCCAGGCGGCCTACGACCTGGGGGTACCCCAGCAGCTTGGGCTGCGCCGCCGGGTGGAGCCGGTGCGGGCTTGCCGCACCATCACCAAGCGCCAGATGGTGCGCAACGACCGCATGCCCCGCATTGAGGTGGACCCGGAGACCTACCAGGTGCGGGTGGACGGCGAGCTGGCGACGGTGCCCCCGGCGGAGCGCCTGAGCCTGGCCCAACTGTTCTTCCTGGTGTAAGCGCATGGGTGAGCAGCCTGGGACTTCCTTCACCCGACTCCCCTCTCTCCCACAGAGGGGAGTCGGGGAGACGGTCTCATCCCTTCCTCCCGCCGTGGGGGAAGGGGCCGGGGGCTGGGGGACCAGCAACGCATTGGGCTTCCTGGCGGCCCTCCAGTTGGCCGATTCCTTCTTCCCGACGGGGATGTACGCCCACTCCCAAGGGTTAGAGGGAATGGTACGCCGGAGATGGGTCCGCACTGCGGAGGACGTGGAGGATCTGGTGCGAAACCAACTCACCTGGGCAGTGCTGCCCGCGGACGGCGTGGCCCTCCTGAATACGCACCGGGCCGCAGCCGCCGGGGACCTGGCGACCGTCCTGGCGATAGACCGCGTGCTGCACGCCCTGAAGCTGCCCGCAGAGTTGCGGGCGGCCTCCTGCCAGGCAGGCCGCCGCCTCCTGGCCGAAACGTCGGCATTCGTGTCCGACGCCATCCCTGCCGACTATCGGGCTGCGGTCTCCAGGGGAGAGACACCGGGCAGCGGGGCCGTCGCCCTGGGGGTGGCGGCCTGGGCGCTGGGCATCCCGGCGGAGATGGCCCTGCTGGGGTTCTGCCACGGCTACGCGGTGGGGGTGCTGGGTGCGGCGATGCGCCTGCTGCCCCTCACCCACTCCCAAGCCCAGGGCATCCTGTTCCGGCTGCACCCGTTGCTGGCGGATCTGGCCCAGGAGATCGCAACCTGCCCCTGGCAGGAGATGACCGCGTTCACCCCGGAGGTGGACCTCGCCGCGCTGGGCCACGAGGATGATGACCTGCGCATGTTCGCAAGCTAGTGTTCTGTCAGGCATAAACTGATGGGTGCGACTGCCGCCGTG
>JACQUQ010000128.1 GCA_016210175.1 Chloroflexota bacterium | reverse complement strand
GGAGGGGCTGGGGGAGAGGTAGGCACCAGCCCGCCCCACTCGTGAGGAGGAATCGCCATGGAGCCTTTTATCCGGCTGACCGGGGTCGCCATGCCCCTGGACCGGGTGAACGTGGATACCGACCAGATCATCCCGAAGCAGTTCCTCAAGCGCATCGAGCGCACCGGCTTCGGCCAATTTCTGTTCTTCGACTGGCGCTTCCGGGAGGACGGCTCGCCCAACCCCGACTTCGTGCTGAACGACCTCAAGTACCAGGGGGCCTCCGTCCTCATCGCCGCGCGCAACTTCGGCTGCGGCTCTTCGCGGGAGCACGCCCCCTGGGCCTTACAGGACTACGGCTTTCGGACCATCATCGCGCCCAGCTTCGCCGACATCTTCTTCAACAACTGCTTCCAGAACGGCATGCTGCCGGTGGTGCTGCCGGAGGAGACGGTCAACGAGCTGCTGGCGAAGGCCAAGGAGCGCCCTGGCTACCAGGTGACCGTGGACCTGGAGCAGCAGCAGGTCTCCGACGAGGAAGGCCCCATCGCCTCCTTCCAGGTGGACCCCTTCCGGCGCTACTGCCTCCTCAACGGGCTGGACGACATCGGCCTCACCCTCCAGAACGAGGACAAGATCCGGGCCTACGAGGAGCGCCGCGCTGCCGCAGCGCGGTAACGTCCGCCTGTTCAGAGATGAAAGAAGCCGGAGGTGCATGCCTCCGGCTTCTTGATATGTGGGGGAGGACCTTCCCCAACGTCCTAGCACGATCAGGGGAGGTCATAGGGAATGGGGCGGTGGTAGGGGCGCATGGCCATGCGCCCCTACCGGTTGCTAGCGGTTGCCGTTGCCGGGAACGGCTTGGCCAAAGGTCCCCGATTGCACGTCAAAGGTGAAGGGCGGCCCGCCCGGCGCGACCAGCACCAGCGTGGTGCCCTCCGCCTTGACGATCCGCACCGCGCCGCTCTGGTTGGGCGTGGGGTAGCGGTGCGCCGTGCCCAGCATCCCGTCCGCCGACTCCGTCACGACCACCACCATCCCCTGCTCCGGGTCGCCCGCCAGCGCTCCGGCGTAGACGTGGACCCAGGCGCCGTTGACCTCGTCTTGCCACTGGTTCCGCACCACAACGTCCTGCGAGGAGAAGGGGGCCTGCCCGTGTTCAATGAGCCCCCTGGGCCGGAGCGGGCGCTGGCCTGGTGTCTGGGGCGGTGGCCCCTGCTGGTGGTCCTTAGGCGTCTGGCGGGCGGTCGCCCGGTCCCGCGCGTAGCGCTCTTCGAGTGCCTGCTTCTCCGGCGGCAGGCTCGTGTCGGGGGGGAATGCCGTCACCTGCGTGAGCGGCAGACTGAAGACGGCAAGCACCGCGACCGTGAGCACCGTGAGCAGCGCCCAGACGGTGCGGCGCGTGGGCAAGGCACGCATACTCTCCCTCCTCGTAGGTGTTACCACCGAATGTCGCTCGACCAGCGCAGGCTTTGGGCCGTGCGCGGGTCGGCGTTGAGCGCGTCCCAGAGCTGTGACCAGCCCTGTTGCGGCGTGTTGGCCGTGGCGGGGTGGCATCCCACCTGCTGACACGCCTGGTATTGCGTGAGCGTCCCGGCGATGTGCATGCGGCCACCGCGGGCGAGGTACGCGTAGAGGCTCAGCCGGTACCACTGCTGCGCGTTGCCGCCGTTGGTCAGGTAGATTTCCGGCAGCGGCCAGGCTGGCTTCGCCCCCCAAGAGATATACCACACATCGTCTTGGGTCCATTCGGGATAGCTGGAGGTGCCGCAGCTGCCGTAGGGCGGACACCCGGCGGCGTCCCCGTAGTTGTAGAGGTTCAGCCAGTTGGCGGAGCTATAGCCGTCCACCCAGGCCCGCGTGGTGGGGGGGCTGTTCCAGCTCATCTCCATGTCGCTCGCACCTGCCGCATGGACCTGGCTGGAGTAGCCGCTGTTATAGAGCCACACCGCGACTTGATTGACCATCTGGGCCCAGGCGCGGCCGTGACTATAGGTGACCTGGCGCCCGTAATTGCTGGTCCCGATGGCAATGCGAACGTAGGAAGCGAGGTCGCTGCCGGTGCAGTAGTAGTAGCCCTTGCCGAACTGCTGGGCGGCAGCCGCAATTTCCTCCGTGGCGGCAAAGGTATTGTTGAAGAGGATGGTCCCGTACGCGCCGTTCCGGAAGGCCGGCATGCCGAAATCAAGGACGACAATGTTGTCCTGGGCGCCGGGCACGCTGAGGTCCCGCCTCCCCAGCTCGCACCCCAGGTTGTACAGGGTAGTCCCGCTCACCGTCGCCATATAGTAGCTGGTAGACCAGAGCGGTGCGGTGGGGGCCGCATAGGCGGTCTCGTGTGGGGCCGCTCCGGACCGCGGGAGCGTCACCGTGAGGATGGTCGCGAGGAAGAGCGCCAGCAGCAGAGTTCGCCTGGGGGCCTGGGCCGCCGGCTTGCCCCAGAGCGAGCGCGAAGATGGCATAGAGCACCTCGTAGCAGTGAAGATCGTGGAGGTTAGGGTAATACCAGAACCGTAGCATGTCAAGAAGTATTTGAGACAAGCACACTGTTCGTCATATGGTGATGGATACCCGCGGGGGGAAATAGGCGCGTGCGCTGGCAGGCTCCGATCCTTGGTATCATTCGCGCGGAAATACTTCGGAACCCCTGCGGATGGGCGTGCTTGCCGGGGTGCCGGGCCGGACCGGGGGAGGGAGACCGGGAGCGGACCGCAGTGGCTGATTTTATGGGAGGCGTACGCGGAAGCGACCAGAGCGCCGACTGCCCTGTATTGGGGACGCGCTCCCAGCGCAGGTCCGGGCAAGGAGCTTCCGGGGCTACGCGGACGGTCGCGCCGCGGCGGGCTGGGGACGGGAGCAGAGCGCTACGAGGACCATCGCAATGAGGCACATGACAGTAAAGGTCCCGATGGCGATCTGATAGTTCCCGGTCAGGTCGAAGACCAGGCCGGCGAAGACCGGCCCGGAGATGTTGCCGACCGTCGAGACCGTTTGCGCGATCCCGCCGATAGCGGCAAAGGCCCGGCGCCCGAAGTACTCGGTCCGCAGCGCGAACAGCACCGGGATGGACCCCCAGGCCAGCCCCAGGAACGTTGCGAACACGTACACCTGGACCGGCCCCTGGGCCGTCAGCAGCAGGAAATAGGCCGCCGCCTGGAGCGCAAAAGCCCCGGTCAGCAAGGCCCGCTTGGACACGAGGTCGCCCAGGTAGCCGAACACTAGCCGCGCCGGGATCCCGACCGCAGCCACGAAGCCCAGCACATTGGCCGCACTCTGGCTATCAAAGCCCCGGTCTACCAGGAGCACCACCTGGTGCGCCACAATGGCGTTGAGGGTGAAGTTCCGCAGGCTGAAGGCGATGGCCAGGAGCCAGAACGCCCGCGTCCGCAGGGCCTCCCACACCGTAAAATCGGTCACTGGCGCGCCTGGGCCAGATACGGCGACCGGGGAGGCGGTGGGGGAGAGGAGGCCCTTCGCTGCGGGCCGTGGGGGATCGCGGTCCGGGGGGTCGCCGTCGGGCAGGTAGCCGAGCTCCCGCGGGTGGTTGCGGATCACCAAAGCCAGAGGCAGGCCGATGCCCCACAGTCCGATGCCGGTCAGGATGGCGGCCGTCCGCCAGTCGAAGGTGGCGATCAGCCAGGCCAGGATGGGGACGATCACCGCGCCGCCGACCGAGAACCCGGCGGAGAGGATGCCGAAGGCGAGGGTCTGCTTGCGGTGGAACCAGTTGGCCACCGCGGCCGTGGGGGCGATACCGATGGCGGTGTTGGCTGCTACCGCCATCAGCACGCCATACACCAGGTAGAACGTGAGCATGGACTGGACCATGCTCAGGGCCAGAAAGCCCAGGCCCAGCATGGCCACCCCGATAATGATCCAGCGGCGGGGGCCGTGGCGGTCCACCAGCGGGCCGAAGATCAGTCCTTCCAGCCCGCCCTCCAGGCTGGCCAGGGAAAACGCCCCGGCGGTCGCCGCGCGGCTCCAGCCAAACTCCCGGACGATGGCCTCGAAGAAGACCCCGAACCCGAAGAAGCGGGCGCCGCCGCCAACCGCCGAGATCACAAACCCGGCGGCGACGACCCACCACCCGTAGAAGATGCGTTTCTGCCAGGTGTGCAGTGCCTTCGTAACCGATCCCTCCGATCCCAGGACCGCCAGGGGCGCCGCCGTTCGGACACCCTGCCCAGGCGGGAGCGTCGCATTCTGGAGCAACGGCAACACCGGGCCGCGGCTGCGAGGACCGGCCGGCAGCTGGCGCCAACCACCGCGGCCGGTACGCCGTCCGTTCCTTGGGCGTCGCGCCCAGGACCAGCGTGCCCGGCAACAGGCTCCGGCAACATCCTCGGTGTATCCACGCCCTCAGGCTGGCCGCGGCGTGTGTAGGTCAACGAGGTTGCGCGGTAGATGGCACGGCTGCACCGGAGCGCAGCACCATCAGCGGGGAAGAGAACAAAGGCCCCCGAGAGTTCGGGGGCAGAAGGCCGGTATGGTGGAGATAGGGGGACTCGAACCCCCGACCCCTGCGATGCGAACGCAGTGCTCTCCCAACTGAGCTATATCCCCGTGAGCAAGACAACCGGAGGGCCCGGGATGTCCCGCCACCCTCCGCACTCTCATTCTACCAGCGATGCGGCGAGCGGGTCAAGGGCGCAGCGCTTCGAGGTCTTCGTCCTGAAGAGGGAAGAAGTCACAGCATTCGCCTGGCGCGTGGGTGCCATAGGCATGCCCAGCCCTGTGCTGCGGGTCTTGGGAGTGTCGGCCACCGCTCGGTTTCCCCCTAAAGGACGAAGAGCCGCCTCACGATGCCCCTTGACAACCGGCAATGGGAGGCATATTCTTTAAGAAGCCTAAACATAAAGGACATGAAATGTCGGATGGTGAGGATGTCCTGGAGGTGCTGAAGGCCCTGGTGGTGCTCCGGCGGGTGCTCCGCACCGGTGCCAGCGGCAACACCGAGCCAAAGCTCCCGGTGGCGCAGGTCCAGGTGTTGCTCCATCTGGCCCAGTCTGGCCCGATGACGATGGGCACGCTGGCCCGCCAGCTCGGCGTTTCGTGTCCGGCGGCTACCGACCTGGTTGCCCGCCTGGAAACGGCCGGGCGGGTAGAGCGGGTGATGAGCACCCAGGACCGGCGCAAGGTCCTGGTGCAGCTTACCCCCCAAGCGCGTCAGATCGCCGAGGGCGCTTTGGCCGAGCGGCGGGAAAAAGTAGCCAGCGTCCTCCGTCAACTCCCCAGCCCCGAGCGGGCCGGCTTCGTACGCGGGATCCAGATGCTGGCGCATGCCCTGGGTGCGGACACCGGCACCTCGCTGGCCCATGCTCCCCCAGGCACCCCGGAGACCGCCCTGGCTGGCCCGCCTCCGCAGGGCCGGGCCCATCGGCGCTAACCGCACCTCTCCGGGCCCCGCCAGCGTGCTGGCGGTCGCCCAGCCCTGCCCATTGGGGGATGCGAGGACTTCCCGGCCCTCCTCCTCACCGCAGGAGGGATGCACCAACTTCCACGCCGGGTAGAAAGAGACACCGATGCAATCACGATCCCGCGCACGGGAGGGGGCGACGACTGCCCCCCTCCCGCCGCCGCATCTCCCCCCGGCAGGCCGGGACGGAGCCGACCCGCTGCCCGCGGCCCGCGGTGCGGGCGCCTTGCGTCTCCAGACCTTCAGCTCGCTGCGCTACCGGAACTACCGTTACCTCTTCTTCAGCCAGCTCTTCTCCAGCGCCGGCCAGTGGATCCAGCAAGTCACCTTGAGCTGGCTGGTGTACGACCTCACCGAGTCCGCGCTCTTGCTGGGCGCCATCAACGGGGTCCGCGCGGTGCCCTTCCTGATCGCCGGGCCGCTGGGCGGCGTGGCCGCCGACCGGGTGGACCGCCGTTACTTGATGATGAGCACGCAGGTCTTCCTCGCGGTCACCGCGCTGGTCCTGGGGCTGCTGGTCGCGACCGACCGGGTGGAGGTGTGGCACCTGTTTGCCTTCACCCTCTGCACCGGCATCGCCTGGTCCTTCAACCAGCCGGTGCGCCAGGCCCTGGTGCCCAGCCTGGTGCCCAAGCAGGACCTCATGAACGCCATCGCGCTGAACTCCGCGGCCTTTAACATCACCCGGGTCATCGGACCCACCGTCGGCGGGCTGCTCATCGGGGCCTTCGGGGTGGCCGGCAACTTCTTCGTGCAGGCGGTCGCCTACCTGGGCGTGGTCGCCATGGTCTTCTTCATGGAGCTCCCGCCCAGAAGCGAGACGCAGCCGCGCCGCAGCAGCGTGGGCCGCGACCTGATGGCGGGCCTGCGCTATGTGCGGGAAGATACCCTCATCTTGAGCATCATCGGCCTGGCGCTCATCCCGATGATCTTCGCTATGCCCTACGTCACCCTGATGCCCGTCTTCGCCAAGGATGTGCTGGGCCTGGGTCCGGGGGGCCTGGGGCTGCTGATATCGGCGCCGGGGTTCGGCGCGCTGGCCGCGACGCTGACGCTGGCCTCCCTGAGCGGGTTCCGACGGAAGGGGATCCTCACCCTGACGGCGGCGGCGTGCCTGGGGGGATTTCTCATCCTGTTCGCAACGTCCAGCTGGCTCCCCGTCTCCATGCTCGTGCTGGTCGGGGTCGGCGCCTGCCAGATGGCCTTCATGGCGACCAACAACACGCTCCTGCAACTGCTGGTGCCGGACGAGTACCGCGGGCGGGTCATGAGCATCTATATGCTGGACATGGGGCTGACGCCCCTGGGCGCGCTCTTTGCCGGCGCCCTGGCGAGCGGCATGGGTGCGCCCACCGCGGTGGCCGTCATGGGCGCCCTGGTGGTGGCGCTGGCGCTGGTCGCTATGGTCCGCCTGCCCGCGCTACGGCGACTGGAGTAAGCAATGTCCGATGACGTCCCGGCGTTTGACTCCCGTTCGCAGACGCCCGGCGTGACCTCCCTTCCAGCCGGCGGCGACATCGCGACGCGCCGGGCCTCGGAGAGGCAGGGAATACCCACAACAGGCGACCTGAGTTCGGTGGCCCTGGCCGCGCGTTGGCGTAGCCTGACCGAGGGATATGGCGTATCCCAAAAGGGAAAATGGCATGCACGATAGAGGATTCCGAGGACTGCGTGGACGGCCAGACACCATGGTGGCGGCAGCGCCGACCGCCGCAGAGGATGCGGTGTGGAAGGCTCCCCCGGCGTGGCTTCCGCCCACCCTTCATGCGCTGGCGTATCGTGATTTCCTCTTGCTCTGGCTGGCCCAGCTCAGCAACTCCCTCGCGCTGTGGATGGAGCAGGTCGCACGGCCCATCCTGGTGTTGGTGTTCACCGGCTCTAGCGTCCACCTCGGGCTGGTGGTCGCAGCCCGAGGGCTGCCCCAACTTTTTATGGGACCGCTGGCTGGAGTGGTCGCCGACCGCATCGACCGGCGGGTGGTGCTCTTGACGACCAAGACCCTGGGGACAACCGTCTACTTCATTTTTGCCCTCCTGATCCTTGCCGAGAGCCTGGAGCTTTGGCACATCTATGTGACGGCCGTCATCAAGAGTATGCTCAACGCCTTTGACGGACCGGCCCGCCATGCGCTCGTCCCGAACCTGGTGCCGCCCCGGTTGCTGGTGAACGCCGTTGCCATCAATACCGGAAGCATGCAGCTCATCCGCGTGGGTGCAGCCTCGATAGCGGGGTTCGCGATAGCGTTGATCGGGATGGGCGGCACCTTCCTGATCATTGCCGTATGTTCCGCGGTTGCGGTGACGCTGACCTACCTGATGCGGGTGCCGGCGTGGGCACGCCTCGGGCGGAGCGGGGCATCATGGGGGCGGAGCCTGCTGGATGGCCTCGCATTCGCCTGGCGGGAGAAGGCGATTTTCGCCATCCTGGTGCTGCTGGCCTTCCACAGCATGTTTGGCACCCCCTACCTCTCGGTCTTCGTTCCCCTGCTCGCCTTCCAGTTCTTGGACTTTAGCTTCCTGGGGGCTTTTGGTCTCGAGGGGCGGAAGGCCCAGGAGGTGGGACTGGGACTGTTCTTGAGCGCTTCAAGCGGCGGTGCGCTGCTGGGGGCGCTGCTGATCGCTACTATCGGATCGCGGTTGCGCCGCCGGGGGTTGATCATCCTCGCAGGGTTGACCCTCTATGGTACCGCCATCGCAGCCGTGGCCCTGTCGTCCCTCTCCGGCGTGGTGGCCTTACCGTTCCTCTTCGTGGGCGCCGTCGGCGTCGGCCAATCGCTTTTGCTCCCCGTGAAGAACGCGATCATTCTGGACCTCACCCCCAACGAGATTCGGGGGCGGGTCATGAGCTTGCAGAGCCTGGACCGGGGGCTGACCACCTTGGGAAGCAGCGGGGGCGGGTTCCTGGCTGCGGCCATCGGCGCGCCCTTTGGTATGGCCCTGTACGGCGCGGCCGTGGCCGTGGCTGCGGTGGGGGTAGGCCTGCTGTTGCCCGCCTTGCGTCGTGTGGATTAGAACCTGGGCCGTGGCCCCACGCCGGCCCGAGCTACTGGTCTGCCAATCCTGCTTTGATGGGTTCCACCCCCCGCCCTGAAGGGCGGGCCCGCCGTTCACGGCGGCAGTCGCATCCATCAGTTTCTGCCTGACAGAACACTACGGCAACTGGAGTCAGCGATGTCCGACAACGCTCCCGCCTTCCGCCCCAGGACCTCCCCGGTCCGCCGGGTGTTTGCTGCCCGACCGGACGCGGACGCGCCGCCGCGACGCCGTCGGTTTTCCTTCGGCACCTTTGCCTCCCTGCGCCACCGTGATTACCGGCTGCTGTGGATCGGGATCCTCTTCACCAGCGGCGGGCTCTGGATGGAGATGGTCGCTCTGAACTGGCTGGTCTACGACCTCACCAACTCGGCCGTGGACCTGGGGATCCTCAACGGTATGCGGGCCTTGCCCGCCCTCATCATCGGCCCCTTCGGCGGCGTCGCTGCCGACCGCTACGACCGCAAGCGCTTGTTGCTCTGGACCCAGGCGATCCTCCTGGTCCTCTACGCCGCGCTGGGAGGCATCATCCTGCTCGACCTCATTGAGGTCTGGCACCTGATGGTCTTTGCCCTGGTGACTGGCCTGGTGTGGACGTTCAATCAGCCGGTGCGCCAGGCCGTGCTCCCCAGCCTGGTCCCCAAAGAGGATATGGCCAACGCCGCCGCCCTCCAGTCCACCGCGTTCAACGCCACCCGGGTGCTGGGTCCGGCTGTGGGCGGCGTGTTGATGGGCTGGGTCGGCGCTGGCGGCGCCATGCTTGCTGTCGCCGGCACCTGGGTCGCGGTGCAGGTCGCTACCGCTCTGCTGCGGGTGCCGCCCACCCCGCCGCGGACCAGTCAGGCGTCCGGAGTGTGGCAAGACCTGCTGGAGGGCTTTCGCTACATCGCCCGCACGCCCGACGTGCGCGGCCTGATCCTCATCGCGCTGGTCCCCTTCATCCTGATCATGCCCTACATGACACTCTTGACCATCTTCGTCAAGGACATCTTTCACATGGACGCCACCGGCCTGGGGGTGCTCATGTCGGTCTCGGGCGTCGGGGCGTTGGCGGCCACCCTGGGGGTCGCCTCCCTGGGCAACTACCGGGGCAAAGGCAAGCTGCTCATCGGGTCGGGGTTCATGATGGCCGTGACCCTGATGGGGTTCGCCTTCGCCCCCTGGCTGCCGCTGTCCTATCTCATGCTGGTGCTGGTCACAGGGGCGAGCATGGCCTACCTGGCCCTGACCAACACCCTGCTCTTTCTCATCGTGCCCAACGAGTTCCGGGGCAGGGTGATGAGTGTGTACATGCTGGACCGGGGCCTGATGCCCCTGGGCAGCTTGCTCGCCGGGGGCCTGGCCGCGCTCTGGAGCGCCCCGGTGGCGCTGGGACTGATGGGCGCCGTCGGCTTGGCCTTTACCGCAGCGGTCGCTATACTGTTCCCCAGCGTCCGGCGGTTGGAGTAAACGACCTGCGGCATCGGTCCGGGAGCCTGGATGACTTGACTCCTTACACTGAAATCCTGGAGGTCCCCGGCGCGTGCCGCGGACACGACGTAGCTGGGAGCGAACGATGAGCGAAGACCCTACCCTGACCCGCGTGCGGGGCACAAGGACCGTTGCGGACGCAGACCGCCTGCCGCGGGGAGACACCGGCGTGTGGGCCTCGCTGGCCTCCATACGCACCTTTCAAGCCCTGCAATACCGCAATTTCCGCTATCTCTGGCTGGCGCAGATCAGCAACTCCGCATCGCTCTGGATGGAGCAGGTGGCCCGGCCCGTCCTGGTGCTGACCATCGTGGCCGACCCGCAACTGGCCGCCGTCCATGTGGGCGGGGTGCTGGCCGCGCGGACCTTCCCGCAACTGGGGTTCGGCATGGTCGCGGGGGTCATGGCCGACTGGTACGACCGCAGGATGCTCATCTTCCTTTCCAAGCTGGTAGGCACCATTATTAACTTTCTCTTCGCGATCCTAGTGCTTTCGGGGTACGTCGAACTCTGGCACCTGTACGCCACCACTATCCTGCGAGGTATCGCGACCTCCTTCGATAATCCGGCCCGGCAGGCCCTCATTCCCAGCCTGGTACCCCCGGAGCATCTGACCAACGCAGTGGCGCTCAACAGCGCCAGTATGCAGACCATGCGCATTGGCGCCGCGGCCATCGCCGGATTGTCCTTGGTGGTCATTGGCGTGGGCGGCACCTTCCTGGCGGTGGCGATCTCCGGGGCGGTGGCCGTGGTGCTCACCTACCTGATGCGCGTCCCGCCCATGCCGACCATCAAGGACAAGAGTATCGGGAGCGCCTTTACCAGCTTGTGGGAAGGTCTGGCCTACGCCTGGGACACCCCCACCATCCGGGGCGTGCTGCTCCTCACCGTCGCGTATTTCGCCCTGGGAATGGCCTACCTCCAGGTCTTTGCGCCCCTGTTCGCCAAGCAGGTGCTCGGCATCGGGGATGCGGGGTTTGGCCTCATGGTGTCCGTCACTGGGATAGGGTCCCTGGCTGGCTCGCTATTCATTGCGACGGTCTCGCCCAGCCGGGGGCGCGGTCCCATCATGCTGGTCCTCATGGGCGCGCTGGGGATCCTGCTCATGGTCTTCGGGCTCAGCACCTACCTGCCCGGCATGATGGCGAGTCCCGGCCTGGAGGTGGTATCCCTTGGCGGCCTGCACCTCGTGGTGCCGTGGGTTGCCGCCACCTTCCTGGTGGTCATTTTCCTGGGGACGACCCAGTCCTCGTACTTCGCCCTGAGCAACACGGTCCTGCTGGAGCATGCACCCGAGGAGAAACGGGGGCGGATTATGGGCGTGCTCGCGCTGGACCGCTCTATGATTACCCTGGGTGGCACCCTGGCGGGTTTCCTCTCTGCGGCCCTGGGGCCGCAACTCGCCCAGATCCTGTTCGGGGCGGCCATTCTGATCGCGGCCCTTTCCCTGGCCACCTTGCTCCCCAGCCTGCGGAAGATCGAATAGCTTCCGCTGCCCCACTCCGGGGGCGGTCTCGTGCAGTGTCATACGGGAACTGCGGGGTACGAGGGGTGGGGTTGCCGAGACGTTTGCCCGGCGTTCTGCCGGAAACGCCTCACCCCCAGCCCCCTGCCCCAAACGGGAAAGGGGCGTGGTTTCCCTTCCCCACCTCGCCCTGCGGCCACGCACCACCGCTGGCCGGGGCGTGTCCTTCAGTGCCTGGCTCGCCCATGCGCGCCACCCCCTCGCCACTCCGCACCGCAGCCCCTGGCACCCGCCCCCGTCGTCGCTGCTTTGGTCCGTGTACCCGGCTGTGATAAGATCAGAAAGAGCGGGAGCGGCGGGCAAGGACGCGACGCCTCCGCCAGCAGGGAGCGCCGGGGAGCGGGGAGGAGCCCTCAGTGGCGACGGGAGCGCAACGAGAACCAACGGAGGCGACGCCGCGCTTTGCCCTCGATGAGTGCGTGAGCAAGGCGGTGCTGGGCCTGGTCGTGGGGTTCATCCTGCTGGCCTCGTGGCTGGTCGTCGGGGTGAGCCTGCTCCTGCTATACCGTAAGGGCCTGGAGCACGGTCTCACCACGGTGGGCGCCACGGCCCTGGCGGTGCCGACCACCTTTATCCCGGCCTGGCGCACCTGGGCCGGATTGCGCCGGAGCCAGAGTCTGGTCGGCGCGCTGATCGGGCACCTCTGGGTCCTGAACGGCTCCGTGGGCTATGCGATCCTCGTGCTGGTGCTGTTCTGGTTCCGGGATGCCCTGGTGCCCCTGGCGGGCGGCGTCGGGTCGTGGCCGCTGGCCTTCACCGGCGTGGCCGGGTTCGTGGCTCTCTTGGTCGGGCTGGTAGGGGTCAACCTCTGGTTCTTCCGCCGCTGGCGGAGGACCGAGGACTGAGCCAGGCGGTGCGGCAGCCCCCTCACGCCGGGCGCGGCGCGCCGTCGGCCGGCACCGCGTGCTCGTGGGCGCGATACGAGCTGCGGACCAGCGGCCCCGCTTCCACGTGGCGGAAGCCCAGGGCCAGCGCCTGCTCTCGCAGTTGGGCAAACGCTTCCGGCGGCCAGAAGCGTGCGATGGGGAGGTGCGCCGGGGAGGGTTGCAGGTACTGGCCCACCGTCAGGACGTCGCAGGCAACCGCCCGCAGATCCCGCAGGACTTCCTCCACCTCCTCCCAGGACTCCCCCAACCCCACCATCAGGCCGGATTTGGTCACCAGATCGGGCACCAGGTCCTTGGCGCGGGCCAGTAGCTCCAGGGAGCGAGCGTAGCGGCCGCCGGGCCGCACCTGGCGATACAGGCGCGGGACCGTCTCGATGTTATGGTTCAGGACATCGGGCCGCGCCCGCAGCACGGTCTCCAGGGCCTCTGCCGAGCCCTTGAAGTCGGGAATGAGCACTTCCACGCGCGTCTCAGGGCAGCGCGCCCGGATGCGCCGGATGGTTGCGGCAAACACCGACGCGCCGCCATCGGACAGGTCATCGCGGGCGACCGAGGTCACCACCGCATGGCGCAGCCCCAGGCGCTGCACCGCGCGGGCGACCCGGTCAGGCTCCAGCACATCGAGGGTGTGCGGGCGACCGCTCTGGATGGCGCAATAGCCACAGCGCCGGGTGCAGGTATCCCCCAGGATGAGGAAGGTCGCGGTCCCGTAGCCCCAGCAGTCACCGATGTTGGGACACTTGGCCTCTTCGCACACCGTGTGCAGTTCGGCGTCCCGGAGCAGCGCTTTCAGGCGGATGTAGTTGGGAGCGCCGGGCCGGCGCACCTTGAACCACGGTGGCAGGCGCTGCGCCGCGGGGCGGCCAGTGCGGCCCCCGGCGCCGGGGGAAGGGTTGTCCATGCTCGTCCACTCCTTACCTGTGCGCAGACGCCCGCAGTTGCCCAGCTGTGGCGCGCAACGGTCCGCAGCCAGGACCATTATACACGAACGACGGCAGGCGTCGGGAGTTCCGGTGGCAAACCCCACGGCCAAGGCGTACAATATGGGGGGATCCATCGTCGGGCAGTACGGCTTGGGGAGTCAGCGATGTATTGCGGAACCTTCACCATCGTGGCGCGGTGCGAGCGCACCGGGATGCTGGGCATCGCCGTCGCCAGCAACGACCTGGCCGTGGGCGCCCACGTTCCCTATCTCAAGGCGGGCGCGGGAACCATTGCCACACAAGCATTCTTCAATCCGCTCATCGGCCTGGAAGGGCTGCAACTGCTGGAGCAGGGCGCTGGCGCAGAGGAAACGGTTGCGCTCCTGGTGCAGGCCGACGATGGACGGGACTTCCGCCAATTCCTCGTGGTCGATCGCTTGGGGCAGGCCGCCGCTCATACCGGGGCCGAGTGCATCGACTGGGCCGGGCACCTGGTCCGACCGGGGTTTGCGGTCGCCGGGACCATGCTCCACAGCGACGAGACCCTGCGGGCGATGGCCGCCACCTTCACCGCCAACAGCCGCTACGACTTGCCGGAGCGGCTGCTGCTCGCCCTGGAATGGGGCCAGGCCGCGGGCGGCGACCGGCGCGGCTGCCGGGCCGCCGCCCTGTGTGTGGTTGACCGGGAGGACTATCGCTACCTGGACCTGCGGGTGGACGACCACGCGGACCCCACCCGGGAACTGCGTCGCCTCTTCGAGCAGGCCCGGCAGCAGGGCCTCCTGGACCAGCCCGACGGGCGTCCCACCCGGGACAACCCCATCGGCAACCTGACAATGCTCCAGCAGCGGGCGAAACTTCTGCGGCGCGGGGTAGGGGTCTAGGATGAGTGCGCAGGCGGCGGTGACGTAGAGGAGTGAGCCTCCCGCGCACAACCAGCCTGCTGCCCGCCGCAGGGAAGGGTCACGCCAGGGCCAGCGCCGCTTGGCTGGTCAGAGCCTTGAGCAGCGCGCGCCTGCCCCGACTCGCCTTCAGCCGTCGGGTTTTGCCGCCACCCTGGCCGTGCCTTCCTGACCCCGTGCTCCCACACGGGCTATCCCCAGCACGCGCACATCCCCCGGCAGGCTCCTGCGGGAGGAACAGATCTCCCGCCGGGTGTCTGACCCCTGCCACCAACGCGGGGGAAGCATCCGCAGGTGAGCGTACTGGATACGCGCGGACGGACCTGCGATAATAGCGAAACCGGCAGGGACACCGTCCTGCACCCGCAATGGCGCGCTTCCTCCTGGGCGCGCACGGTGCGGACCGGTTGTTGGCCCGCAGCAGCAGGATGGATACCGCCCGGTCGTTCGCCAGGCGCCGACAGGGCGCCCTCTCTGCTCACGGGGGCTGAGCAGGCGCTCGGTGGCAGCTTGGGCCTCGCCCTGCTCCTTCTGTGGCGGCAGATGCGCTGCCCCGCAGAATCAATTACAATGAGGTAGTAGGATCGCTGCGATGTACTGTGTCTTCTGTGAGATTATCGCCCGTCGCGCCCCCGGCAGGATCCGCTATGAGGATGACGATATCATTGCCTTCGATAACGTGCTGCGCTGGGCCCCAGTCATGCTGCTGGTGCTCCCCAAGCAGCACATGAGCCAGGAAGAGTTGTGGCAGACGTGCATCAGCAAGGTGGGGCCGGTGGCGGTGGAGCTGGGCCGCAAGCACTGCCCCGGCGGGTTTCGGTTGCTTTCCAACTTTGGCCGGGACGCCATGCAGAGCCAGCACCACGCGCACGTCCACGTCGTCGGGGGCACGTACCTGGGGCCTTACGTCTGACCGTACGCGAGGCCAGCGCACGGGGGCACGTCGTGCAGCGGTCACCGCTCGGCCGGGGGAGCGGCCGAACCTAGTACGCCTCCCGAGGTAACAGGGATCCATGGTACCATTGCGCACGTTGAAAGTTGCTTTAACCGATATGGCCCATCGCGGCGAAGCCCTGGGGCGGATCAATGGGCAGGTGGTCTTTGCCGCCTTTGGCGTCCCAGGGGAAGAGGTGGTGGTAGAGGTCACCCGGCAGCGCCGGGACTATCTGCTGGGTCGGGTGGTCGAGGTGGACCAGCCCTCGGAGGACCGCGTTTCCCCGCCCTGCCCCTACTTCGGGCGCTGTGGTGGCTGCCAGCTCCAGCACATCGCCTACCAGCGCCAGCTAGCGCTGAAGACCGCCGTGGTGCAGGACCAGATGGTGCGGATCGGCGGCTTCACCGACCCGCCGGTGCAGCCCATGCTGGGCGCCCGCGACCCCTGGGGCTACCGCAACCACGCCCGCTTCAGTGTGGATGGCGCCGGGCGTCTGGGCTACGTCAGCAGCGATGGCACGCGCTACCGCTTTGTCCAGGTGGATGAGTGCCAGATCATGCACCCGCAGATTAACGCCGCGCTGAAGGACCTTCAGGGCAAGGCCCGCGAGAGCCGCCAGGTCTCCGTCCGCTACGGTATCAACACCGGGCAGGTGCTCGTCCAGCCGCGGCTGCGGGAGCCCACCGTGGAGACTCCCACGGGGCAGCTGTACCTGGAGGAGCAGTTGCTGGGACGGCGCTTCCGCATCTCGGCGGCGTCCTTCTTCCAGGTGAACCCTGTTCAGGCTGAACGGATGGTCGAAGTGGTACGCGACCGGATCGCGCCGCGGGGCACGGAACTGCTCCTGGACGCGTACGCCGGGGTGGGTACCTTTGCCATCCTGCTGGCCCCCTACGTGGACCGCGTCATCGCGATCGAGGAGTCCCCTTCCGCGGTGGAAGATGCCCGCTGGAACGTGGAGCATGCGGGCCTCCATAACATCGACCTGATGCTGGGCAAGGTGGAGCACGTGCTGCCCGACTTGGACCGGCGTGCCGACGTAGTGATCCTCGACCCGTCGCGGAACGGCTGCCACCGCAAGGTCCTTGATTGCCTGGTGCGGTTCCGGCCCAGCACGGTGGTCTACGTCTCCTGCGACCCGGCAACCCTGGCGCGCGACCTGCGTATCCTGGTTGACGGGGGCTATCGGCTGGAAGAGGTGCAGCCCATCGACATGTTCCCCCAGACCTACCACATCGAATGCGTCAGCACGCTGCGCTGGCAGGGTACCTGGTCCTAACCCCCCGTGGTGTGCATGGGAACCGCCGCATCCCCACTGCGCTCCGTCACCGGACGGGGAGTGGGGATGCGGCTTTTTCCCGCGCGGCGCTCCTGTCGGATTGGCGTGGTCGCACGATGGCGCCAGGGCAGGAAGGAAGACGACGCTCTCCGGTAGCGTTCCGGAAGCTTGGCGGCTGTTGCCCGACTCATCTGGCCACTATCTCTTGACAAATGGCGATAAGAAGGATATTCTCTATCCTGGCAGTAGGGGAGCATGCTCGTCCAGTCATGTGGACACAGCGCCACCGTATTGGCGGCTGGAGGGGCAGAGCGCCCGGTTCTTGAGGAGTGTGCAGCAGTACGCTGCATGCTGGCGTCGTCCCGTAGCGAGGCAGTGGAGTGTGGCGCTCCTGGAGATACCGATGGCCGTCGTGACCCAGGATAAAAGAAAAGTACCCTGGGCGTGCGCGGCAGGTGATTGTGCTTCTTGACGACACCTGATATACTTGCCTGTGGGTGATGCGTTCGTCTTCTCCAGGCCGGACAGGGTACCGGGGACCTGGTGGCCAAACCATCGCCACACTATGATGGAAAGGAGGTCACCATGAACCAGTACCAGGATAGGACGCTCACCTGCGTGGATTGTGGTCAGCCGTTCACCTTTAGCGCTGACGATCAGGCCTATCATGCATCAAAAGGCTACACGAACGAGCCGAAGCGGTGCGCTTCGTGCCGTCAGGCCCGGCGGGGCGATCGCGGGTACGGTGGGTATAGTGGCGGCGGGTACTCCAGCGGCGACTATGACCGGCCGCGACGCGAGATGCACCCTGCGGTCTGCGCCCAGTGTGGCAAGCAGACGGAAGTACCTTTCCGGCCTCGGGGCGACCGACCGGTCTATTGCAGCGATTGCTATAGCCGGCAGAGTCCCGCAGGGCCGCGGCGCTACTAGCCCGACCACCGTCCGGAGCGGGGTGACATGTCAGGGGGCCGCGGGGCCCCCTGCATTCGCGATCGGCCAGGCAACTCCGCGGCCAGTCTGCTCACGGTCCGGGAGCAGACTGGCTCTGCCCGGCGTGGGGCAGGGTGCGCACCGCAGGGCGTGCGCGGAGGATGGCTACCGGCAAGGAGGCGTGGATGCCGCAAACGGACTCCCTCGTGGCGCCCCGAGTACCAGGGACGCTCTTCACCCCCGCGTTTGACCGCTTCTTCCGTACGCACGAACGCGTGATGTGGAACTTTAGCTCCATCCCGTTCGAGAAGATCGACCTCAGCTTGATCACCGAAGATGATATCAACGCGCTCCGCGCCGCCATGCTGGTCGAATCCCATAACCCGGTGTACACGCGCGTGCTCCTGGACTACTTCCGCATGGACCACGAGATGGCCGCCTTCGTGGTCACCTGGAGCTACGAGGAGATGAAGCACTACGGGGTACTGCGGACCTACCTGGAAGCCACCGGCCTGGTAGACCTGGTGGACCTGGAGCGGGAACTGAACGAGACCCGGGCGGGCCCCTGGGGCGACATCGAGAGCCAGTTTACCGTGGCCCAGAGCTTCTCCTATACGATGCTCCAAGAGGAGCTTACGGGTCTCTTTTATCAGAAATTTGCCCGGCGCACCAAGGAGCCGGTGCTCAGGAACATCCTCACCCTGGTCGGCAAGGACGAGTTCCGCCATTGCCAGTGGTACCTCTACAAGGCCAAGCAGGTGCTGAGCCGCAACCGCCATGCCCGCGAGGAGGTGGAGGACCTGCTGCTCCGCTTCGAGATGCCCGGCCCCAGCTTCATCCAGGAATACGGGAAACACGGCTACGCTATGCTCAAGGTGGCCCCACCCGACGCCAACAGCTTCCGGCAGGTGATGGCCAGGGTGGGAGAGCTTACGGGCCGCACCCACTGGGGCAAGCTGGCGACCGATCCCATCTACGTGCGGAAGCTGCGGGAGGAATGGGGTATGGAGCCGCGGGAAGTGCTGAGCCTGCCCTGATCCGCACCACGCACGCGATGTCTGGCGTTGCCGGCGCCGGTCCAAGCGCCGGCGCATAGTACCGTGCTCCTTGGGGTTGTTATGCTGAGCGCCAGCGAAGCATCTGGTGGGGCGGTACCCCTCCCAGCCGGATGCTTCGCTGCGCTCAGCATGACCAGGGGAACGGTACTATTAGGCTGCGTGCGTCGCACTGGACGGGGGGGTGTGGGTATAGCGCTGGACGCACGCCAGCAGGTCGTCGGCGTCGAAGGGCTTCCCCAGATGGCCCGCAACTTCCAGCCCCTCTGCCGCGTCCTGCGGCGAGACGGTAGCCGTGAGCAGGACGATGGGCGGCACCGCCTGGTAGCGGCGCCGCAGCTCCTGGACGAATGTACTGCCGTCCATCACCGGCATTCTGAGATCAACGAGGATGAGATCGGGCATGCCGCGCGCGACGATCTCCAGCGCTTCGGCCCCATGCGCGGCTCTCGCCACCGGATAGCCTTCCTGCTCCAGCAGCAAGACGATAACTTCCGCCACCGCCGGGTCATCCTCGATGACGAGGATGCGGGGCGTGGGCTGCTGCGCATCGGCGCGCGCGTTCGGCTGCGACATCGTCTCCCTCCGTAGGCCGCACCCCGACGGGATACGAACATGGTGTGTGATCCTGTCCTGCCGCATGTCCCGCACGCTGACAGGCTCCCTGCGGTCACCTGAGCCGTCTGCGTGCGCTGCGCGGGCAGGACGGGGCCACGGGGTCAGGGACAGGTCGTGCGGTGGGCACGCGGTCGTGAGGGGTACACCGGTCCAGGAGACACCCAGCGCATTGGTGCTCCAGATGCTCCTCTTGATTGTACCAAGTTATGGTCAGGCTTTCGAGTGCGGGCCGCGGCGACCGCTACTGGGGGTCGTCCGGGGGGGTCGGCCGGGACTGCGGGGGACGGTCCTGGGCAGCAAGGCGGTCGCGGCGCGCCGGGCGTGCCAGCGCGTCGTCGTTCAGGTCAACGGACAACTGGGAGAGCGTCCGGCGGAACTCCGCCAGGGTGCGCCCCACGGTCTGCGCGAAGTCGGGCAGCCGGTGCGGGCCAAAGACCAGCAAGGCCACCAGCAAGATCACGCCCACTTCCAAGGGACCGATACCGAAGCTCATAGGTCAGTTCCAAAAGAAAACTTCGGGGTGAACCCGGTACGCCGTCGTGCGCGTCGGCGCCCGTCTCACCCCGCTGTCCTGGTGACAGGTACCGGCTTACTGGTCCTCGATCCCGCGGTCCTTCAGGTAGTCCACGGCATCTTGGATGGTAACGATCTTCTCCGCATCTTCGTCGGAGATCTCCACGGTCCTGCCGTTCGAGCTGAACTCTTCTTCCAGCGCCATGATCAACTCGACCAGATCCAGGGAGTCAGCGTTCAAATCCTCCACGAAGGAGGCACTTGGCAGCACTTCTGACTCCTCCACCCCCAATTGCTCAACGACGATCTTCTTGACGCGCTCAAAGACAGTGGTCAACGTGTCACCCCCTTTCCACTTCCGTGGGCATCATGAACTGGAACTCGACCGCGCGTGGGTACTGACGGTGCCGAGGACGCCATTGACGAAACGGGGAGAACTCTCGCTACCGAAGAGCTTCGCGAGCTCCACGGCCTCGTTGATGGCTGCCCGCAATGGCACCTTATTATCGAATAAAATCTCGTAGATGGCAAGCCGGAGAATATTCCGATCAATCGCCGCGATCTGGGCGAGCGGCCACAGCGGGGCCGTCCGACGGATGACGGCGTCGATGGCCTCCCGGTGCGCCACCACGCCGATCACCAGCTCCTCGGCAAACTCCCGCCCTTCGGGAGGCAGCGTCGATTCCTCCAAGAGTCGGGTCAGGGTCTGCCGCGGGTCATGCCTGGCACAATCGATTTCGTAGAGCGCCTGCAAGGCGACCATCCGCGCCTTACGCCGTACCCCAGCCATAGGTGAGGCTCCTTGGGGGTGCCGCCGACCCAGGGCGATGCCCTGGCGTCCCGGAAGTTCCGTAGCCGTGTCCTGGAGGTCCCTTCCTGTGCTCCCACCGCGGCCAAGCGTGGGCCGCGGTGGGAGCCGCTGCGGGCCACCTGGCGCCCCTCACCTCCGGCCCGCTCCTCCGTGAGGAGCGGGCCGGAGCTACCGCTCCAGCAGAGAGGCGGCGTTTTCGATGTTGACGAGCCGGGCGCCCTCGTGGATACGCCGGATCAGCCCGGTGAGCACCCGCCCCGGCCCGATCTCCACAAAGCTCGTGACCCCGGCCTCCAGCATGTATTCCACCGAGCGCTGCCAGCGCACCGGGCTGGTCAACTGCTGCACCAGCTCGTCCTTGAGCGCGGCGGCCGCGGTCAGGGGCAGGCCGGTAACGTTGGCGACGACCGGCACCTCAGCCGGCCGGAACGTCTCGCCCGCCACCGCCTTGGCCAGGCCCTCGCTTGCTGGCCGCATAAGCCGAGAGTGGAAGGCCCCACTCACGTCCAGGGGCACGGCGCGCCGCGCTCCCCGCTGCTTGGCCAGGTCCATAGCCCGCGCCACCCCGTCCGGCGTGCCGCTCACCGCGATCTGGCCGGGGCAATTGATGTTGGCCATCTCGACCCCGGCCTCCTGGCAGATCTCCTCCACCGCCGGCTCCTCGAGCCCCAGAATGGCGGCCATGGTGCCCGGCTCCAGCTCGCCGCACATCTCCATGAGGCGGCCCCGCTCCCGGACCAGGAGCAGACCCTGGGCGAAGTCCACCACACCCGCCGCGATGAGGGCCGTATACTCCCCCAGGCTGTGCCCGGCGACGAAAGACGGCGGCCCTTCCAGGGCCTCGGGAGCCATTTCCTCCGCGGCCCGGAGGCACGCGAGACTGGTGACGAGAATGGCGGGCTGGGCGTTCACCGTGCGCCGCAGCTCGTCGGCCGGCCCCTCGAAGCACAGCCGGCTGAGACTGAAACCCAGGGTAGCGTCCGCCTCCTCAAAGACCCGCCGCGCGGCGGCAAACTGCTCGACCAGGTCTTTCCCCATCCCCACCGCTTGCGACCCCTGGCCCGGGAAGACATAGGCAACCGCGGCCATCATGCTCTCCTGCTAAGATGAGGGCTGAGCGCACCGGGCGGACCAGACGGTACTCCCTGCACGGGAGCCGGGCTACGACGAACGCTGCGGCAGCACGGTGCGGCCGTGGTAGGAGCCGCAACTCGGACAGACCCGGTGCGCCGGCTTGGGCAAGCGGCACTGCGGGCAGGGCACCAGCGTCGGCAGGGATGCCCGGTGGTGGCTGCGCCGGTTCCCTTTGCGGCTGCTGGGCATCTTCTTCTTGGGTAGTGCTGCCATCGCGACTATTGCTCCCTTCTGTTATCCGTTCTCCGCGGTGCTCCACTCCTGGAGCAGGGGACCGAGGGCCGACCAGCGGGCATCCGGTGGGGTGGCCGCGCAGGCGCAGGGGGCCAGGTTGCGGTTCTGACCGCAGGTGGGGCACAGCCCCGCGCACTCCGGCTGGCAGAGCGGGTTCATGGGCACGCTCAGCAGCACGGCCTGCCGCACCGCTTCCAAGAGGTCCAGGGTGTGGTTGTGGTCGATGACGAAAGGACCAGCCTCCTCGGGCACCTCCAGGGGCAGGCCCGTCACCACATCAATCGTGGGGAAAAACTCTTCCTCCAGGTGCAGGGTCAGGTCCTGGTCATAGGTCTCCAGGCAGCGGCCACAGGTTTCGGCCACGCGACTGCTCAGGTTGCCCGTCACCAGGATGCTCCGGTGCGTGCGCAGCAGGTACACCTGCCCCCGCACCTGGCAGCTCTCCCACTCCTCACCCAACAGCGGGACGATCTCATCGACCGCATACACCCGGACCGACCCGACACCCTCTTTTAATTGTTGTGCAACATTATAGCGCATGGTTTGTGTCCAATTTCGCAGTATTGGGAGTAGTATACCTGTCGTGGTAGAGAAACTCAACGGTCAAGCCGGAAGCTGCCCGCGCCCGGGCCTTATCATGTTCGGGCGCTGGGCCGTCAGGTCCGTTCGCCCTGTGCCCGTCGAAGGGTGAGCGGACCCGCCTGCTCGTGGTTCCCTTCGGCTGCGCTCAGGATAAACTCCGCCGCAGGGCTCCGGGCAGGCTTCGACTCACCACGAACGGGCTTCCCACGGCCAGCCAGGAACATGAGAAGGCCATATGCCCACGCGGGGCGGGCTGGTCGTACGGGCGGTGCGCCACCGGCGTCCCACAGAGGCTAACACCGCAGCGGGCCTAGTGGCGCGCCGCACCGATAATCTCGTAGATGCCGGCAGCCCCTTCGCGCTGCAAGAACGCGTCGATACCCGCAATGATGCGCACTGGCGCCTGCGGGTCCGCGAGGATGGCCGTGCCGACCTGCACCGCCGTTGCCCCTGCCATCAGGAACTCCAGGGCATCGGCTGCGCTCCCGATCCCCCCACACCCCACGACGGGGATGCTCACCCGTTGGGCGGTCTGGTACACCGCGCGCAGCGCCAGCGGCTTGAGCGCCGGCCCCGACAGCCCACCCAGCACGCCGCCCAGGGCTGGCCGGCGGCGCCGGATGTCAATGACCATGCCTGCGACGGCATTCGTCACAGTGAGCGCGTCGGCCCCGGCCTCCTCCACCGCCTGCGCCACCTGGAGTACATCTCCCATGTCCAGGCTCAGCTTGACCAGCACCGGCAGGGTGGTTGCCTGGCGGACCAGCCGGGTCACGTGGGCGGCATACGCTGCGTCGGCGCTGCCCGGAAACTCGTTCAGGACGGGCGTAAGGTTCACCTCCAACCCGGCCACGCCCTCCATGCCGTCCAGGCCCGCCGCCAGCGCCCCGTACTCCTCAGGCGACACCCCGGCGATGCTGACCAGCACGGGGACGGACCAGGTGGCCCACATGGGTGCCTTCTCGTCCACAAGGGCACGCAACCCGATATTCTGCACGCCGATGGCGCTCAGGATGCCGGCCGGGGCCTCGGCGACGCGCGGCTGGGGGTGGCCCTTTCGGGGCCGGAGGGTGATGCTAGGAGACACGATAGCGCCCAGCCGGTCCCGGTCCAGCAAGTCGGCGTACTCGGTGCCGTACCCGATGGCCCCCGACGCCGCCATGACCGGGTTCCGCAGGCGGAGACCGCCTTTGTAGTGGGGCGCCAGTTCGACCGACAGATCACCAGCCACCGCGCTCTCCCGCCGGAGCCCTGCCCTTAGTATAGCCCAAGACCGGGGAGGAGACAAACCTCAGTCCGGCTGCCGGCAGGCTTTTCCCGCTCCCACTTTGCGCCGGGCACCCGGCGCGGTCGCGCGCGACGCCACGGCGCTACCGGGAACGTCGTGGGCAACGTTCTCCTCTATGATACTATGATACGATGACTACTGCGGTGCCGTGGTGATGGGAACGGGAGCAAGGGCACGCCGGACCCTGCACCACAGGTCTTTCCAGCTTGCACGAGACCGGCGAGGATGGCGTATGCGTAGAGCACACCTGGTAGCCTTGGGATGGCTTGCCCTGGCAGGTATCATGGTGGTCGGCGCGCTTGCGTTGCGCGGCGGTGCCGCCCCACTCCCCACACCGGGGACAACGGAGAGCGGGGCTGAGCCCGGTGCCATCACGACGCTTGAGGCCGATGCCGTCCCCAGCGTTGTGGGAGAGGACGGGGGCGGCACGGTCCTGACCCAGGCGCAGATCAACGCCCAGATCGCCAGCATCCTGCGGGAACAGGGGAGCGCGGTCCCGGTACGCGAGGTCCACGTCGCCTTGCTGGACGGTGATCGCATCCGCGCCACCGGGCGCGCCGCGCTGCCCGGTCAGGGCGAGGTGCCGCTCACCGTGGACCTGGCGCTGACGAGTCGGGAGGGTCAGCTACGGATAGACATCACGGAGGTGCGGAGCGGAGGACTGCCGCTGCCGGCGTCCCTGGTCGAGGGGATCGTGCGCAGCGCGCTGCGCGATACCCCTTACCGTGACCTGGCGCATATCGAACTACCCCAGGGTGTGGAGCGCGTGCGGGTAGAGCAGGGACGGTTGCTCATCCAGCAGAAGCAAGCGGGGGGGTGAGCGGACCCCACCCTCCTACGTCCCCGCTCCTCCTCTTCCCTTCCTGTCCCAGGCCGTCCCTGTGCGGCCATCCTCCCACGCGCGTTTGCACGACCCTCACCTGTGCAACGGTGGCGGCCTCCGGAACGCGCGAGCAGACGCGGCGGCTGCCCGCGCGCTGCCCGTCGGTCGGTTGCCCAGGTGGGGAATGCCGCACCGTATCCCACGGACGCGGCGCAATCGTTAGAACAGCGACACCCTCTACGGCTGCGGGGACGGAGCGCCCGGCGCCGGACGCCTTCCCCCACGGACCTGCCGGGCCCTCCTGGTCGGCCCAGAGCAGAGCCTTGCGGTGTAGCGCAGGGGAAGCGCCGGCGCAACATCCGTGCCGTGCTGCGGGGCGGATGGGTACGGATCCTGGCCGCGCTCAGGATGACTGACCAACCAACCTTCCCTGACAGGGTACGAGCCGGGAAGCGGGCAAACCACGCGGGGGCAGTGCCATGGTGAATGAGGTGGATGTGGTAGTGGCCGTGGTGTTGGGATTCCTGGCGCTCCAGGGGTTCCGGGCCGGGCTGGTAGCCGGGATGTTGCACATGAGCCTGGCTATCCTGACGCTCCTGGCAGGGGGCCTGGGCTACGGACCCGGCGGGGAGCTGTTGCGCCAGCACCTGGGCCTGGACGCCCCGCTCGCCCAGGTGGCCGCCTTTAGCGGGGCGGCGGTGCTGGCGGCCATCCTGGGCGGGCTGGCGCTCCAGCCGGTCTGGAACGGTGTCGCCTGGCTCTTGGACCGCGTGCGTCTCTTACGTGGACTGGACCATGTGCTGGGGGTAGCGCCGCCGGTCCTGGCCGGGGCGGTCCTCATCAGCGCTATGCTGCCGCTCCTGCCGCTGGTGCTGCCCTACCAGCCCCAGCTACGGGACACCATCGAGCAATCCTGGTGGACCCGGACCGCACGCCCCCACGTCGCTGCCCTCTCTCCACCAGCGAAAGAGGTGCTGTTGCGGCTCGCCAACGTGGTCTCCCTGGACCTGGAGCAGCCCACGCTGGTGGCGCCGACGGCCAGCCAGGACCTCCCGATCCCGCCCGGGGTTTCGCTGAGCACCCACGAAGCCGATGAGCAACGCCTGCTGGAGTTGGTGAATACCGAGCGCACCCGCGCCGGGCTGACGCCCCTGGTGATGGACAAAGGACTCCAGCAGGTGGCCCGCGCCCATAGCGCGGACATGTTCCAGCGCCGCTACTTCGCCCATGAGAACCCCGATGGCCTCTCCCCTTTCGACCGCATGCGCCGGGCCGGCATCAGCTTCCGGGTGGCCGGAGAGAACCTGGCCTATGCGCCCAATGTCGAGGTGGCGCACGCCGGGCTGATGGACTCGCCAGGCCACCGGGCCAATGTGCTCCGCCCCGAGTTCCGGCGGGTCGGCATCGGCGTGATGGCCACCACGCTCTACGGACGGATGTACACCCAGGCCTTCGCCGACTGACCGCGCGCAGGTCGTTCCCAGCCTTTCCCTGGTCGCAGCGCGCCGACGCACCCCCTGGACGCTCCGGCAGCAGGCGCCTATAATACGGGGCAAGCCGGGCGTCCCTCGCGTGGCGCTTCTGCCGCAGGTCGGGCGCCCGGTGCCAGCAACGGTAAAGGAGAGGCGGGCATGCCGACCGAGTATGAGACGGTCTCCCTGGTCGTTCCTGGAGCGTTCTGAAAGGGCTGAGTGGAACACGTGACCCGTGAGGTCCACCAGCTGCCCGGTATCCAGGACCTGGCCTTTGAGTTCCGCACCAAGACCGTCACCGTGACCTTCGACCCGCAGCAGGTGGCCGCCGACGACATCCGCCGGGCCATCGCGCGCGCGAACGCGGCGATGGGCCATGCGTCCGACGCTTCCAAAGCAGCGACCGATCTCCTCACCTTCAATCCATGACCGGAGCGGGGTAGCGGACCCGCGACAGATGTAGGCATCACCCGGTGCGGGGAGTGGCAGGGCCGTAGGCAGGCTTCGACCAATTCCGGCAGCACTCCGCTCACCCCAAAGGAAGGGAGCGACGACCGTGGGTTATCGCGAGCTGACGGAACTGTTGCTGGAGAAGTTGCAGATCCTCTATCCCCCGGCCGCGCTCTCCTTTGTACCGGAGCGCCCTGCCGAGGTACCGGCCACGGGGAAGGACGTTCCCTCCTTCTGCGCGCTCTGGCGCTGGGGTGAGACCGCGCTGTTCTACGCCTCCCCGGAGCAGCACGTCATGGGGTGCGCTATCGGCGGGATGGTCGCCGGCTTCCCGCTGCCCAGGGAGAAAGCGCAGGAAGTGCTCGACCTCATGGCCGAGTACTGCGAGGGGGAGGAGGCCGCCGTCCCCGACGAGGTCGCGCAGACCGCACGCGTGACCAAGCCGGCGGCTGGGGTGGTGTATGGCCCTCTGTGGCAGTTCCCCCTCCCGCCCGATGTGGTGGTCATGTGGGCCAACATCATCCAGGTGGCGGTGCTCCAGGAGGTGACCGGGCCGGTGATGTGGCGCAACAACCCCCAGGGCGCCGTGTTCACGCGGCCGGCCTGTAGTGTGCTCCCCATCGCCATGACCCACGGGAAACCGGCCATGTCCCTGGGCTGCGCCGGAATGCGGGCCTATACTCAGGTCCCCGACGACCTGTGCCTGGTAGCCCTCCCCGGCGACCGCCTGGGGCAACTGGAGGAGGACCTGCGGAAGCTGGCCGATCCCCAGGCCCGCATGCAGTTCTACCTGGACAAGCTCCAGGCGAGCATGGCGCAGCAACAGGAGGGCGGGGCATAAAGCCCGTAGCGCGCTGGATCCCACCCCCCGGCTCTCTTCCCCTCCGCACCGCGGGTAGTGCAACTTAGGTAGGAAGGTAAAGAGCAGCATAGTCGACCCTGAGAGGCTTTAATACCTCTCAGGGAAGGGTTCCCGCTGCCCTGAAGGGCGGGCCATTGCTGGCAAGGGACGCGGCCCGCCCTTCAGGGCAGCGATATTCAGCTATGATGACCAACTATTCCGCTGTTTTCCTCCCAGGTCAATTTGCACAACCCATGCACCGGAGTGGGGGCTAGTGCGCTGTCAGCCGTGAACTGATGGGTGAGACCGCCGCCGTGAACGGCGGGCCCGCCCTTCAGGGCGGCGGGGTGGCACCCATCACCGGAGGATTGACAGGGCACTAGGGGGAGAGGTTGCCACACACCCTCGCAGGAACCGGTCAACCGCTCGTTCCTGCTCGCAGCCAGGGGCTACCGGCTTGACCGCTCGTCCTTGCCCGCCAACGTCGCCAGGAAGCTCGCCTGCGCGTCGATGATGGCGCTGCTCCCCACCCGGCTGTAGCACCCGGCAAACCGGCCATCGACCACGAAGGCGCCCACGCTGGCCCAGGCAGGCTCCGGCACGGCCCGGTCGCCCTCCAGCCGCAGCCCTACTACTTCCTGGGTAGCGACCCGCTGCTGCGCCACAAAGGTGCCCCAGGCGCGACAGCGCTCCCAGTCCTCATCACTCATCTCCGCGCCCAGGTACACCTCTTCCCCCTCCCGGCCCCAGAACTCCTTGACCACCCACCCCGACCGGGGCGCCGCCCCAAGCGTATCCTCCAGGCGGTAGGTCGGCGGCAGGTGGGCGGCGATGGCGGCCTGCTCCTGGGGCGTGAACCATCGGCTCGTGCGCTCCTGCCAGATCCAGGCCATCACCGCTTTACTCTGGGGGAGGAACCCCCGCAGCCCGTTGAGCAGACACAGCCGTCCTTCGGCAACGGCCTCGCACAGGGGCGCAAATAGGGAGTGTCCGTACAGCCCCTCGTAGGGGTACAGCCGGTAGAGGGCGTCCAGGCGCTGGCCCAGGAGCCAGAGGTCCCCGTCCTCGGCCCAGAGGTTCCCCAGGTCGCCCAGCACCGCCCGCCGGGGGATACCGTATCGGGTCCAGTACGCTTCCAAGAGGTCGCAGAGAAAGGCGGCCTGGGCCAGGTCTTCCTGGTAGCTGGCCTGCGTCACCACCCCCACGTTCTCGACCCGGCGGCCGGTGCGCTGCACGAAGCCCCGCAGGTGCCGCTCCACTGCCACGGCCAACCGGCGCTCCAGCCCGCGGGTGAGGCGGCGGGTCCCGGCGCCAACGCTCCGGTGAATGAGACGCTCGGCGGCGCTGGCCTCCCGGATGCCCGACGGAGTGTCCGAGTTGAACTCGAAGAGCTGCCACCGCCCATCCCGGTCCAGGCCGAAGTCCAAGCGGCCCAGGAGCACCGGCTGGGGCGGCTCGTCCTGGAGGAGGGTGACGCACGGCCAGGGGAAGCCCATCGCCTGCACCAGCCCCGCGTCCTCGGCGATGGCCGCCGTGGCCTTGGCAAAGATGCGCGCGAAGACCGCGGCCAGGCGCGCCAGTTCTACGGCTTCGGTGGGCGTGAGCACGAGGGCGTTGAGGGAGAGGTACGGCTCGCCCGAGACGTAGCAGTCCACCAGCCGCGCCTGGAAGGGCGCCTGCTCCAGGAGGCGCAGCCAGGCGCGAGCCAGCGCGCGGTCGTGCTGAGCGACGCGGGCCGCGAGAGTCATCACGGCGCAGGTGCCTCCGGTGCCTCTGGGTGCGTGACCACCCCGGCAAGGGCCTCCAGCGGCAGCATGGCGACGGTGATGCCGTGAGCGGCCAGGGAGCGGTAGTAGTCGGCCAGGTCCGGGGCCGGTAGCGCGGGTTCCGGGGGCGTCACGGCCAGGACCGTCGTGATGCCGCCCGCGTGCAGGCGCGCCGGTACCGGCAGGTCCTGCGTGTCCAGGGTATAGCGGTTATCGAGATGCGTGCGGAGTGGTGCGGGGGGCTCCCACCGCGCGGGCGGGAGGGCCAAGCGCCGCTCAGACTCGACCAGGAATACCGCCCCCCGTGGCCGGCCCCGGAGACGAAGCTGGCCCGCATAGCGAGCATAGACATCCACCAGGGGACCGGCCGGAAGCAGCCCGTTGGGACTGGGCCAGCGGCGGAGCACGGCCACCGGGCGGATGCCGTGCCGGAGCAGACACGGTGCGCTGGCCAGCGCCACCAGCGCCGGCAGGTCGGCAATAGCCAGCGCTGCACGCGCACGCCAGGCCCCCCCGGCCGGGCCGGTATCGCGGGACAGGGCGGCGTGCAACTCCTCCACCCAGGCGGCTGCCAGGGTCTCGGCTGCATCGTCGCGCGGCGCGCCGGCAGGCCGGGGCGCAGTCAGGGGGGTCGGCCAAACATAGGGCGCCCAGGGGCCGGCAGCACGCCGCCAGGCGCGGAGGCAGGACCGCGGACTGAGGGCCGGGCACCCCGTCGGGTGGGGCTGCGGGGAGCGCACCACTCAGTCCCCCGCGCGCCGTCCGAGCAGAGTAGCGGCCAGGGCCTGCCGGTGCTCCGGAGTCAGGTGCGGGATCACGGTCATCCAGTAGCGTTTGGAGTGTGGGTCCAGGTCGGGGGTACGCTGTACCAGCGCTACCAGTTCCTCATCGGACAGGTCAACGCGCGTCGGCTCAGCCCCGGAGGACGAGGCATCCGACTGCGTGGCCCGCTGCTCGGGAACATCCTTGCTCACGGCTGCCCCAGAGAGACGCGCTAACCGAGCGATCCGCCGAAGAGACCGCTGCCCTTCCCCGAGCTGAACCCGCCGCTCCGGGGCGCGCCGATACGGGACGTGGATCCCCCCGATTTGCCGGTCGCAGCGGTGCCGGCGCCGGTGCCCCCGGCCCGGCCGCTGACGGCGGTGGTCTTCAACTGGAAGGGGGGAGGGCCGCTGGGCGTCGTTGCGGTGCGGGTGCCGCCCCGTACCTGGCCGCCCGGATCGATATCCCCGCTGGGAGGCGCGTAGTAGCCGGGCGTGCGGGTGGTGGCCCGGTCTACCGGCCGGTCGCGCTCAATGATTACCGTATTGCCGCCGCTCAGCCAGAAGGGATACCAGACGGAGTGGTAGCCCAAGCCCCCGGCTACCGACTGGCTGGCCCCAGGGGTCGGGGTGGCCTGAGGGAGGCTCGCCTCCCCCGGTGCCACCAGGCCGATAGGCTCCTCGGTCTTCAGGTGCAGGACCGGCTGTCCGTCCGCCTCCATCCGCAGGAAGGTGCGATCATCCTCCACCAGCTTGACGTTGCTGCCGCGGGCCAAATTGACGGCGCCGCCCGGCCCCGTGACGTACCACCAGATGTAGTAGGTGCCGCCGGTATCCATCTGGAGGGAGCCCGGCCGGACCTCGTAGTCGCCGGACCGGGGAGGGAAACCGGCGTTGGCCTGGGGCGCGGCCCGCTGAACGTAGGCCGGTTGGGGATCGATGGTCTCGGCGGCAGGGCCGCAAGCGGTGCTGGCGGCCAGGGTGGCGGCCGCGAGCAGCGCGACCGCGCGCCGTACCGTGCGGTCCGGATGGTAGCGCAGGTAGCCAGAGGCCGCATCGGCCAGGGCGTGAAGTTGCCGGGCGAGGTGCGCCTGGCCGGGCGGAACCGGCGGCGCTGCGGGCGTCTGCACGCGCTCCAGCGGCAGCAGTTCGCTGTGTGGCTTGCGCCGGTTCCGACGTGCCATCGTCTCATCCTTTGGAGAGGCGGACTGGGTATCAGGCCGCCGCGAAGAGGTCTCCCGGTGGATGGGTGAGATTGAGCTTGCGAATGAGGGGCAGGGCCTCCTTGAGCTTCCCCAGAAGCTCCTGATACTGGGCCTGCTGGTCGGGGGTCATCCGGCCAAAGCGGTAAGCCTCAACTACGAGCTTCAGCTCACGCATCAACTTATCCCAGTCCAAGGCGTAGCTGCACTGGCTGTTCTCGGACCAGGTGGGCCACTCCGCGGCTACCTCGGGCATGTCTTCAAGTTCCAAGGCAACATCGTCCAAGATCGCGGCTATCTGCTGGCTATTCAGCGCGCTGGTTCCCGAAGCCATTGCGCCCCCTCCCGGCCCAATCGGGGTCTTCCTCAAACTGGTAGCCTGTCACCCAGTGGCCGATCCTCACCCGATATTCTACCATAACCCACGCGCTGCCCGCTGGTCCACGGAGCAGGGCGGACCGCCGCGCCACCGCAAGCTGCCAGCCGAAGTCCTGGTAACGGCTGACCACCACGCCGCGGGCGGGGTCATGGGCAAGAGCGCGGAGGCTCTCGACGTACTCCTCAAGCGTCGTTCCCGGCGGCCACTGCTGCCGCTTGACGGCATGGCGTAGGTAATGGACGACATCCGGCGGCAAGAAGTCATTCCGCCGTACCGCTCTGCCCTGCCAAATTCCGCCCGCAGCCGTCGTGCGTGCCCGTTCCAGTTCGGCAGGATGGAACCCCGCCCACGCCACGTGCTCCAGGACCTGGCGCAACTCACCCGCAGTCAGTTGCCGCGCTCCGGTCGCCGCCTCCAGGATGAGCCGGTCTGCCTCCGAGATGGCCCCGCCCGCCGCGAATGCCTGTCCATCCCGCACCGGGGCTACCCCGCCACGGCCGCCTCGATCTGGTAGGCCAGGTTCAGGTCCCGCTCGGTCACGCCGCCGGCGTCGTGGCTGGTCAGCGTGAGCGTCACCCGGTTCCACCTGATGGTAATGTCCGGGTGGTGGTTGGCCGCCTCCGCTAACCCGGCTACCCGGTTCACGAAGTCCATTGCCGCCGTGAAGTCGGGAAAGTGGTACTCTTTGTGGAGCGCGTTGGGCTGAACGCTCCAACCCGGAAGCTCGTGCGTCCGCCATTGCACCTCATCACCGGGGAGTGTCATCCGGTCCTCCTTTCCCGTCGGCCGGGCTGAGCACACTCCACCCCGCGCTCCCACCTCCTACCGATAGCGTCCCTCAGCCAGGAACGACCCCAAAGGGTCCAACTCCCGCAGCAGGGCCAATTCCTCCGGCGTCGGCGGCGCCACCTGCTGAAGGTGCGGACTCACCCGGAGGGGCCAGCCCGTGGCCTCGGAGACCTCCTCCACACTCACACCCGGGAACAGGGCCTCCAGCACCATCTCGCAGGAACCGGTCCGGCCGCCGTCTGGGGTGTCGAAGCGCAGGATCCCTTTGCTGGAGACCACTACATTCGGCCCCTGGGGGTCCAGCCCCGCCCGCCCACGGGCGCCCGGTCCGTCCAGGTAGCCGGGGCTGGTGCAGAAGTCCACCCGCTCCAGGAAGCGGCGTCGCTCGTGGGGCATCACCACAATCGTGCGACGGGACAGGCAGGCCGCGTCGGTGTTGCCGCCGGTGCCTCCCAGCTTGATCACCGGGTCGCGGTAGTCGCCGATGACGACGGTGTTGAGGTTGCCGAAACGGTCCACCTGGGCCGCCCCCAGGAAGGCCACATCCACATTCCCCCCCATGAGCGCGCAACCCAGGGCGTCGGCCATGTCGCCGAAGGCCGCCGACCCCAGGTTCATGACCTGGTCGGCGATGCCGGTGGGGGCGCGCGTGCCCCGCACGGGCTGCCAGTCCATCACCCCGGCCTCCGTAAGGAAGACCGCGCCGGGGGCGTGGAGCAGCTTGGCCAGGGTCACGGCCAGCAGGGGCAGGCCCAGGCCCGCCAGCACTACCTCCCCGTCGCGGATCTCACGAGCGGCGGCGATGCACATCAATTCAACGTTCCGGTACCCTTGAGAGGGATGGACCATGGTGCCGTATCCTCTATAATTTTCCGTGGTAGACGCGGTGAGTCATCAACGGCTGCCCGGTACCCGCCGGGCCACCTGCTCCGCCAGGGCCAGGGCGCGGCGGGCTTCGGCCAGCCCGAGGGGCCGCCCGTGCTCGTAGTCGGCATGGATGCGCAAGAGGCGCAACTCGTCCAGCATGTCCCCTACCAGGCGGTAGCCGGGCCGGGAGCGGAGCATCGTGACCATCTCCTGGGGGTCCCGTGGGCTGCGCCGGGCCGGAAGCCAGCCTTTGGCAACCAGGGCTTCCCGCAGGACCAACAGGGCACCGACGTAGGCCCGGTTCACCGCGGTCCGTAGCTCCGCCTCGCCGTGAACGCCCTCCGCCAGGGCACGGGCCACACCCAGATAGTCCAGCGGGTCCATACTACACCTCGGGCCAGGCGACCTGGAAGGCCACCGCCTCGTCGAACAGCTCGCGCTGCAAGGGGTCCAGCCGGGTCCGCAGGTCCTCCAGCCGGGCCGCAAGCTCCTCCCAGGCCCGCAGCGCAACCTCCGGGGTACACATCAGGTTGACCCGCACCACGATCTCCTGCCAGCTCTCCAGCTCAGGGTCGGTGGCGACCTTGATCTCCAGCAGCGCCACCGGGAGACCGGCGCGCTTGGCCTGCACCACCACCTGCACCACCTGGCGGGCAACCGGCCCCATCGGGGTCTCGAAGAGCCGCCGCGCGGCCGGCTGGAGGGAGACCGGCAGGTTCAGCTGGCCCGCCTGGAGGACGTTGGCGGCGTCGTGCTGCTGAGTCATGGCGCGCTCCGAAGGGCGTCATCCGACTGCGGTGGGAGACCTTACCGGTATCCCGCCATCCAGCGGCGGGTAAACGCGTAGCTGACGCTGGCGGTCGGCTCCAGGCGGGTATCGGGGAGGACGGTCCGCAGCCGCTCCAGGCCGTAGGTCGCCACATAGCGGTCCAGGTACTCCTGCCGGTCGCGTACGCCGGTAATCCAGGTGTCCACGAAGCGGTGGTAGGCCGCCTCGTCGAGCTGGGCTTCGGCTTCCAGGCGGGAGAAGAAGAAATCGGTGTCGTAGTAGCCGGTCATGGCGCCGGGGTGGGCGCCGAAGGGCTCATGGACAATGGCATCCACCTTGAAGCCGGGGATGAGGGTGCGGTTCGGGTCCCGCCGGATGACCTCGCCCGGAACGATCTCCTCCACCGAGACTACCACCTTGCGGGCGGCCCACAGCGCCCACCTGGCTTCGCCCCACACGCCCCAGGCCTGGACGTTCCCCTCCGCATCGGCCCGCTGGGCACAGTACAGGGCCACGTCGGGGCGCAGCGCGGGCAGCAGCACTACCCGCTGGCCGGTGAACGGGTCCTCAGCCTCCCGCAGCTTGGCGTCGCCCAGGTAGCTCCAGGGATGGTCCCGTCCTGCCGGGGTGAGGAAGTCGGTGCCCAGGAGCGAGCGGGTCGGGATGTAAGGGATGCCCAAGGCCCCGGCCATGAACATGAGGGTGAGGGCCTGGTTGGTGTACTCTTCGTACTTCAGGCGGCCCTGCCGGATGAGGTCGGCCACCAGTTGGCCGCGGGTGGCGCCGATCATCACCCCGCCGATGTAGGCAGTGCGGGTGCGGTCGGCGCAGCCCTCCAGGAAGAGATAGGCCGCCTGGAACCGCTGGGAGGCACCCACTACCTCCAGGCCGCGCTTGCGCTGGCGCACGACCTCATGCACCAGGGCGTAGGGGACGCAATTGTACCCCACGTAGGCAACATCGCCGTCCTGCACGAAGCGAGCAACGGCCTCCGCTGCCGTCATGATCTTGCTGGTGGACATATCCGAGAAAACCTTTCCATCAGTATGGACAACTCTCCAAAGCAAGAGCAGCGCCACCTGTCCCCTCTCCCTCTGGGAGAGGGCTAGGGTGAGGGAAACGACCTTTCCACTTCCTCCCACATCCGCATGATCACCGCCTCGGTTTCTTGAAACACTTCAAGATTGGTGAACCTGATAACCCGGAGTCCCCTGGCCTCCAGGTACCGGGTTCTTGCCCGATCCGCCATCATTTTGTCCGGTTCCCTATGTTGACTGCCGTCGATCTCGATGACCAGCCGGTGTTCCGGACAAAAGAAGTCCAGGATATACGGGCCGCACTGGTGTTGCCTCCGAAACTTGGCCCCGGCCACGTGCCGAGCGCGTAGGAACTTCCAGAGGAGGGTTTCGGCGTCCGTCGTGGTTTGGCGGAGGGCGCGGCACCACTCGAGGAGCGTGACCTTGGGAAGGCCGTCGCGGTAGGTGGTCACGCTGTTTTCCCTCACCCTGCCCTCTCCCAGAGGGAGAGGGGACTTGTCGGTCTTTGGATGCTTGTGGTTCATTGGGAAACTCCTGTGCCGGAAGGGCAACAGGATTGGTATTCTCTCCCCGGGGGAGAGGGTTCTTGCCGCATTGGTTGGAAGGTTATGCTTCCCCTGGTTCCGGCGTGGGTCCCTGCACCTCGGCGATGGCCTGGCGCAGCCTGGCCCAGGTCTGGTCCAGGGCGTCCGGGATGACCCGCGTATCCCCCACGACCGGCATAAAGTTCACGTCGCCCTGCCAGCGGGGCACCACGTGCAGGTGCAGGTGCTCGGCCAGGCCCGCGCCGGCCGCGGTCCCCAGGTTCATCCCCACGTTGAAGCCGTGGGGCGCGCTGACCTGCCGCAGCGCCCGCAGCCCCAGGTTGGTGAGCTGCATCAGCTCCAGGAGCGCTTCGGGAGATAGCTCTTCCGGGCTCGCCACGTGGGCATAGGGCGCGACCATCAGGTGCCCGTTGCTGTACGGGAACAGGTTCAACAGGATGTACCCGGTGGCGCCCCGATGCACGACGTAGGTGGCCGCGTCGCGCTCCGGTGGGTCCTGGGGGAACTGACAGAGGAAGCACTCTTCGCGCTTGGGCCCGCGCACATATGTCCCCCGCCAGGGGGCCCATAACACCTCCATAGACACTATCCTCCCGTGGTAAGCAGCAAGCAGTAGGCAGCGGGTACGAGGGAGGGAAGCCGCCCTGCCTCCTGCTTGTTGCCTGCTGCCTTCTGGGTACCGTACTCCCGCTTCACTCCGCGGCGATGCGCTCCTGGACTGCCTCGGCAAACTCCAGGGTGCGGGCAGAGCCGCCCAGGTCCGGCGTGCGGACGCCCGCAGTCAGCGTGGCGGCCACCGCGGCCTCGATGCGCTCCCCGGCGGCGTGCGCGCCCGGATCGCCGTGGCGGTCCCCCAGCCAGTGCAGGAGCAGCGCCGTAGACAGCAGCCCCCCCACCGGGTTGGCGATGCCCCGGCCCGCGATGTCCGGCGCCGAGCCGTGGGTGGCCTGGGCCATGGCCCGCTCGTCCCCGGCGTTCAGCGCGCCCGCCATCCCCAGGCTGCCCACCAACTCCCCCGCCAGGTCCGAGAGGATGTCGCCGAACATGTTGGTGGTGACGATCACATCGAAGTCGCCCGGACGTCGCACCAGGTGTGCGGCCATCGCGTCGATGTGGTAGTCCTCCACCGCCACGTCGGGGAACTCCCGCGCCACCGCCCGGCAGGTCTCCAGGAACAGCCCGTAGGTCAGGCGCAGCACATTGTACTTGTGGACGATGGTGACGCTGCGGCGCCGGCCCTGGGCCAAGCGGAAGGCGGTGCGGGCAATGCGCTCCGCGCCGCGGCGGGTGAACACCCCCACCGCCAGGGCCACATCCGGGGTCGGCATGAACTCCCCCGCGCCCTGGGCCATGTTGCGGTCGGCGTAGAACCCCTCGGTGTTCTCCCGGACCACCACCAGGTCGGCGGCCGGGGCCAGCGAGGGCACGCCGGAGAAGGTGCGGGCCGGGCGGATGTTGGCGTACAGGTCGAAGCGGCGGCGCAGTTCGCCGCTGGGGTTGCGCTTGGCGCGCTCGGCCGGGGGGTAGGACTCGGAATCATGGGGGCCCATGATCCAGCCGTGGCACTCCTCCAGGGCGGCCACGGTGGACGGGGGCAGCGCCACGCCGTGGGTGTGGATGGCGGCCAGGCCGACGGGCAGAGGGATGAGGTCGAGGGTCAGGCCGGGGATGCTGTGCGTGACGGCTTCCACGACCTGGAGCGCCGCGCCCACCACTTCGGGGCCGATGCCGTCACCCTCCAGGACGCCGATACGATAGCGTGCCATGTTGGCTTCCCGTCCTTACTCGCAAAGTTCGGATTCTTGCAGAATCCGCTGGACATACGCTCGCAGCAGGGGCACATCCCTCTGGGTAAGCTCCCACACTGCTGCAAGATCGACGCCCATGTAATCATGAATCAAAACATCACGCAATCCTGCGATCCGGCGCCAGGGGATGGCGGCGTACTGTGAGCGGAGGCCCTGGGAGAGCCGCTTGGTTGCTTCTCCGAGAATTTCGAGTTGCCGAATCACGGCGTCTTGCCAATGTGGTGTCGAGAGAAAGACCTCACGACCCACCGAGGTATAGGCAGCGATCTTCTCGGTGGCATCGAGGATGTGCCGGAGATAGACTTGATCGCCCTTTACAACCGCACGGCTTCCTTCAGCACTTGCTCCCGGATATAGGGACTAAGGGCCGCCTCCGTGACAACATCCACTTCCCGCCCGAGCAGGTCTTCTAAATCTTGCTTGATGGCAACAATGTCGAGCAGGCTGCGGCCGGGATCGAGTTCCACTAAGATGTCAAGGTCACTGTCAGGCCGGGCTTGACCGCGCGCCAGTGAGCCGAAGACGTAGACCGTTCGTGCTCCGTGGCTGGCGGCAATCCGCAGAATGTCCTCCCGGCGGGCTTTTACTATGTGCTCAAGGTCCATAAGGATCCCTTTTCAATTGCTTCTTCAGTCCGTGGCCCTGCGGGGCAAGCCCGCAATGGTCGCTATCTTAACGGCGAGAAGATCTCGGCTCTCGGTGTTGATCGGTGCCGTCGCGGAGCGACTTCAGCCTGGGCGCCAGCACCGCCATGATACGCTGTTCCTGGAGCGCAGGCAATGCGGCGCGGGTGGTAGGCCGGGACTGATGTGTGCTCGCCGTCAGGAAGGGACCCCGCTTGTGGTGAGCCTCGTCGAACCATGAGTGGGAACGACTGTCTTCCTCCCCAGAGGGGAGAAGCCCCGACACCTGAGGTGCCGCACTGGAAAGTCTGGTGGGTGCGTTTTATTATTATGGACAGGGAAGAGGATAGCGTGTGCCCCAGCAGCGATGATAGCCAACGCTCGGTCGGCGCGGGGTACGGGGCGTGCTCTGGGGAATGGTGTGGTGGGAGGCGGGGAGGGACGGCGATGGAGTTGGAAGTGGAGATGAAGATGAAAAGCTGGCGGGATGTCGTGCGGCTGGCCGCGCTGGCGCTGGTGGGCGCGGCCCTGGCTCAGGAACTCCGAAAACCGCAGGCGGAACGGACGTGGCACGGTACGGTGGGGGGTCTGGTGCCCTACGACTTCCGGCCGCCCACCTGGGAGCGGTTGCGCGCGGCCTACTGGAACCCCGAGGACGACCGGCTGCTGACGCCCATGCCCTTCGGCGTTGGCTGGGCGGTCAACTTCGGGGCGCTGCGGCGCTGGGCGATGGCCCGTCCCTGAGTGGTACGCCTGCGGGCATCCGCGCGGGCTGCGGACGCGAGGGAGTGAGGGGCCGGGGGCAGCTTGGGAGGGAGGGATCGGCGCATGGTTCCGCAGCGGGCAGCGGTGGTGATCATCGGGGGCGGGGTCATCGGCAGCAGCATCGCCTACTACCTGACCAAGAAAGGCTGCCGGGACGTGGTAGTGCTGGAGCGGCACTTCCTGGGCTCCGGCTCCACCAGCAAGGCCGCGGGCGGCATCCGGCAGCAGTTCTCCACCGAGGTGAACGTCCGCCTGTCCCAGGTCAGCGTCCAGGTCTTCGAGCGCTTCGAGCAGGAGTTCGACCGCCCGGCCGATTTCCGTCAGGAAGGCTACCTGTTCCTGCTCACCCAGTTGGACCAGGTGGCCCAGTTCCGCCGCAACGTGGCTATGCAACAGCGGCTGGGCGTGGACGTGCGCTGGCTGACCCCGGCCCAGGCGGGGACGCTGGTGCCACAACTCTTCCTGGATGACGTGCTGGCGGCCACCTACTGCCCCACGGATGGCGTCGCCGACCCCTACCAGGTGACCCAGGGCTTCGCCCGGCGCGCCGCCGAGCAGGGCGCGCGCTTCCTGGAGTTCACCGAGGCCACGGGCCTGCTGGTGCGCCTGGGCCGGGTGCAGGGGGTCCGCACCACGCGGGGGGACATCACGGCGGATACCGTGGTGATCGCGGCGGGGCCGTGGTCGGCTGAGGTGGGGCGCATGGCCGGGGTTGACCTGCCCATCCTGCCCTACCAGCAGCACGTCTTCGTCACGGCGCTCTTCGCCGACCTGCCGGCGC
>JACQUQ010000127.1 GCA_016210175.1 Chloroflexota bacterium | reverse complement strand
AGCCGGAGGAGGACGCCTGGTTCGGCGGCCCGCGGAGTGCGCCCGCTCCGTCGCGGGAGGCGCTAGTGCACGATCAGGGGAGGTCATAGGGAATCGGACGGTGGTAGGGGCGCATGGCCATGCGCCCCTACCGGTTGCCCATGCCGAACACGTCTCCTGATCCTGCACTAGGGTGTGTTTGCAAACCGTTTTTGGTAGGGGCGAACCTTGTGTTCGCCCTGGGGGGGCAGAGTGGGGCGAATACAAGATTCGCCCCTACACCAGGTTGGGCAGAGGTTTGCCAACACCCCCTAGCATAGGGCAGTCCCGGCCGGGCTGGGAGTTGCAGATTACCCAATAGAGAGCGGTACAGATGTACTGAAATGAATGAATGGAAGGGGCGGAGTGCGACCAGGCGTTCTCGGAAGCCTGGACCGCAAGCGGGGGATAAGGAAGGTCGGCGGGGGGCAGGCTGGCGACAGGATGAAACAAGACCGCCCACGCAGGGCGGTCGCGGAGAAGCCACCGCTCCGTTCCCGGAGCAGTGCGTGCTGGTAGGGACGGGCGTGGAACCCGCCCCTACCAGCGATATCCCTCAAACCACGGGGAACAGCCGGTCAGTCGCCTGCTCGGCTCTCCGCGGCAGACCGGAAGATGACCCGCCAGCTCCCGTCCGGGGTCTGCTGGGCCTCGTGGGTGAACCCCCGGCGCTCCAGCACGACGTAGAGGGGGAGAGGCTCAAATGGGGCGATCAGTTCCAGTTCTTCACCGGGGGCCAGGCCCGCGACCGTTGCCATGATCTTTTGGAAGGGCTCCTGGCCCTGGCGCAAGTCCTCACGCACGTCCAAGCGTGCCATGGTGTACTCCTCCAACGTGGGATCACTTTCACCGTAGCGGCCCCGGCTGCCGGGCAGCAGTAACTTTCGTTACAGGGCCACCAGCCCGCCCGCCGTCCACCCTACCCTCGCGTGGACGTCCTCAGTGTACCGCGCCTTCGCTCACCGCCTCCAGCAGGTGCCGGTCCCGTATCTCCAGGTGCCCTTCCTCCCGGCTGATGGCGCCCCGGTCCTCCAGGGAGCGCAGGGCGCGGGCGACCACCTCGCGCGTGGTCCCGACCATGGCCGCCATGTCCTGCTGGGTAATACGAAAGCGGCTGCGGTCGGTGTTCTGGCTGGAAACCAGCAGCAGCTTGGCGACCCTCGCCTCGACGCCGAGGAGGGAGAGTTCGGCAACGAGGTCCACGAAGGCCCGCAGCCGCCCGGCGAACAGGCGGAGCATGTGCCAGGCCACTTGGGGATACTCCCGCACCAGGCGTTCGACCTCTGCCGAGGGGATCAGTCCGACGGTGGTCGGCTCCATGGCGGCCACGCTGGCCGGGTTGGAGCCACCGTCAAAGGCGGGCACATCGTTGAAGGTCTCACCGGGGCCCATGATGCGGAGGATCTGCTCCCGGCCTTCCGGGGACAGCTTGAAGACCTTCACCCGTCCCTGAATGACGAAGTACATCCCCGGACAGGGGGCGCCTTCGAGGAGGATCAGCTCGCCCCGCTCGAAACGCTGCTCGGTGCAGCGCTCCGCCACGCGGGCCAGGTCGCGATCCTCCAGATCGTAGAGGTAAGCCAGCTGCCGCAAGGTGGTGGGGTCGATCATGACCTGCTCGCTTTCGGTAGGTTGGAGACCGTGATGGTCCTGCCCACGGCACGCCGGGGCCGGGGCGCGTCCGGGCGAGTCCCTACCCCTGCGTCCCGCCCCCCTCCTCTGCCGCCATGCGCCCGACCACCAGCAGCCGCTCCGCCAGTTCCAGCACATCAACGCCCCAGAAGTCGGCAGGCCGGGGGTGGGCAACCCCCTCCACCCCCGCAATGGTGCGGCAGGTCAGCACCAGGCGGCGCCAGCGCAGGGGAACAGCATCCCGCCCGTAGACCGCGCCCAGCAGCGCCCCGGCAATGGCGGCGGTCGTATCGGTGTCGCCGCCCTGGTTGACCGTATCCACGATGCCCTCCTCCAGCGAGGGCGCATGGAGCAGTTGCCAGAAGGCGTTGTGCAAGGCGAGGAGCGCCCATCCTGGCTGCTGGACGTAGCTGGACGGCCGGGCGGTGGCCGCCGCCCGCAGCGTCTCGGTCACGGCGTCGGCGCGGCTGTGCTGCTCGGCCCAGCCCAGGGCGGCCTGGTACACCGCGGCGGGTGTGGCCCCAGTGCGGATGGCGTGGGCCACGGCCACGGTAAAGACCGCGCAGGCCTCCTGGCAGACCGGGTTGGGGTGGGTGAGGGAGCTATCGGCCCGCGCCAGGTCGGCGGCGGGAGCGGGCGGCAGCGCATGGGCGTAGACCCCCAGGGGGCTGATCCGCATGAGGGAGCCGTTGGCCTGGCTCTCCCGGTTGGCTGCCTGGCGCGCCGCAGCCGCCGCGGTGCGGCCCCGCAGCGTCCGGTCTGTGATGGCTTCCAGGGCTTGCCGGGTGGTGCTGCCGATGTCGAAGGGACTGGTGTGGAGCCACCAGGCGTACACATGGGCCGCGATCTCCGGATCGTAGGCCCCGCGGCGTGCCAGGAGCCGGGCCAGCAGCAGGGCCAACTCCGAGTCGTCGGTGGGCTGCCCGGCGATAGTGTTCCACGTCCCGCCATCGCCCAGGTCCCGGAGGCGGTCGGGATGGCGGCGGGCTATCTCCTCTGGAGTCAGGAACTCCACCAGGCTGCCCAGAGAGTCCCCCGCCACCTGGCCCAGCAGCGCGCCCTGCGCGCGGGCCAGCAGACCGGGGTCGGTCACCGTTGCCCCGTACGCCGGCAAAATGGTCGGGAACAGGGCCTCGACGTGTCCATAGCTGGCGGCCCGCCAGGAACGTCCGTGGACGTCCCGGTGGCGCTGCCGCAGCTCCTCGGCCACGGCGCGGGAGCCGGCGAAGCCGGAGCCGACCCGACTGCGCCCATCGAGCCGGTAGGTCACGTCCTGGCCGTGCTGGTCCAGCAGCGCCCCGCCCGCGCCCCGCACGAGCGCATGTCCGGCGCAGTAGTCCCACGCCGCCGGCCCATGCCCGGAGAAGGTAGCATCGGCCTCCCCGACGGCGACCAGGGCCATGCGGTAAGCGATGGAGGGCACGGCCCGGTAGCGGGCAGGACTGACGATGGCGAGCGTCGTGCCCCGCGCCCGGTACACGTCCCACGAGACCGCGACAACGCTGTGGCGGTCCAGGCGCTCCGGCCACGTGCGGGCCACCTCCCGCCCCTGGCGGCGCACCGGCCCGCAGCCCTCCGCCCAGGTCACGAGGTCGCCGGCGTCGTCGGGGGCGCAGGGAGCGTAGACCACGCCCAGGACCGGCACCCCATCCCGGACCAGGCCGATGCTGACGCTGCTCCCGCGCATCCCGCTCAGGAAGGCCCGTGTTCCGTCATTGGGGTCCACCATCCAGATATGCGTGCCCCCGTGGGTGTCGGTCGGAGCGACGTACCCGGTCTCTTCGCCCAGGAAGCCCCAGCCGGGGAAGGCCGCCAGGAGCCGCGCCCGCAGCATCCGCTCCACCTCGATATCGACATCGGCATGGCTGTCGTCGCCGCGCGGACCATCGGGCCGGCGGAATTCCGCGCGCAGGAGCGCGCCGCCGGCCAGGGCGGCCTCGGTAGCGATGTGGAGTGCGGCGGCGTAGCGGGGTTCCTCGGACATAGCTGGCTCCTGGTTGCTCCGGGGAGTGAGAGGGTGGCATGGCCTGCGTCGGTGCATGACGTCGCACGACGCAGCATACCACAAGGGCGACGGCCAGACGAGCGCCCCGGCAGCACGGGCGCGCCGTCAGGGGTGTCTGAAGGATCAAGAGACCTCTTCTCGGTAGCCGAAGGGACGGCCCCTGCGGCAGGCTTGTCCTGAGGGTACCGAAGGGCTCAGGGCAGGCCCTGGTGTTCGCCCTTGACCCGTGCATGATCAGGGGAGGTCGTAGGGAATCGGGCGGTAGGGGCGCATGGCCATGCGCCCCTCCACGGTTGCCCATGCCGAACACGTCTCTTGATGCTGCACTGGGCAGGCCGCGGGGAGGAGCAGCCCGCCGCAGGCGGGCGGGGAGAGGTCGGCCCGCTTACGTCGTTACGCTGCGCTGCTTGACAACGGCAGGAGCCCCACCTACGATCGCGCTACCCGCGTCACTGTCGTCACGTTCGTCCCACTGCGGGGCGCGTCGTCCGAGATGAGGTCACATGCGGCAACTGCTCTGGGTCTTCCGTGGCACCGCGCTGGCTGCGCTGCTCCTGGGCCTGGCCAACCTGCTCCTGGGGTTTCTCCCGCCTCCGGTGATCGATACCCATATGCTCTTCGGTGTGCTGGCCGTGCTCTCCGCCTGGGGCCTGTTGTGGCGGCAGCGCGGCAGCGGCCTGGGCCGGGCCGGGATGGGGCTGGCCGCCGTCCTGCTCGTCCTGGGGCTGGGGCAGCGGCTGCGCTGGTGGGGCGCGCCAGGCGTCGATCTGATGGGCCTGGTCCACCTGGCGGTGGCCCTGGGGATGATGGCGGTGGTGGAGATGAGCGCCGCCCGCGCACGCCGGGCCATCCCGCGGCCCTGAGCGTCCTGGTACGCCCGTCGCGTCCATCGGCCGGTGCCCCACGAAATGCTATGGTTTTGCCACATTTCAGCAGCAGGAAGCGATTGCTCTACGAGATGTCGGGGAGTATGCTGGTATCACCCGCAAGCGTATCGTATGCACGTTGGTTGTTCGAAAGTATTAAAGTCACGCAGGGAATTCTCTCTCCTCTCCGAGAGGAGCGGATAAGGTAAGGTGTGCTCTTGGAGTGCCCTGGTAAGGATGTGATATTCGTGCAGCAAACACTGCTCGTGCTCGTGGTCGATGATGACGCGATGATCCGCTCGCTCTTGCAATCCTTGCTGGTCTCTGAAGGGTATAGCGTCGTCACTGCGGCTGATGGGGTGGAGGGACTTGCCGCGCTGCGGGGCCGTCGGCCCGCACTCATTCTCCTGGATATGATGATGCCGCGCATGGACGGGCAGGCCTTCCTACGGGCGTTGGCCGGCGATGGCTACGATGATGTTCCGGTGGTCCTGCTCTCCGCTACGCTGGGCCTCCGCGAGTCGGCGCGATCCCTGGGGGTGATCGATTTCCTCCCGAAACCGTTCGACCTGGATGACCTGGTGGCGAAGGTACGCCGCCACGCCCAGCCAGCCGGGCTCCGCATAAACCCGACACCGTATGCCACCGACCAGGAGCGCGGGAGCCAGCCGGGTATCGCCCGATGGTAGCGGCCTGGTGCCCGTAGTTTGCGGGATACCGCTCGGTAGGGGCGGGTTTGCAACCTGTCCCCGCCAGCCCGCACTTCTCCCGTGGCAGAGCAGTAGGTGAGAAGGGGGCGTTGCCTGAACCGGACGAAGGCGACGTCCCCTTTCCGTGGTGCCTTCTGGCCGTGGCTACCCGTACTTCTCCTGGTACTCCTGCAAAATCAATGCCACCTCGTCACGGGAGAGCCCATCGAAGTCATCGGGGCCTAAACGTGCCTGGAGGAGCCCTTCGGCCAGTTGTTCCCGCAGGCCTTGCTCGTCCAGGTCGTACAGCTCCCCGATGGTCTCGCCGTTCGGCCCCACGATACGGGCGCCCCAGAACTGGGTGCCGTCTTCGATGTAGGTATAGGCACGCAGGTTGTACACTTTCCCTACGGCTCCTTTCTCCTGGAGGGAGCTGAGGAAGGGCGTGATAGGCTCGGCCCTCTCCCCCTGCTGATGCCGGGCTAGTGCTCTGTCAATCCTCCGGTGCTGGGTGCCACCCCGCCGCCCTGAAGGGCGGGCCCGCCGTTCACGGCGGCAGT
>JACQUQ010000126.1 GCA_016210175.1 Chloroflexota bacterium | reverse complement strand
GGACGTGGACCTGCCCCAGGCCCTGCGGCAGGCCCAGGAACTGGGCTACGCGGAGGCCGATCCCACCAACGACGTGGAGGGCACCGACGCTGCCTATAAGCTGGCGATCCTTTCGAGCCTGGCCTTTCACACCTACGTCCCCCCCGACGCGGTGTACCGCGAGGGCATTATGCGGCTGACCGCGCGGGACTTCCGCTACGCCAAGGAACTGGGCTACGCCGTGAAACTGCTGGCCCTCGCCAAGGCGGACGACGGTACGGTGCAGGTCCGGGTACATCCGGCCCTGGTGCCCCAGGATGCCATCCTGGCCAACGTGGACGGGGTGTTCAACGCGGTGCAGGTCGAGGCGGATCTGGTGGGCCGGGTGCTGTTTTACGGGCGAGGCGCAGGGTCCCTCCCGACGACCAGCGCCGTCCTGGCGGACCTCATCGAGTTGGCCCAGGACCTGTACCGGGGCGCGCCGATTCGCCCTCCGTTCCTGGTCGCCGGGGGGCGTCCCCTGAAGCCGATGGACGACATCGCGACCCGCTACTATGTCCGCATGAGCGTTGCCGACCGGGCGGGCGTGCTGGCCCAGATCGCCCAGGTGTTGGGTGACCACCAGATCAGCATCGCGTCGGTCATCCAGAAAGAGGTGGATGAGGCGGCCCAGACGGCCGAGATCGTCATCATGACCCACCTCTCCCGCGAGCACGCAGCCCAGGCGGCGCTGCGCGCGCTGGCCGGTCTCTCCGTGGTGACGGAAATCGGCAACGTCATCCGCGTCGAAGGGTAAACCGCGGTACCCGCTCCCCGCGCGGGCGCGCCGAGCGGCTTCCCCCGTCGCGAGGGGAATGGGCTGGGGTGGGGAGGGAAGGGCCTATCACTCCCCCCTTTGCGGGTACGGCAGGCTGGCCCCTGCCCCGGTGGGCGGGCATGTCATGCGAGAGCGAGGTCAGCGTGGAAGCGCACGACGCGAATCCTCTGGTCAGCACCGTCCATTGGCTCCGAGAGCAGCACGATCAGAGCAAGGCCGTCACCTTCAAGATCCAGCAGCAGGTCGATCAGGTGCAGGCTGCGCTGTGGGCGCAGGATAGCCGCGTCCACGGCCTGGAGCAGGGCCTGGCAGCCATGAAGGCCCAGACGGAGCGGGTCGTCAAGCTGGAGGACGAGTTGCGCCATGCCCGCGAGCTGATTGAGCGTCTCCAGGTAGCCCAGAGCGCAGAGGCGGAGCGGTGGGCCGCCGCAGAGCGGACGCGCCTGGCCGATCAGGAGCGGGAACGCCAGGGGGTAGCGGAGATCTTCCAGCGGCTGGAGGGCGCGGAGCGGGAGCATCTGTTCCTGCGCAACCGTCTGGGGTTCGTGGAGGAGCACCTGCGCCGTTTGCAGGAAGGGCTGAACCAGGTGACCCAGCGGCTGGATGACCTGGCCCAGCAGGATGAAGCGATGCAGGCACGCCTCCAGAGCTTCCAGGAGCAGGTCAAGCGCCGGGACCAGGACCTGGCGCGCCTTGACGGCGAGCAGGATGCGCTGCGCAAGCAGGATGAATTGCAGCTAGGCCGCTTGCAGGTGCTGGGGGAGCAGGTGCGCCGGGTGGAAGACCTCACCCCGCTGCGGGAACTGGAAGAGCGGCTCACCCGGGAGTTCAGCGAAAAGTTCGAGGTGCAGCGCCTGGAGCGCCAGCGCCTGGAGCGCGCGCTGACGGAGGCCGGCAGCACCCAGGAGCAGCAGCGCAGCCGCATGGAGGAGATCGCGCAGTTGGTGGCCCAGGTGGAGGCCAAGGCCAGCGCCCAGGCGGACTACCTGACCCAGGTCCGGGAGCAACTCTGGGGCCTGCGGGAGGAACTGGTGACCCAGTTGGCCGATGCGGCCCGCCTGGAAGAGCAGCAGAAGCGCCGCATGCTGGCGGAACTGGAGCAGCAGTTGCTGGAACTGAAGGTCCGGGCGGCCCAGACCACCACTCGGCTCACCCCCTGACGTGGGCACGGGGGGGCAACGACCGCACCCCCAGCCCCTTCCCACGCGAGGGACGCGGGCAGCTATCTCCGGTACCCCAGGACGGCCCGCCGCGGCGGGCCCAGGAGAAGGGACGCAGCTATGGCCAGAGGCGTCATCGCTCGCTATCGGGACTTCCTACCGGTGACGGAGGCGACTCCGCACATCACCATTGGCGAGGGCGATACCCCCCTGGTTGCGGCGCCCAAGTTGGCCCAGGTGATCGGCTGCCGGGAGCTGTATTTCAAGCTGGAAGGCTGCAACCCGACCGGTTCGTTCAAGGACCGGGGCATGGTGCTGGCGGTGGCCAAAGCTGTGGAGGAGGGACGTCGCAGCATCATCTGCGCGTCCACCGGCAACACCAGCGCCTCGGCGGCCGCGTTTGGCGCTCGCTGCGGGCTGGATACCTTCGTCGTCGTCCCGCGCGGCAACATCGCGCTGGGCAAGCTGGCCCAGGCCCTGATGTACGGGGCGCGGGTGCTGGCCATTGATGGCAGCTTCGACGAGGCCCTGAACATCGTGCGGGCCATTACCGAGCAGCACCCCGTGGCCCTGGTCAACTCCATCAACCCCTACCGCCTGGAGGGTCAGAAGACCGCCGCGTTTGAGGTGGTGGACGAACTGGGCGACGCCCCCGACTACCTCTGCATCCCGGTGGGCAACGCCGGGAACATCTCCGCCTACTGGAAGGGCTTCTGCGAGTACCACCAGCGGGGGCGCGCCGCCCGGCGACCCCGCCTCCTGGGGTTCCAGGCGGAGGGCGCGGCGCCCATCGTGCGCGGCCACGCCGTCCCGAACCCCCAGACCGTCGCCACGGCCATCCGCATCGGCAACCCGGCTAGCTGGCAGCTCGCCGTCCAGGCCCGCGACGAGTCGGGCGGCCTCATTGACATGGTGAGCGACGCCGAGATTCTGGAGGCCTATCGGCTGATGGCCTCGGTGGAAGGCATCTTTGGGGAACCGGCATCGGCCGCGCCCTTCGCCGGGCTGCGCAAGCTGGTCCGCGAGCGTCGCGCCGGGCTAGACCTCTCCGGGGCGCGCATCGTGTGCGTGGTCACCGGCTCCGGCCTCAAGGACCCCACCACCGCCATGGATGTCGCACCGGGCTACTCCATCCTGCCCCCCACGCTGGACGCGGTCGAGGCCGCTATGGGCTGGTAGTCCTTCGCTGTGGAGGCTGGCGGCGGCTCCCGCTCCCCTTGGGAGAGGGCCGGGGTGAGGGCGCTCTTCCCGGCATCTCCCGTTCCCTCTCCCAGAGGGAGAGGGAACGGGCCGCGGCTCCACTCCTGAGCTGCCACCTGTGCCAACGGTCCGCCCTTGAACCCGCCGCGAGGGAGGGGCCGGGGGGAGAGGCTGCGTTACCCGACCCCCGTGGCGACGCTCCGCAGGGGCAGGATGAAGCGGAAGGTCGTGGTCCTGCCGGGGATGCTCTCGGCCCAGATGCGTCCGCCGTGGGCCTCCACCAGCCCCCTGGTGATGTACAGCCCCAGGCCCAGCCCGGTGATCCGCTGCTCCTGGGCGATCCGCGTCCGCCGGAACCGCTCGAAGAGCCTGGGTAGCTCCTCCGGGGCGATGCCCTCCCCCTGGTTTGCCACCGACACCCGGACCTCGTCATTCAGGCGTTCCACCTCCACCCGGATCTCGGTGTCCGGGTAGCCGTACTTGGCGGCGTTGGACAGGAGGTTGCCCAGGACCTGCTCCAGCCGTCCGGGATCGGCCTCCAGCCGCGGGATGTCCCCCATAACCGCCACCCGCACCGGGTGGCCCTGGGTGACTGCGGCCGTCCGCTCCACCACCGTCTCCACCAGGGCGGGCAGGTCCACGACCTGCCGCTCCAGCTTCAGGCGACGCGCCTCAATGCGGGAGACATCCAGCAGGTCGGTGATCATGCGGTTGAGCTGGCGGGCCCCGGCCAGGATGTGCTCGGCCCCGGCCTTCAGCGCGGGCGCCTGCTGCTCCGCCCGCCGTGCCAGCAGACCGGCGTAGCCGGAAATCACCGTGACCGGCTGGCGCAGGTCGTGGCCGACGACCGAGGTCCACTCCTCCCGCAGCCGCTCCAGTTCCTTCAGCGGCGTAATGTCTTCGAAGATGATCACCGCCCCGATGAGATGGTCCGCGCTATCCCGGATGGGGCCGGCATCCACCAGCACGGGCACCTCCCGGCCGCCCGGCTGCGGCAGGAGCATCTCCTCCATGACGATGGTCTCGCCCCGCAGGGCACGGCGCGAGACCAGCTCCTCGGCGGCAAGGGGGGTACCATCCGGGCGGCAGACCTGCCCCACGTACTGGGCGATGCCCCCCTCTGAGGACAGCGGGCGGCCAAAGAGCTCTTCGGCCCGCCGGTTGGCCGTGATCCGCGTACCGGCGGCGTCCTCGATGAGGATGATGCCGGCCGGGGAACGGTCGATGACCGTCCGCAACCAGTTGCGTTCGGCCTCCAACTCCGTCAGCAGACGCTCGCGCTCCTCCTCGGCCCGCTTGCGCTCGGTGATGTCCTGGACGTTCACGATCCGGTACAGGACCTTCCCCTGTTCGTCCTTCACCGCGGTCACGTCGATCAAGACCGGGAACACCGTGCCATCTTTCCGGAGGTGTTGCGACTCCCAGGTGTAATGACCCTGCTCGTGGGCGATGCGGGTGCGCTCCGGCAGGTCCGCCCGGCACTCCGGGGCGAAGACGTCGGCGATGGGCCTGCCGGTAAGCTCCTCCACCGTGTACCCGTGCATCTCCGCGAAGTACGGGTTCATCATCTCCAGGGTCGTACCATCATCGCTGCCGACGACCACGCCCCAGCGCGTGAACTCGAAAATATCCGCCCACCTCCGCAACGCCTGTTCAGTCCGGACGCGCTCGGTGACGTCGCGGCAGATGCCCTGGATCGCCACCACGTTGCCCGCCGCGTCCACGAGGGGCACGATGCGCTGCTCCGTCCAGATTGTGGTTCCGTCTTTCCGTATCCAGCGGAGCGAAGGGGCTGGCGCCGCGGCCGGGTTCCGGAGGTGCGCTTCCAGGAGCGGACGGTCGTCGGGGTGGACCACGTTGAAGATCAGGGCGGGGTCGGCGTAGTACTCTTCCGGCGTGTACCCGAACATGGTCGTGGCGGCTGGGCTGACGTACTCCGCGCCTGGCGTCGGCACGAGCCGGTAGCGGAAGTTGGTATCCTGGGCGGTCTCCGCCAGCAGGCGGAAGCGTTCCTCACTGGCCCGCAGGTCTTCCTCGGCCCGCTTGCGCGCGGTGATGTCCTGCCCCACCGCAAGGATGGCCACGGGCTGGCCCTGGCAGTCCAGCACCCGGTCCACGTTCCATACCAGGACGCGCTCCCGGCCATCGCTGCCCCGGACCGGGTTCTCAAAGCCTCGGGTTGGCGCTCCTCCCAGGACGTTTGCCATGTCAGCGGCCACCGCGTTCCGCACCGCTTCAGGAAGGAACGCCGCCAGGTAGTCCTGGCCCAGGACCTCCTCCCGTGTGCGCCCATAGAGCCGTTCCGCTTCCTGGTTGAACTCCACGATGCGGCCGTCCGGCGACAGCGCCAGGATGACGCTGGGGGCGGTTTGCAGGAGCGAGCGGAAGCGCTCCTCGCTGGCCCGGAGCGCGGTCTCGGCCCGCTTGCGCTCGATGGCGTAGCGCAGGGCGCGCACCAGCACGTGCCCCTCCACCTCGCCCTTGACCAGGTAGTCCTGGGCGCCCTCCTGCACGGCCCGGAGGGCGAGATCCTCGTCCAGGTACGACCCCGTCAGCACCACCAGGGGCAGGTCTGGGGCCTGGGCCTGCACCCGCGCCAGGGCGTCCAGCCCCTGGCTATCGGGCAACCCCAGGTCCAGCAGCACCGCGTCGTAATGGGCCTGCGCCAGGAGGGCAAGGCCGGTCGCGAGCCGGTCGGCGTGCTCCAGACGGCAATGGCTGGGGCAGACCTCGGCCAGCATTTCCCGGATCAGCCGGGCGTCCCCGGGGTTATCCTCAATCAGTAAGACGTTCAGTGGGTCTTGGGTCATCGGGTCATATCCTCGGTAGTGTCACCACCGTGAGCCAGAAGTCTTCGATGGATTTCACCGCGACGATGAACTGGTCCAGGTCCACCGGCTTGGTGATGTAGCAGTTCGCGTGCAGGTGGTAGCTCATGAGGATGTCCTGCTCCGCCTTCGAGGTGGTCAGCACGACCACCGGGATCATCCGGAGCTGCGCATCCGCCTTGATCTCCGCCAGCACCTCGCGGCCGTCTTTGCGGGGGAGGTTGAGGTCGAGCAGGATGAGGTCGGGGCGCGGCGCCTCGGCGTACTGGCCCTGCCGGCGTAGGAACGCAACGGCCTCTTCCCCATCCATGACCACGCTCAAACGATTGCGGACCTTGCCTTCTCGGAGGGCTTCGACGGTCAGCCGGACATCGCCGGGGTTGTCTTCCACCAGCAGGATCTCGATGGGTCGTACCTTATCAGTAGGTGTCATCGTATGTTATCACCTGTTTCTGTCTTGTGCTGTGTTACAGGGGCATTGCAAGCTGGCACCCCATCCCCCAGCATGGTGGGCAATCTCACCCCAGGGGTGACAGATCAGCAGGCAGGGTAAAGAAAAAGGTTGTTCCCTGGCCGGGCTGCGACTCGGCCCAGATGCGGCCGCCGTGCCGCTCGACAATCTTCTTGCAAATAGCCAGGCCGATGCCCGTCCCCGGGAACTCCTGCCGCGTGTGCAGGCGCTGGAAGATCACGAAAATGCGGTCCAGGTGCTCGGGCGCGATACCCACGCCGTTATCCTGGACCGAGAACACCCACTGCTGGTCCCGGCGCTCGGCGGAGAGGTGGACCCGCGGCGGCGCGTCCCGGTGGAACTTGATGGCGTTGCTGATGAGGTTCTGGAAGAGTTGGCCCAACTGCACCGGGTCGGCCAGGACGGTCGGCAAGGCGTCGCGGGTCACGGTGGCGCCGCTCTCGCGGATGGCGGCCTCCAGGTCGGTGATGACCTGATCCACCACCGCCGCGGCGTCCGTCGGCGCGAAGGGCCGGCCGCGCGTGCCGACGCGAGAGTAGGTCAGCAGGTCCTCGATCAGGCGCTGCATGCGGGTGGCCCCGTCCACGGCGTAGGCGATGAACTCATCGGCGTCCGGGCCCAGCTTGCCCCGATAGCGCCGCGCCAGGAGTTGGGTGAAGCTGGCGACCATGCGCAGCGGCTCCTGGAGGTCGTGCGAGGCGACGTAGGCAAACTGTTGCAGTTCGGCGTTGGACCGCTCCAGCTCCGCGGCGGTGGCGTGCAGTTGCGCCTCGGCCCGGCGGCGCTCCGCGATCTCCGCGGCCATCTGCTGGTGGACGCGGGCGTGCTCCAGGGCCAGGGCCGCGTGCTGGGCCAGGAGCGCGACGGCCTGCTGGTCCGCTGCGGTGAACTCCTCCCCGCCGACCTTGTTCGCCAGGTAGAGGTTGCCCACGCTCCGCCCCTGGTAGCGGATGGGCACCCCCAGGAAGCTGGTCAGCGCCGGGTGCTGCGGCGGCAAGCCCGCGAAGGCGGGGTGCTGACGGATATCGGCGACGCGGACCGCCTGCCCCGCGCGGGCGACCACCCCCAGCGTGCCGACCGGCCGCGGATGGCGCCCGGTTCCAGCGGCTGCTGCCTGCTCCGGGGTCAGCCCGCTGAAGACCCAGGGGTCGAAGGGCTGCTCCGGGTCGGCGCTCATGATGCCCAGGGCCGCGTACTGCGCGCCGGCGACCACCCGCGCCTGCTCAACGATGGTCTGGAGGACGGCGCGCAGGTCGAACTCCTCGGAGATGGCCAGGGCGGCGTGGCTAACCGCCTCGACTTGCACCCGCAGGCGTCGCTCCGCTTCGTAGGCCTGGGCGTTGGCAAAGCCCACCGCGAAGATTTCGGCGATGGTGTGCAGCGCCGCCAGTTCCTCCGGCGTGAAGTGGTGGGGCTGCGGCAGGGTGTAGGTCAGCACCCCCACCAGACGGCCGAAGGCGACCAGCGGCACCGAGAGGATGCTCCCGGAGCCGGTGCGGGAGAGGATATCGCGGGCGACGGTCAAGACGGGGTCGAGCGTCGCCACGTCTTCGACGACCTGGATCTGCCGGGTGCTGGCCGCCCGGCCCGCCAGGAACGGGGCATCGAAGGGGACCCGCGCCAGCCGCAGCACCAGGTCGGACGGGAGGTTGCGCTGACCGACCAGGTGCAGCTCGCGGCGCTCCTCGGCGACCAGGTAGACGTGCGCCGCCCGCGCGCCCAGCGTCATCACCGCCTGGTCGAGGACCGCGGCGACCATGCGCTCCAGGTTCACTTCGCGGGCCACTGCCGTCGCCACTCGCGCCACAGCCTCCGAGACCAGGGCGACGGCGCGCATCCGGGCCACCGCCGAGGTAGCCTCCGCCCACCAATCCGGAACCTGGCGCTCCGCCTCCAGCATCCTACCCTCCATCGCGCGTGGAATAATCAAGCTTGTGACAATTTTCATCCAGACTGAAATCCATTATAAGGGAGAAATCGGGTACGACCAAGCTCGGACTACCCCGCAGCATCGGAGAGAGGGGGCACGGAGGTAGAGGGCAGGCGTTCCTGGGGGTGGGACGTGGGGCACTGGCCGGCCTGAAAATAGGCGGGCTGGGACAATAGAACCCGTTCCTTGAGCTGGTCGAAAGGCTTGCCCTGAGCCCTTCGGCTG
>JACQUQ010000124.1 GCA_016210175.1 Chloroflexota bacterium | reverse complement strand
GTCCACGGCCGGACCAGGATAGTCCTCCAGGAAGCGCGCCAGGAAGGCATCAGCCACCGCATCGAGGGGCAGGGGCCGGCCCAGGACCCGGAGGAGCGAGGTCACGCCCTTGTCGGTGATGCCGCAGGGGATGATGCCGGTGAAGTGGTCGAGGTTGGTGGTCACGTTGAGAGCGAAGCCATGGCTAGTCACGCCGCGGGAGACCCGCACGCCAAGGGCCGCGATCTTCTCCAGGCCGACCCAGACGCCCACGATGCCGGGCAGGGTCGCGGCGGCGATCCCCAGGTCGCCCAGGGTGCGGATCAGGATGGCCTCCAGGCCGTGGACATACGTATGGACATCCCGGCCCCGGCCGCGCAGGTCCAGGATGGGGTAGCCCACCAGTTGCCCCGGCCCGTGGTAGGTGACTTCGCCGCCCCGGTCTACCTCGTAGACGGCGATGTCCTGGCGGGCCAACTCTGCGGGGTCGAGGAGCACGTGGTCTCGCGTCCCCCGGCGACCGATGGTGTAGGTAGGTGGGTGCTCCAGCAGGATAAGCACGTCGCCGATACGCCCTTGCTGGCGCGCCCGCACCAGCCCCTGCTGGAGTCGCCAGGCCGCTCCGTACTCCAGGCGGCCGGGCCGCAGGATGTGCCAGGGGGCGCTGTGGGATGCCGCCATGTCGCCGCTGCTCACTCCCTACCGGGCGCGAACGCCGCTTTGAGCGCGTTCGCGCACTCCATGATCGCCATTTTACCCTGGTCGAGCACCGCCGCCTGGCTGACGAAGCCGTGGATCATCCCGTGGTATCGCGTGAGGTCCGCGGGCACGTCGGCCGCGCGCAGCCGTGCCGCATACGCCTCGCCCTCGTCCCGCAAAACGTCGTACTCGGCGGTAATGACCAGCGCCGGGGGCAGGCCGCTGAGGTCCGACGCCCGCAGCGGCGCCGCCAGCGGGTTGCGACGGTCGGCCTGGTTGGGAACGTACTGATCCCAGTACCAGAGCATCGCCGCCTTCGTCAACAAGCCGGTCTCGGCGTACTCCGTATAGGTTGCTGTATCCGGGTCACAGTCCAGCACCGGGTAGATGAGGAGCTGGTAGCTCAGCTGCGGGCGCCCCCGGTCGCGGGCCAGCAGCGTCACCGCCGCGGCGAGGTTCCCACCGGCGCTGTCGCCCCCCACCGCAATCCGGCCCGGATCGCCCCCGAAGGTCCCGGCGTGCTCCGCCGCCCAGACCGTGGCGGCATAGGCATCGTCCACCGCCGCCGGGAAGGGATGCTCGGGGGCCAGCCGGTAGTCTACGGAGACCACGGCACACGCGCCCCACACCGACAGCAGCCGGCAGAGGGTATCTATGCTGTCCAGGTCCCCGGTGACCCACCCGCCTCCGTGCCAGTACACCAGGACCGGGAAGGGACCGTCGCCGGGGGGCGTGTAGAGGCGCACCGGCAGCGGCCCGCCGGGGCCGGGTATGCGGCGGTCCTCCACCGTACCGACGGAGCGGCTGCGGCGCGCCCGGCGGGCCTCTTCCACCGGTACGTCCCAGATGGGCGGCGCGCCCAGCGCGGCCAACTGGTCGAGGTAGCGCTGCGCCTGGGGATCGAGGGGCATCCTACACCACCTTTATCATGCTCAGCCACGCCCCGGTCAAGGGCGTGGCCGCGCTGGTTTGGTCTGGGTCACGTTGCCTGCTGCGCTGAGGTCTCCTCCCGCATGGCCTCCACCTGCTGGTGGGCGTGGTAGGAGCTGCGCACCAGCGGCCCCGACTCCACGTGCTTGAAGCCCAGGCGCAGGCCCTCTTCCTTCAGTTGCTGGAACTCCCTGGGGTGGTAGTAGCGGGCCATGGGCACGTACTCGTACTGACCCTTGGGCCGCAGGTACTGGCCGATGGTGAGCAGGTCTACCTCAGCGTCCCGCAGGTCGGCCATCACCGCCAGGATCTCCTCGTAGGTCTCGCCCAGGCCCACCATCATGCCACTCTTGGTGGGGATGTCTGGCGCCAGCTCCTTGGCCCGCGCCAATAGCTCGATGGACCGCTGGTACCGGCCACCCGCACGCACCTTGGGGAACAGGCGCGGCACGGTCTCGATGTTATGGTTGAGCACGTCGGGGCGCGCCCGCATGACCGTCGCCAGGGCTGCCTCCGAGCCTTTGAAATCCGGGATGAGGACTTCAACGTTGCACCCGGGGATCCTCTGGTGCAGCTTGTGGATGCAGGCCGCGAAGATCATCGCACCGCCGTCGGGCAGGTCGTCGCGCGTCACGGAGGTGATGACGACGTGCTTGAGCCCCATGCGCTGCACCGCCTGGGCCAGCCGCTCCGGCTCCTCCAGGTCCAGGCCGCGGGGCAGCCCCGTCTGCACCGCGCAGTAGGCGCAGCGCCGGGTACAGGTGTCCCCCAGGATGAGGAAGGTCGCGGTGCGGTACTCCCAGCACTCCGTGATGTTGGGGCAGTGGGCCTCCTCGCAGATGGTATGCAGGGTCAGGTCCTGCATGATCTGCTTGAGGTCCCGGAAGTTGGGGCCGTTCCGCACGCGGACCCGCAGCCAGTCCGGACGCTGCACCATACCGGGGTCGGTCGTCGTCATGGCGGTATCCCTTCGCCCTCGCCCTCCCCCGCCTCGCTCTGCTCGGCACCCCCTCCCTCTCCCACGTGGGAGAGGGAGGGGGTTGGGGGGTAGGTGAGGGCTATTTCCTTCCTAATGTGCGATGTGCATGGGCCGACCCTCCAGGGACAGGGCGGCCTCGGCCAGCGCCTCGGAGAGGGTCGGGTGGGCATGGACGGCCGTCCCGATCTCCAGGGGCGTGGCTTCCAGGTAGCGGGCCATGACCGCTTCGGGGATCAACTCCGTAGCGTGGGGGCCGATGATATGCACGCCCAGGATCTCCCCGGAACCGGCGTCGGCCACGATCTTGGCGAAGCCTTCGGACTCGCCCAGGATGAGCGCGCGGCCGTTGGCCTGGAAGGGGAACTTGCCGACCTTGACGCTGTAGCCCTGCTGCCGTGCCTCCTGCTCGGAGAGGCCCATGCTGCCGATCTGCGGCCGGCTGTAGGTGCAGCGCGGCACCCGGCGGTAGTCCAGGCCGCGCTGCCGCAGCCCGGCGATGTGCTCCACGGCCACCACGCCCTCACTCCAGGCTTTATGGGCCAGGGCATAGCCGCCAACCACGTCCCCGATGGCGTACACCTTGGGCTCGCCGGTCTGCATCACCTCATCGACCTGGATGAGGCCACGCTCCTGCCGGACGCCCGGAAGCTGCTCCAGGCCGATGCCCTCGACCACGCCCCCGCGGCCCACCGCGATGATCAGTGCCTCGGCGCTCAGGCGCTCGGTCGCGCCCTCGCCGCCCACCTCCAGGGCAACGCCAGCGTCGGAGACCTGGACGGTCTCCGGCTTCACCCCGACGCCGGTCTTGACCGTGATGCCCCGGCGCACGAAGGACCGCTGGAGGGCCTCGCCAACCTCCCGGTCCTCCAGAGGCACCAGGGCCGGCAGCAACTCGACCAGCGTCACCTCCGCGCCGAAGTCCCGGTACATGGAGGCGAACTCCACGCCGACGGCCCCCCCGCCGATGATGACCAGGGACCGGGGCACGCGCTTCAACTCCATGGTGATGTGGTCGCTGTTGATGACGCGCTGGCCGTCGAACTCCACGCCCGGCAGCCCCCGGGGGCGGGAGCCGGTGGCGATGATGAGGTGGTCCCAGGTCACCTCGCGCGCCGGCCCCTCACCGTTGACGGTGATGCGGCCCCGGCCGCTGATCGTGCCCTCGCCGCGGATGACCTCGATCTTATTGCGGCGCATGAGCCCCTCCACCCCACGGTGGAGCTGGTCCACCACCCGGTTCTTGCGCTGGAAGACGACGCCGTAGTCCAGGGCCGGACTGCCGGTGGTGACGCCGTACTCTGCGCTGCGCCCGGCCAGGTGCAGCACCTCTGCGCTCTCCAGGAACGCCTTGGTGGGGATGCAGCCGCGGTGCAGGCAGGTGCCCCCGAGCTTGTCCCGCTCGATGAGGGCCACCTTCATGCCCAGCTGGGTGGCCCGGATGGCCGCCGGATAGCCGCCGGTGCCGCCGCCCAGGATGACCAGATCAAAGTCCGCCATACCCCTCTCCTTGGCACACACACGCCCCCAGGATCAGCCATCTGGCTGAAGGCGGCGCGCGGGTCGCCGGCCTACATCAGCATCATGGGGCGCTCCAGGATACGCTTGAGCTCCTGGAGGAACTGGGCTGCGGTGGCGCCGTAGAACACGCGGTGGTCCACCGACAGCGTGACCCGCATCCGGTCGCGCACGACGATCTGATCGTCCTGCACCACCGGTTTCTTCCCGATAGCGCCCACCGCCAGGATGGCGCTCTGGGGCGGGCTGATGATCGCGGTGAACTGGTCCACGCCGAACATGCCCAGGTTGCTGATGCTGAAGGTGGCGCCGGCCAGCTCCCGCTCAGTAATGCGCCCGGCCCGCGCCTTCTCGCCGAGTTCCTTGGTCTCCGTCGCGATCTGGCGCAGGCTCTTCTGATCGGCGTCCGGGATCACCGGCACCACCAGCCCGCCGGGGCCGCGCTCTTCGGCCATGGCGACCGCGAACCCCACGTTGACCCGCCGGTGTACCAGCAGCCGCCCGTTGTCCCACGTGGCATTGACCGCCGGGAAGCGCCGGAGGGTGAGGGCGACGGCCTTGAGGACCAGGTCGTTGAAGGTGACGCTGGTCTCCCCGGCCAGGGCCTCGTTCAATGCCCTCCGGAAGGTCCCCGCCTCGGTCATGTCGATCTCGGTGGTGACGTAGAAGTGGGGCAGCTCGACCTTGCTCTGCACCATGCGGCGGGCGATGAACTGCTGCATGCGGTTGAGCTGAAAGACCTCCGCCTCCTCCGGGGCCGCCGCAGCCGGGGGCGCCACCTCCGGGGCCGGCGGGGC
>JACQUQ010000118.1 GCA_016210175.1 Chloroflexota bacterium | reverse complement strand
GGTGTGGACCGAGACGGCCACCGGAATGATGATCACCATCATCATGCCCATCGCCGGCACCAGGCGCCGGTGCTGGCGCGCGGTCCCCAGCCAGCCGACCGCCGTCACCGCGTAGAACCAGCGCTTCAGGGGAGAGACTTTCTTGCTGATAGCGTCCCGGCAGAGCGCCAGATCGGGAATGAGCGGGATATAGAGGTAGAGGATACTCCCCGTAAGATAGGTGAAGATGGCGAGGATATCCCATACCAGGGGCGATTGCCACCGCCCGTAGATGAACATGTTGAGGACCCGTTCCGGGCGGCCCATGTCGATGAGGGGAAAGAGCGCGCCGACCATCAGCGCCACCACCGTAATGAACTCGGCCATGCGCGTCACGGGCACCCGCCAGCCGGCCTTGACGACCCGCAGGATGGCGGAGAGCAGGGTCCCGGCGTGGCTGATGCCGATGAAGAATACGAAATTGGTGATATACAAGCCCCAGGAGATCTTATCGCGGAGCGCAGTTACGATGAGGCCGTCCCGGAGTTGGGTGTAGTAGGCGTAGGCTCCCCAGGCCAGCACCGCCAGCAGGAAGGCGACCCAGGCCCAGTACTTCCAGGATGCCCCCGTCAAGGGCGCCAGCACTGCCTGCTCCAGCCGCCGGTGTCGCGCCGCCAGGGCCAGGTGGACATCAGCGCTCACGGGACTCCTCCTTCCCTTGCGCCTGCTGCTGCGCCGACCGGTTCCGGGAGTCCCAGGGCCATGCAACGGGCTTCGGCTTCCGCGGGTCGAAAGCGTCGCGTCCCACGTCCTCGCCGCGTCCGGGGATATAGTAGACCGACGGCTTGGTGCCGAAGTCTTCCTTCAGGCGGTAGGCTTTGTTCTGGGAGAGGAACCGCGAGAGCTTGACCACTTCCCGGCCGTTGGTGGCGATGTCTTCTTCCTGATCGCCGTAGTAGAGGCCGCCGTTGGGGCAGGCGTTCACACAGTAGGGCAGGTAGCCCTGGCGCGGCGCCTCCCCGCAGAAATCACACTTCATCACGGTGCCCCGCCGGGCCGGGATCTGGGTTTCCACGTTGTACTCCGAAAACAGGGCCCGTTCGGGGATCTCCGGCTCGCCCCAGTTGAAGAAGCGCCGCTGGTAGGGACAGGCGGCCATACAGAGCCGGCAACCGATACAGCGGTCCTGGTCGATGAGCACGATGCCTTCCGGTGTGGCAAAGGTGGCGCCGATGGGGCAGACGTTGACACAGGGGGCGTTGGTACACTGCTGGCAAGGCACCGGGACGAACTGGGTCCCGCCTCCCGGCAACTCGTACTCGAAGACCTGGATCCACTCCATACCCGTGGGCACCATTCGCCCGAGGATACAGGCCGATGTACACTGGGGTGGTTGGTCGGCGCTCACACAACCGTCGCAGCGGCGCAGGTCGATGACCATGACCCAGCGGCGCAGCCGCCGCGGCGGTTGCTGCGCCGCGCTGCTGCCTTGCTCGGCGCCGGTGGGCGACCGGACGGGAAGATACGCCAGGAGGGCAGTGGCCCCCGCACCCCCGGCCACTTTGAAGAACTGCCGCCTGTTGACCTTTTCCATACGAGACCTCCTGTCAGCGCGCCTGGGGGAAGGGTTCCCCTACCTTGCGACCGCACCACAGGACAAGGCTCAGAGGCGGGTCGGATGACCGACAGGTCGCGAGACTGGCTGCTCCCGGTGGTCCAAACATCGGCATAATGAACCGCTCCCCGGTGATAGCCCCTTCGGGACTCCGTTCACGTGCCCATTGTGCCATGCAAACGCGCTGGGAAAGAGCGGAAATTTACGCAGAAGTTTTCAGAGGCTGTCAGGGAAAACGTGCGGAATTGCCGGGGTGTGTCGTGGAAAACGTGAGTGGCGCAGACCCGCGGATCGCGGCGCGGCCTGCCGTGCCGGCCGCGGCAATGGCCGTGGGTGGACGGACACGGTCGGTCATGACCCTGGCTCCTCCTCCAGAAGGCCGTGCTCCAGGGCGTAGCGGACCAGGGCGGCGCGCCCGGTCAACCCCAATTTGTCCATGCCGCGCCGTTTGTACGTTTCTACCGTCCGGATGCTCAGGAAGAGGTATGCGGCGATCTGCTCCGTGGTGTGGCCGAGGGCGGCCAGGCGGAGCACCTGGGCCTCGCGCTCGCTCAGGAGTTGCGCCGGGGCCAGCAGTTTGCGTTGGCGGGGTCCCCAAGGCTGCTCGACCAACACCCGGGCCACCTCCGGATGGACATACACGCCGCCCCGCGCCACTGCTCGGATGGCCAGCAGCAGTTCCTGTCCAGAGGAATGCTTGAGCGCGTAGCCGGAAGCGCCGGCGCTCAGGGCCCGGTGGACGTAGGCCGGGTCATCGTACTGGCTGAGGATCAAGACCGCCAGCTCCGGGTGTTCCTGCTTCATCCGCCGGGCGGCGACCAGGCCATCCCCCGGCATCCGCACATCGACCACGGCCACGTCCGGCCGCAGTTCCTCTGCCAGGCGCACCGCGGTTTCTGCCGTCTCGGCCTCGCCCACCACCTCCAGGTCAGCTTGCTCGTCCAGGAGGGCGCGCAGGCCGGCCCGCAGGACGCCGTGATCGTCGGCCAGGATCACCCGCAGCTTCTTCATCGGCCTCCTCACTTCCGGTAGTTCGGTTCGAGCGGGACCTCAAGAAACACGGAGGTGCCGGTGCCGGGTCCGGTCTCAATCGTCAGTGTCGCGCCGATGAGCGACGCGCGCTCTTCCATCCCGGCCAGCCCCAGGCGGCGCTCCAGCGGGGCAGCATGGACCGCGGCCAGGTCGAAGCCCCGCCCGTCGTCCTCGACCACGACCACCAGTCGGCCATCTCGTTCCTGGAGCAAGACGCTCACGTGCTGGGCCTGGGCGTGCTGGGCGACGTTGGTCAGCGCCGCCTGCACAATCCGGTAGACGGCGGTCTCGGCAGCAGGGATCAGGCGCACGGCATCGACGCCGACCGGCGCGAAGTCTGTAGTCAGGCCCCAGCGGTGGCGATATTCCTGGAGATAGCGCTCGATGGCCGCGACCAGCCCGACGTCGTCCAGCACGCTGGGCCGGAGCTCGATGGCCAACCGGTGAACCTCCGCGAGGGTTTCTGCGGCGACCTGTTGCAGTTGCGCAGCCAGGCGCCGGGCGTGCCCGGGGTCGCTCCCCGCGGCGAGCCGTTCGAGGCCGAGTTGCAGCGAGGCCAGCGCCTGGCTGGTTTCGTCATGGAGCTCCTGGGCGAGGCGGCGCCGTTCTTCCTCCTGTCCGTCTATCACCAGCTGGAGCAGTTCGGCCCGCTCCCGCTCGCGCGCCTGGAGGCTTTCATAGAGCCGCGCGTTCGCCAGGGCGATCCCCACCTGTCGCCCGATCGCGGCCAGCGTGGCCACGCCCGATTCTGGGAAGTAGTCCGGTTGCTTCGATCCAAGGAATAACACGCCCTGGACCTGCTCGCCCGCTGGCAGCGGGACCGCCACGGCCGACTGCAAGCCAGCCGCCTGGCAAGCGAGGGCTTCGGGATCGATGCCCGCGCCGGGGCCGATGAGGACCTGGTTGAGGCGCGCGGCCCGGCCGCACAGGCAACGGTCGATGCAGACCCGCTCCGCCTGTACCGTTCCGGGCAGGCCAAACTGCGCCGCGGCCACCAGCGCGCTGCCGTTGCTCTCGCTGACCCAGAAACACCCGGCCTCCACGCCCGTGATCTGCACGACATGGTTCAGTGTCCGCTGCAACATGGTCCGCGCTTCGAGGGACCCGCTGACGACGCCAGCAATGGCGTTGAGGTGTGCCAGTTCCCGGTTGCGACGCTCCACCTCCGCGGTGCGGGCGGCCACCCGCCGCTCCAGCTCGCGGTTCCACTCTTCGATCTCCGCCAGGGAGGCGCGTAGCCGCTGCCGCATAAGCTCAAAGGCACGGGCCAGGATCCCAAGCTCGTCCGCGCGCTCCAGGTACACCGGCTCGTCCAACTGGCCGCCGGCAAAACGCGAGGCAACACTCGTGAGGTACTGGAGGGGGCCCACGACGCGGCGCACGTCGTACCAGGCCAGGACCGCGACGAACAGCAGCGTGATCAGGCCGAAGAGCACTAACCGTTGCTGGAGCCGATAGGGCAGAGCCAGGACGACGTCCTGCACCTGCTCGACCACCACGCCCCACGACGGTAAGAGCCACACTGGCGCGTATGCCACCAGGTGGGCTGGTATCCCCGTCTCCGGCGGCGGCTGGTGCACGCGATACCCCGCCACCTGGCCCACGATCAGATCGTCCAGCAGCGCCCGGTGGGCAGGGCCAACCCCGGCGTGGACCACCTCGGACCCGGCCAGGACCCGGCCGGCCGCGTTCATCAGCGAGACGTGGACGCCGTCGCCGCCCTCCTCACTCGGCAGCAGCGTCAGCGCCGGGTGGCCGGGGTCGATCTCCGCCATCAGCGCCCCGACCAGACGCCCGTTTTCATCGTGCAGCGGCACGGCCAGGCAGGCGAAGACGGTGTCCTCGCCGGTCGGGGACGGGAGCTCCGTGATCTGCGGCCGGTCGGTGCGCAGGACGAGTTGGACGCTCGGGTGGGTGAGCGGCGCCCCGATCCGGATATCCGCGCGCTGGGGGTACGTCCAGACCGTGCTGCCGAGGGTATCCGTCATGGACAAGACCGTGAAGATCCCTATCTGGCGATGGAGGTCATCGAGGTGCCGGATCTGGTGGTCCGTCAGGGGCTGGCCGGGATTGATGCGGAGCCCCACGGCCTCGCGTTCCAGGGTGACCAGCGCGTAGCGCAGGACGTCGTCCACCCGGCGCACGAAGGCCTGCGCCAGGGTGACCCGCTCGGCATAAGCGGCTTCCGCGCTTTCGTCAACGGTCCAGAGCACCACCGCGCCGAAGACCAGGAGCAGGAAGGTCAGGCCCAGGGCAACACTGGTCACAATGCGCCCGCTGAGGGAGCGAGGTTCGAGGCGCATGCGCATGTTCCCTACCCTTGAGCGGGTCCGCAGACCACGCCGAACGCAGCGGAGGCCGAGGGACGACGCGGCAAACCAGGTCACCAGGTGGCACGATGCTGAAGAGACCGGACCTCTCTACGTTGATCGGCGTGAGCAACGGCGGCGCGTCGTAGCCTGCGCAGGGGTCATATGCGGTCGTGGTGCCGGGAGGATATGAGTGGATAGCAAGGCAAGGCAGACCTTGCCGGGACGGAGCGGCGCAACCCGTGAGCGCGAGCTGTGAACTGCATTGAGACCAAGATCACGATAGGGCTTCCTGCTTCTGCAAGGAGCGTATCTCGCGGGTTGCTGCTTGTCAATGAACGTCCCATGAACTTCAGGGCCCGTTAGTTTTCGGGAAGCGGGGCTTCACGTCCGTTCGCCCTGAGCGTAATGCTTCTGGCGGCCCAGGCGTTCCTGGGACACCCGCACCCCGAGCCGCTGATAGCGTTCGTACAGCGACCCCGGAGCGCCGGGGGGCCCGGCGTCCTCTCGCGCTGCGGCGGGATGGTCTGCTGGTGGTTCTTGCCGGTCGCGGTCTGGCGGCAGATTGTCTGCCCATTTGTGGCGTGACGGGAGAGCCATCGTGTACCCTCCTTCTCGCTGCGCGTTGTTGGAGCCGGTGGGAGACGTGCCGCCGTGTCAGCGCGCCACGCTGCTTCCGTCAGCGCACCTACGTTTTGCCGGGACGACTCTCGTAGGGTGTCCCCACCTGGTCACGCGCTGATCCCATTTCCTCATGGTCATCTTGCCACGCAAACGCAGCCGCAAAGAGCGGGAATATCGGCAGGAATTCGGCGTGGGTGTCGGGAAAATGTGCAGAAATGGAGGAGCGTGTCGTGGAAAACGTGCAGTACACCACGCCGGGGGCAGCGCCACCGCCTACGGTCGCTGCGGCGCCGCGTTGCCGCTCCAGTGCGGCGCGGGCTCTTCCTGCCAGGGCTGATCACGGAGCATGCGGCTGGACTGCCACATGCGCTCAAGGATGTGTGCGCCCTCCTCCTGGCTGAGGAGACGCGGCCGGTAGGCGTCCTCGATAAGCACCGGGTGGTACTGCACCGCGACCAGTTGGGTGTCGGAGAACGTATATGTCCCGATGACCCCTTCCTGGGTTTCCTGGGACCACGTCTGGTCGAAGAGGAAGTTCCCGTGAGAGTAGGTAATGAGTCGGTCCCGGTGGAACTCGATGCCCTGGACCCAGTGGGGGTGGTTGCCCAGCACAAGGTCCGCTCCGGCATCGAGCGTGAAGCGGCCGATGGCGCGGGGGTGGTCTTCGGCAATGCCGGGCTGCGTCTCGGGCAGCAGGGTATACTCCCGGCCCCAGTGGTACATGACCAGCACCACGTCTGCCGTCCGACGCGCTTCCTGGATGGTCCGGGCGATCCGGTCCCGGTCCAGGCGCGGGCCTACCCCATTGAAGGCCAGGAACGCGAAGCGCAGGCCCCGCACCTCGTGCTGGGCGATAACGTCATCATAGGCGGCGCGTATGCCGTGGCGGGTCAGCAACTCGACCGTCTCCTGGAACCCCTGCGGCCCGAAGTTGTCGATATGGTTGTTCGCCAGGCTCGCCACGTCGATCTGTGCCGCATTCAGGGCCTGGATGAAGCGCTGGTCCCCGCAGAACTGCATGCCCGTGAGCATGACCGGGCAGTGCTTGGGCAGCGGCGCTTCCAGGTTGATGAAGGTCAGATCGGCCTCGCGGAGCAGCGGAGCGGTGTTTCCCAAAGCGTCGGCAAAGGCGTTCTGCCGGACCATGCGGTGATTGGCGACCCGCGCCGGGATCACATCGCCGGTAACGACGATGGTGCGGAGCCGCGCCGGGTCCAGCCCGGAGAGGTCGGCCGGGCGCGGAAAGATGGCCTCCAGCGTCAGGGGCGGCGGTGCGGCGGGAGCAGCCGGGGGGCGGTGCGGCGGGGGCTCCTGGGGTTCCTGCCGGCCATCACGGGCGGTGAAGACGGACGGCGGCCCGTACCGCTGCATTGCGGCACGCAGGACGCTCCCGGCTCCTCCGCCGTCGGCGCTTCCCCAGGCCAGCAGCGCCAACACGCCCGTGATGACCAGACTTGCCACCAGGACGACCCCCGCAGCCGCCACACGTGTACGCATCCCGCACCTCCCCATCCCAACGCCGCGGCGAGCGGCCGGCAGCCCCACCCAGCAGGTCGGCGCCGGAGCGCCGGTCTGAGTTCAAACGACGACAACCGCAGAGGATAGAGAACATTCGCCTTGCAGCAGCCCAGGCGGAGGGCAGGAGGGAGGCAGGGCAACAACGACCACAGGGCGAGGCCGCCCCTGGTCATGGGTGACTATGACGATGGGGAAGGGGCGCAGGGGATGGGGTGACGCAACGCCGGGAGCTTCACGCTCCCGGCGAACAGCAGAAGCGGGGGCCGGAGTGCAGGGGGTGCCGGCAACGCCTGCGGCGCCGGGATGTACCGCAGGGCCGCCTGCTTACTGCCGCTGTTCGATGGGGAGGTACGGGAGGTCCAGAGGCCCGGTGTACTCCAGCAGGGGCCGGATGAGCACGTTCTCCCGGTATTGCTCGATGCACTGGAGCACCCAGCCCGGCACGCGTCCCATCGCGAAGACGGAGATGAAGAGGTCCTCCGGGATGCCCAGCAGGTAGTAGATCGACCCGGCGTAGAAGTCGACGTTGACGTAGATGCCGCGCTCCTGGTAGGGCTTCATCTGGTCTTCGATGATCTGGAGCATCTGGAACCAGTGGGGCTGGCCCCGCTCCTGGGCCATGCGGCGAGAGCGGTCCCGCAGGTGGCGGGCACGGGGGTCCTCCGCCCGGTACACCCGGTGGCCGAAGCCCATGATCTTCTCGTGCCGGGCGAGCCGCTCCCGGATGTAATCGGTCGCCCGCTCCGGGCTGCCGATCTCCTCGACCATCTGCATGACCGCTTCCGCCGCGCCGCCGTGGGCCGGCCCCTTCAAGGCGCCGATGGCCCCGGTGATGGCGGCGTGCAGGTCGGCCTGGGTCGAAGCGATCACCCGTGCGGTAAAGGCCGAGGCGTTCGCGCCGTGTTCGGCGTGCAGGATCAGGTCCACATCCAGGGTGCGCGCGTCCTCCGGGCTATGCTCCTCCCCGAACAGCATGTACAGGAAGTTGGCGGCGTGGCCCAGGTCGGACCGGGGGGCGATGGGCTCCCGCTCCTCCCGGATGCGGTGGTGGGCAGCGATGATGGTCGGCGCCTGCGCGGTAAGGCGCACCCCTTTCCGCAGGGCGGCCTCGGGCGAGGTATCTTTGGCTTCTGGATCGAAGGCCGCCAGGGCCGAGAGCGCAGTCCGCAGCGCATCCATGGGATGGGCCTGAGCGACAGCCCGGATAACCTCGAAGAGCGCCGACGGAAGGGTGCGGTGCGCCGTCAGTTCGGCAGTAAAGGACGCCAGTTCCCGGGCGGTGGGCAGCTTGCCATAGAGGAGGAGGTAGGCGGTCTCCTCGAACGTCGAGCGTTCAGCGAGGTCGTGGATGTTGTAGCCACGATAGAGGAGCTTGCCCACCTCGCCATCAATGAAGCTGGATTCTGTCGTCGCCAGATAGACGCCCTTCAGCCCAGGTTGAATCTCTGGCATTGCGCCTGCCTTTCGTTCTTGGAATGGTCCCGCCCCGTGGCGTTCCGCAGCACACGACGTATGTCCGATGTATTGTAGTATGTTCTCCGTGGGACTTCCAGCCATTTCCTTACCAAAACCCTGTGAGTCCGCCCGTGGCTACTGCCAAAAGCCTTACAATCCCCGCGCGCCGGCGGCCCGCGTGTCCGTCTCCGCCACGCGCCGCACGCTCCCGCTTGACAGGGCCACCCACCGCAGCCCACAATACTCCTGGCCCGCGAGGGGCCTGCCCACTCTTCAGGGAGGAGGCCTGCTGCACCGCTATGGCCGCACCCTTGTTCCTCTACCGTACCCACGCACAGGCAATGTTCGACCTGCTCCAGGGTAGCGCGGTTGCCGGGGAGCCCCTGAGCTCCGTCCAGGCCAAACTGGATGCGGGCATCCGCAACCTGACCGACCCGGTGCGCCTGCTGCTCGATGCTGGGGAGGCGGCGGCTTTGGAACGCGCCCTGAAGCAGGCGCTGCCGCCTCAGCAGCAGGGCCGCGAGCCCTGGGCGCGCATTCTGGGCCGGGTGTCTGCCCTGCGTGGGGCGCTGCCCGACCGGCGCTGGCAGCTCCGGTCATCTGGCCGCTGAGTAGCGCGCGGCAGGAGCGGGGGGTGGCCGTGTCAGCGGCTTACGGGAGCGCCTGGGCAACGCAGAGGGCCGAGACCCCCAGGGGCAAGTCCACGCGGCGCAGCAGGCGCGCCTCCAGCCCCAGCGCAGCGCGCAGGGCAGTGTTGACGGCAGGGGCGGCGGGATGGACGTCGCCCTGGTGGTCGGTAGCCCGTCCGGTGGCCCGCTGCGCCAGGCGCAGCCCGGCGATGGCGGGAAAGAGCAGCGTGTTGGCATATGTTGCCCGCACGACCCGGAAGCCCGTCGCCGCGACCTTCCTGCGAAGCTCGGCTGTCGAGTAGCGGTGGCGAGTGTGGACGGCGGTATCGTGGGCGGCCCGCAGGAACCCCAGCGCCGGCACCCGCAGGAAGAGCATCCCCCCAGGACGGAGCACCCGGCGGAACTCGCGCAGGGCGCTCTGGTCCTCCTGGACCGCCAGGTGGTACAGCACATCGAAGGACGTGACCAGGTCAAACGCCGCGTCGCGGAAGGGGAGATGGTCTACCGAGGCCAGGGCGACCCCGGTCAGACCCCGCCGGCGGCACAGGGCCAGCGCCAGCGGGGAAATGTCCACGCCAAGCACGGAGCCGTAGCGTTCGAGGGCCTGGAGGTTGGCGCCGGTGCCGCACCCGGCGTCCAGGATGCGCAGCCCGGGGCGCTGGGGCAGGTAGCGGTCCAGCAGCGCGGCGGTGATCTCCCGCATGCCGGCATACCACCAGTGGGTGGCCTCCAGGTCATACATGATCTGGTACTGTTCCGGGTCCATGCCCCTCCCTGGAAGGATAGAGTGCTGCGTGCCGAGTGCTGCGTGCAGGCGGCACGTGGTAGCTCAGTCCTCCGTCCTCATCCCTCAGTCCTCGTGTGGAACTCCCGCACCAGTGCGGCCACCCGCTCCACCGCCGCATCCGCCAGTTCCGGGTGCAGGGGCAAGGAGAGGATCTCCCCGGCGGAGCGCTCGCTGATGGGCAGCGCGCCCGGCCCCAGACCCAGGCCCCGGTAGGCCTCCTGGAGGTGGACCGGCACCGGGTAGTGGACCATGGCGCCGATGCCCTGCTCGCTGAGGTGCTGCCGCAGGGCGTCCCGCCGCGGGCTGCGGATGACGAACAGGTGGTACACGTGCAGCCCGTAGGGCAGCGCATCGGGGAGCGCGACGCCGGACTCGCCCAGGAGATGGCGATAGCGCTGGGCCAGCTCCCGCCGCCGGGCGGTCCAGGCGTCGAGGTGGCGCAGCTTGACCCGCAGCACCGCGGCCTGAAGCTCGTCCATGCGGCTGTTGTAGCCGTGCAGCACGGCGCGGTCCCGCTCCCGCCACCCGTACTGGCGCAGGAGCCGCAGCCGGTCGGCCAGGGCCGGGTCGCTGGTGACGACCATGCCGGCGTCGCCCAGCGCGCCGAGGTTCTTGGTGGGATAGAAGCTGAAGCACCCCAGGTCGCCCCAGCCCCCGACCCGGCGGCCGCGGTACTCGGCGCCGTGGGCCTGGGCGCAGTCCTCGATCACCCGCAGGCCGTGGCGGTGGGCCAGGTCCAGCAGGGGCGCCAAATCGACGGCTTGCCCGTAGAGGTGTACCGGGAGGATGGCCCGCGTGCGCGGGGTGATGTGCCGGGCTACCTGCTCCGGGTCGATGGTATAGCTGCGGGGATCGATATCCACCAGCACCGGCCTGGCGCCGGCCATCACCACGGCGGCCACCGTCGCCCCCGCGGTGTGCGCCACGGTGATGACCTCGTCGCCGGGGCCGATGTCACAGGCCCGCAACGCCAGGTGCAGCGCATCGGTCCCGGAGGCCACAGCGACGCCGTCCGCGGCCCCGGTGTAGCGGGCGAACTCCGCTTCGAAGGCGGCGACCTCCGGGCCGAGGATGAACTGGCCCCGCTCCAGCACCCCGGCGATGGCGGCATCGATCTCCGTGCGCAGGGCCTGGTGCTGTCCTTTCAGGTCGAGGAAGGGGATAGGCTGCACGGCTGCTCCTACTCTTTGAGCAAGCAGAAGGCGGAAAGCAGGAGGCAACCAGGCTGCCCAGTGGGGAAGGCTTTCCTGCCTGCTGCCTCGTGCTTGCTGCCTTCAGGGGAGGCCCTCAGTCCTCAGTCCTCCGTATTCGGCCAGTAGTGCTCCCGGTGCTGGCGGTAGTACGCTGCGGTGCGGGCCAGGCCGGTGCGCAGATCAACCGTGGGCTGCCACCCCAGGACCCGCTGGATCTTCGCATAATCGGCGTAGAAGTCTCCGATGTCAATGCGCTTGCGGTCCTCGGGGAAGGGGACGATACGGTAGCGCCCGCTGCCGGCCACGCCGATCAGGGTCTCCACCAGGTCCCGGAGCGACACCGGCTCCAGCCCGCCGAGATTGTAGATCTCGCCGTTCGCCTCTTCCGAGGCCGCGGCCAGCAGCAGGGCCTCCACCACATCATCAATGTACGTGTAATCGCGGCGCTGGGTGCCGTCGAAGACGGTGATCTCCTCATCGTCGAGGGCCTGGCGCACGAACCATCCCAGCGCGGTCTGGCGGTTGTGCTTGACCAGCATGCGCGGGCCGTAGGTGCGGGTCAAGCGGAGGGAGCAGGCGCGCAGGCCGTAGATGTTGTGGTACAGGATGTGGTACCACTCCCCGGCCATCATGTTGATGCCGTTCACGTCCATGGGACGGCCCAGGTGCTTCTCGGTCACTGGCAGGGACGCGGCGTCCACCGCGCCGTAGATCTGGGTGGTCCCGGAATAGACGATTTTCACGCCGGGGTTGTGCTTGCGGCAGGCCTCCAGCAGGGAGAGCTGGCTGCGGCAGTTGATCTCCATGTCGGTG
>JACQUQ010000115.1 GCA_016210175.1 Chloroflexota bacterium | reverse complement strand
GGGCGGGAGGGCGGGGAGGTGGCTGGCTACAGCGTGGGCGCGCGGGCGGTACAGGGCATACACCAGGAGGCCGCCCAGCACCAGGATAGCGTACATCGGCAGCGCCACCAGGACCAACCAGCGGCTCCAGGAGAAGCCGCCGATCAGCGCCGCCGCGGTCACCGGGGTAATGCCGCCGGTGAGCAGCGCGGTGGAGCCCAGGCGGTTGAGGGCCGCCAGCCCCAGCATGAGCGCCTTCGCCAGCGCGCTGTCCCGCGGCATGGCGAGCAGGCGCAACACTTCCTCGTACACAGGGAGCAGCACGCCCCCGCGCGTGCTGGCCGAGGGTAGCAGGAAGGCGAGGGCGGCAAAGGAGATGATCATCTCCCGGTACAGCTGGCCGGGCCGACCGGCAGCCCGCGCCAGGAGGAGCATGGCCAGGCGCTTGCCCAGGCCCGACTCGATGGCGGCCAGGCCCAGCCCCAGCACGCCCAGCAGGAAAAAGACGATGGGGAGGGAATAGCCGGAGAGCGCCTCGGACAGGGAGGCGGCGCCGGTCACGATGAGTAGCACAATCGCCAGCAGTGCGGCGACCGCCGAGGGCAGGGCGCCGCTCCCCCACAGGAGCACTACGGCGAGGGTAATCGCGAGGGCTGCCCGGCCTGCCGGGGTGAGATCAGCAGGCCAGGGGAGCCACGGCCCGATGATCCCGATCAGGAATGCTATACTCAGAGGGATCCCGGCGGTGGATACCGGCAGTTTGACCACGGGCGCTTCCCCCGGCTGCCAGAGAGTTGTTCCGGTGCCCGGTGCGTTGCTCTTGGGCTACGCTGGATCACCCTGAGCGGGGCGCAGCGCGCGGGAAACCGACATGCCGCAGCATAACGCACTCTCCGCCCCAGCGCAACCATCTCGCCCCGGAGAGGGCGAACGCGCTCCCCCTTCATTGCCAGAAGAGTAGGCCGAGCGCGGGATGGGGCGCGCGCTCACAGGACGGAGTGGAGTGCCGAGCCAACGTCCGGGGACCACGCAGCGCCCTGGACATCGCCTGAAAACCTGGCCGGCGCTCCCATACGTGCCATCCCGGAGCCTGGTGCGCCATCACACGCTGCGTTATGCTAAGCAGGTAGCAGAAAGTTCCTTGCACGGAAGCCGCTGCCGCCCGGCACGAAACGTGTTGGCGACGTACCGCTACCTACTGAGACCGAGTTATCGCCTTCCTGCCTAATTGCCACGGCGACGGGCCGAGCGAGTTGCATCGCAAAGGCTGGTAAGACATGGCTGGACGAGCATCGAGATCGACAGCCTGGGCAGCGACGGCCTACTGTGCAGGCGTTCTCTGGACGCGCTGGTCGGGCCAAGCGGGTTGCTCTGGGGGATGTCGGCTACGTGAGCATGCGTGAAAGCGATGCGCCCTGCCGGCTGTTCGTGTATTTGGCCCGCGAGGCGCCAACCGGCGTGGTGTTGCGCCGCGGCCCCAGCGATTGGGTCCGGATGAGCATCTGGCACACGGATACCGATCGGTTCGAGCACGGGCAGTGGCTGAAAGGGCGCGTGTATGAACGCCGATGCGACGTTTCGGCCGACGGTTCGCTCTTTGTCGCGTTCGTACGACAGGACGGCGGCAAAGGGTCGGCTGATTCGTGGGTCGCGGTAAGCCGGCCACCCTGGTTCACCGCGCTGGCCGTTTGGCTCGTCGGAGGGACATGGCACACGGGAGGATTCTTTCCGGACCGCTGGTCGCTATGGGTAGGTTTCAGCGACGGGGCCCCCGATATTGGGACAGTTCCCGCCTGGCTGAGACGTACCCCGCCGCGCGCGATCCCCTACATCGACGGTACCGCGGAGTGGACCGACCGGACCGTGCATTTCAACCGGCTGCTGCGTGATGGTTGGCGGCTCACAGAGAACGAAGCCTCCCGGACGACGTGGGAGCGATTCATGCCGACCACCGAAGCTCGCGCGCTGCTCATGACGCAGCAGGTCGAGAACTTCGGAACCTACGGAGGGCTTTACGCCGTGGATTACGCTCTGCGCAAGGCAGACGGGAGCGTGCGGCCGCTGGGCCGCGCGACGTGGGCCGACTGGGACCAGCGGGGACGCCTCGTACTGGCGCGCGCTGGCCGTCTGTTCGGCGGCAGCGGGGTTGACGAGCTGGAGCTGATCGAAGACTTCAACGACCAGAAGCCAGACCCGCAGCCTGCGCCTGCCTGGGCGAGGGACTGGCCTTCGCCTACCTCTTCGTAGTAGACCCACGCTGCATCCCAGGTGGTGAGCGGGGAAGGTGCTATGGTGCAGTCGCCGAGACATAGGACGGCAGGGGATATGCAGCGCCTGGGCCGGGTGCGGTGGGTCCTGGCCCTGGTGCTGCTGCTCAACCTTACGGTTGCCCTCGCCAAGTTTGTGGTGGGCTGGCTCACCCAGTCCCTGACGATTACGGCAGACAGCTTCCACTCCCTGATGGATACCGCTTCCAATGTGGTCGGCCTCATCGGGGTGTCGCTGGCCCTGGCGCCGCCCGATGTTGACCACCCCTACGGCCACCATAAGTTCGAGACGCTGGCCTCCCTGGGTATCGCCGGGCTCCTCTTCGTCACCTGTTTTGAGATCATCCAGTCGCTAGTTGAGCGCATCATGCACCCCGTGGTCCCTGAGATTACGGCGCTCAGCTTCGGGGTGATGATCGGGACCATGGCTATCAATATCGGCGTGGCGACCTATGAGCGCCGTGAAGGCAAGCGGCTGCGCAGCGACCTGTTGATAGCCGATTCCGCCCATACCCTGAGCGACGTCCTGGTGTCCTTCTCGGTCATTCTCACCCTGGCGGGCACGGCCCTGGGCTTCACGGTACTGGATTTGGTCGGAGCCGTGGTGATCGTGGGGGTGATCGCCTACGTGGGATTCACCATCTTGCGGCACAGTTCGGCCATCCTCAGCGACACCGCCGCGTTCTCGGAGGAGGTCGTCATGGCGGTGGCCTGCGCGACCGCGGGCGTGCAGGACTGCCACGCGGTGCGCACTCGCCTCGGCCCCACCATCTCGTACATCGATCTGCACCTGGAAGTCGATCCGCGTCTGAGCGTGAGCGCGGCCCATGATATCGCTGCCGAGGTCGAGCGCCGCCTGGTGGCGGAGTTGGGTGTCCACGACGTGGTCATTCACCTCGATCCGGGCCACGTCCACGAGGGCGGCGCCCTCCCCCATCCGGATGGCAGGCGTGGCCGACCATAGGGCGGTCGGCGCAACGCGCGCTGCACACCCCGCCGCGGCGCCGGTAGGATACCCCGCTGGCCGCTGGCCGCCACTGGCGCACGACCACCCCCAGCCCCAGGGCAAAACTGATCTTCCTTTGTAAACTCCCGCATTGCCGACCGAAAGGGTCCTTTCCGTTATAGCGAAGAGGAAAGCAAGGAGCACGGCGCCTGCGCCCTTGCGTTCACCGTTCGCTCGTGACAGTGAGGAAAGGACCCACGGCAGTGGCATACGCTCCCCGTATCGGCACGCTCTTCAGCATCATCGTGGTTGCGCTGCTCGCGCTCGCGGGCTGTACGTCCAGCGACAGCCCGTCCTCCCATACGGCCACGGTGCCCCTCGGGGTTTCCGGCGGCCCGAACGTCATCAAGATCGTCTCCAGCATGCCCCGCTCCGGCTCCGATAAGGGCCAGACGGATAGCATCGTGCGCGGGTTCGTGATGGCCCTGGAGGAGGTCAACTACCGTATCGGCGACTTGACCCTGGTCTACTACGACCTGGACGACGGCACCCCCGCGCGCGGCGGCGCCTGGGACCAGGCCAAAGAAGCGGAGAACGCCCACGCGGCTGCCAACGATCCTGACGTGGTGGCGTACCTGGGGACGTTCAACTCCGGCGCGGCCAAGATCGCTATCCCGGTGCTCAACCGCGTCAAGCTGGCCATGGTGAGCCCGGCGAACACCTGGCCCGGCCTGACCAAGCCTGGCAAGGGCGATCCTACCGAGCCGGACACCTACTACCCCACGGGCCAGCGCAACTATGTGCGGGTAGTCCCCGCCGACGACCTCCAGGGGGCCGTAGGCGCGGCCTTCGCGCAGCAACTCGGCGTCACGAAGGTCTACGTCCTGGACGATACCGAGCTGTACGGGCATGGCATCGCCACCATCTTCGCCGATACCGCCCGCAAGCTGGGCATGGCTGTGGTGGGTGGCCCGGAGGGAATCGACCGGAACGCCGCAGATTACCGGGCGCTGGCCCTGAAGATCCGAAACAGCGGCGCCGATATGGTGTACTTCGGCGGCATCACTGCCAACAACGCCGGCAAGCTCTGGCAGGACCTCCGGTCGGTGCTGGGGGCCAACGTCGTCCTGATGGGTCCCGATGGCATGTTTGACCAGGCTTTCGTCGACGCTGCGGGAGAGGCCGCCCTCGGCACCTACCTGACCTTCGGCGGCGTGCCGCCCAGCAAGCTAACGGGCAAGGGCAAGGAGTTCTACACGGCCTACAAAGAGAAGTACCAGGCCGAGCCCGAAGTCTACGCCGCCTACGGCTACGAGGCCGCGAAGGTAGTGCTGGACGCCATCACGCGGGTGGGCCGCAAGGACCGGGAGGCCATCCGTCAGGCCATCTTGGATACGAAGGACTTCGACGGCGTGCTGGGCCGCTGGAGCTTCGACGCCAACGGCGATACCACCCTCACCACCATGAGCGTGAGCCGCATCACCAGCAACAAGATCGCCGATGCCGAGTTCGTAGGGCTGATTGAAGCGCCGCGGTAGCAAGCGTCGGGTCCTCACCTCTCCCAGCCCTCCCTCTCCCGACTATGGGAGAGGGAGGGGGGAGCGAGCGCAGCGAGCGGGGGCAGGTGAGATCCGACGGTGGAGGGTGCGATGCCGTCCCTGAGCCCGGAGTTACTGCTGCAAGTGCTCCTCATCGGGATCGCCAATGGCGCCATTATCGCCCTGGTGGCGCTGGGCTATACCCTGGTGTACGGCATTATTGAGCTGATCAACTTCGCCCACGGCGATGTGTTCATGCTGGGCACCTTCGGCGCCCTGACCCTGGTGCTGTCCCTGGGCCT
>JACQUQ010000119.1 GCA_016210175.1 Chloroflexota bacterium | reverse complement strand
GCAGGCGCCACACCCGGCCCGGGTGACGGCGGCCGGTCCCTTGGTAGGGTCGCCCTGTCCTGCGGCGCCGCCCCCGGGGGGCGGGGTGGGACTGGCCTGGGGGCTGGGGGCCGGCGTCTGGGCGGCGCCGCAGGACAGGGCGACCCTACCAAGGGACAGGCCGCCTTCACCAGGGCCGGGTGTGGCGCCTGCCACGGCGACCGCGCCCAGGGCAACGTCTTCCCCGGCGCTCCCAAGCTGGCGAGCACAGCCCTGACCTGCGAGCAGGTCCAGGCGCAGGTGCGCACCCCGCGCGATCCCAGCAAGGGCATGCCGCCCTTCAGCGCCAGCCAGATCAGCGACCAGGAAATCCAGGACCTCTGTGCCTGGGTCAAGACCCTCCCGTAGCCGGGGGGCGTCAGGTCCGGTCCTCGGCCACGGCGCAGCGGCCCGCAAGGGCAGCACGGGCCAGTGTGCTGTCAGCCGCGAACTGATGGGGAAGACTGCCGCCGTGAACGGCGGGCCCGCCCTTCAGGGCGGCAGGAGGGAACCCATCACCGCAGGATTGACAGAGCACTGGCTGCGTCGCTGGCCGCCGGACCAGTATGCAGGAGTACGTATGGCGTGTTCTTCGCACGCGAACTCTTGCGCCGACCGCTCGTATCCGCTATACTGCCCGCAGACGATTTCCCGCAGGGAAAGGGGGTACCCAGATTGGCAAACCAAGTTGGTAAGCGCTACATGTGCACCCAGTGCGGCTCGGAAATGATCACGACCAAGGCCGGTGCCGGCACGCTGACCTGCTGCGGCCAGCCCATGAAGATGAAGTAAACGCTGCCCGCGTCTTGGCGCCCCGGAACGGACAGGCGCTACCGCAGGACAGAAAAGGAGGTACACCGCCTTGCCAAACCAACTGGGCAAACGCTATGTTTGTGAGATCTGTGGGACTGAGATACTCTGCACCAAGCCGGGCGCCGGCGAAGTCGGCTGCGACGGCCAACCGATGAAGCTCCAAGTCCCCAAGCCGCTCCCCTCCTCGGACTAAGCCCGGCGTTCTTGCAGCTTGGTGGTTGCGCGGGTCTGGCGGCCCTTGCAGGCATGCACGCGCCGCCGCCTCTGCCGAGCACGGCGGGAGGTTCCGCGCCACGCGGCCGGACGCGTCTTGGCTGCTCATTGGTGGTCGGCGCATGGGATCAGGTGCGGAAAGACGTCCGCCGTTGGCTGGAGCGTCCTGGCAGCGTGCCTGTTGCGCAACCTTTCCCCGGCCCCTCCCAGAGACGGGGTGGATGCACGCGGTGCGTTGTTCCCCGCGCGGGAGCAGGGCCGGGGCGTGGGATGGTGCCATCCGGTTCGGAGCATGCACCACGGCGTGTTGGCACCGGGCGTTGCCTTCGACCGACCGGCTCAGGCAACGCCCGTCCCTTGAGCTTGCCGAAAGGCCGGTCCTGAGCCCTTGGGCGGAGTTTACCCTGAGCGCAGCCGAAGGGCTCAGGATAAACTCCGCCCGAGGGAACGGGCGTGCCAATGTCTCTTCGCGCCTCGTCAGGCATGAACTGATGGGGAAGGCTGCCGCCGTGAACGGCGGGACCGCCCTGCACAGCGGCGGGGTGGCACCCATCACAGGGGGGAGTAACCGAGCGCTAGGAAAGGGAGGAAGCGCGCGGCAGGACGGTACGTCGGCCCCGATGGCGCGGCCCGCCCCGCCCCATGCACTGCAACAGCCACAGAATACGACAGCTCTCCTCGACGCACGACACCCACTGATGGCACTCCTCCAGCAGTTGGCCTGCCGCGAAACACCCGTGGCCCCGTACGAGCACGACCCTGCTACTCCGCAAAGCCTGGGCGATCTCATCCGCCATGTCCCGCGACGATGAGGTAATGGCGCGGCCGACCACCGGGATGCGCTCGAAGTGCTGGATGCCCAGGGCATCCACCGGCACGATCTCGTCCCAGAGGAGGGAGAGCGCGATGGCATGCGCCGGGTGCCCGTGGAGAACCGCCTGGGCCTCGGTCTCCCGGTAGATCGCCCGGTGGACCGCCAGGGTGGGAGAAGCCGCGGGCGTGGCGCGATCATTGCGTTCGACCCCGGTCTCGACCAGGTCCAGGTCAGTCAGGTGGGCAAGGGTGCTGCCGCGACGCGTGATGATGACCCGGTCGCCCAGCCGGATGCTGAGGTCGCCGCAGTGGGCCGGCACGATGCCGCGCACCGAAAGGTCGTGTCCCACGGTCTGAAATTGAGCGAGGATCATGGGGCTCCTTGGGTGTGTCCTGATAGCCGCCTCAGTCGTGGGGCGTGCTTACTCTCGACTATAGAGAGCGTCCCACGACCTGTCAAATGTCCCCGGGAGCGGAGCGAGCGTCGGATGGGGCGGCGCCGCTTCTGGTCACACCCCTGCCTTGACGAGGCCTCCAGCGCACCCTATAGTTGAGCTAGAAGGTGCAACGGAGGTACTTCACCTGAACGATAAGTCCTTGGTCTTACTTGAATTCACCAAGATCCGCGAGCGCCTGGCACAGTACACGGCCTTTTCGGGGGGACGTGAGCTCGCGCTCGCGCTGCGGCCTTCCCCTGAGGTATCCACCGTCCTCCGCAGCCAGCAGGAAACCCAAGAAGCGCAGGCCCTCCTGGAGTCCCGCCCCGGCTTCGGCCTGGGCAGCGTGCGGGATGTGCGCCCCGCGGCCGAGCAGGCGCGCCTGGGCGGCGTGCTGACGCCCCAGGCGCTGCTGGAGATCATGGACACCCTGGCGGGCGCCCGCGCCGCGCGCAATATCATCGTGGGCGGCTACGGCCGGACCTTCCTGGCGCTCATCGATATCGTCCGGGACATCACCCCCATGCCCGACGTGGAGGCAGAGATCGCCCGCTGCGTGGACCCGCGGGGGGACATCAAGGACAGTGCCAGCCCGCTGCTGGGCCAACTGCGCCGCGAGGTGCGCCAGGTGCACGACCGCCTGGTGGACCGCCTGCAACAGCTGGTGAACTCGCAGCGGGGTCGGCACGTGCTCCAGGACGGGCTGGTAACGCTCCGCAATGGGCGCTACGTGGTGCCGGTGAAGGCGGACTTCCGGGGCGAGTTCAAGGGCGTGGTCCATGATGTGTCCTCCAGCGGCGCCACGCTGTTTATGGAGCCCCTGGAGACCCTGGACCTGGGCAATACCTGGCGGGAGCTGCAACTGCTGGAAGCCAAAGAGGTCGCGCGCATCCTGCGTCGCCTGAGCGAGCTGGTGGGGGAGCGGGGCGCGGCCATGGTCCGTAGCGTGGACTGCCTGGCCTGGCTGGACCTGGTCCTGGCCAAGGCGCGCTACGGGCAGCGGCTGCGGGCCACCTTCCCGACGCTGCACCCGCCGGCCCCCGCGGTAGCGGCGGACCGCGCTGCGGTGCGCTCCGGGGCGGGGCGATTGTTCCTGGCCCAGGCCCGCCACCCCCTGCTCACCGGCCACGTCGTTCCCATTACCGTGACGGTCGGTGAGGACTACCACGCGCTCATCATCACCGGACCCAATACCGGGGGGAAGACCGTTGCCCTCAAGACCGTCGGGCTGCTGTGCCTGATGGCCCAGGCCGGAATGTCCGTTCCGGCGGCGGAGGGGAGCGAGTTGCCCGTATTCCGGGGCATCTACGCCGATATCGGCGACGAGCAGAGCATCGAGCAGTCCCTTTCGACCTTCAGTTCCCACCTGCGCACCATCATCGGCATCCTGGCCGAGGCCGACGCCGCCTCGCTGGTGCTGCTGGACGAGTTGGGGGCCGGGACCGACCCCGCCGAAGGCTCCGCCCTGGCGCGGGCCATCCTGACCGACGTGCTGCGCCGGGGCGTGACCACCATTGCCACCACCCACCACAGCGAGCTGAAAGCCTTTGCCCACACGACGCCGGGGGCGCGCAACGCCTCGGTGGAGTTCGACATGGAGACCCTGGCGCCCACTTACCGCCTGGTCATCGGGCTGCCGGGGCAGAGCAACGCCATCGCCATCGCCGAACGGCTGGGGCTGCCCTCCGCCATCGTCCAGGAGGCCCGCAGCCTGCTGGGTCCCGGCCATGCGGCCGTGGAGAACCTGCTGGCCGACCTCCAGCGAGAGCGCCAGGCGACCACCACCCAGCGCGCCCAGGCCGAAGCCTGGTGGCGGGAGGCGGAGGTCGCCCGCAGCGAAGCCCAGCGCCACCTCGGGGAGATCGAGACCGACAAGGCCCGGCGCCTCCAGCAGGCCCGGGAGCAGATCACCCAGGAGATGGCCGAGCTCCAGCGCCGGTTGCGGAAGGCCAGCGCCCACCTCCAGGGCATGGAGCGGCACCGCCTGGAGGAGGCCGCGCGGGAGTTGGCCGCGGTGCGGGAGGAGATCGAGCGTCCCACCTGGCGGCCGGCGCCGGCTCCGGTGACGGTGGGCGGAGGCCCGCCGGCGCTGGAGGAACTGCGCCCCGGAGCGCGGGTCATGGTGCGGGGCCTGGGGCAACTGGGCGAGGTGCTGACGCCGCCTACCCCCGAGGGCGAGGTGGAAGTCCAGATAGGGGCCTTCAAGGCCAAAGTGCGGGCCGACGACCTGGAGCGGGCGCCGCGCTCCAGCCTGCCCCCGGCGCCGCCGGCAGGGTCCTGGGAGGTGCGGCTGCCGCTGGTGGACCATCCGGGCAACGAGGTACACCTGCGGGGCCTGACCGTCGTCGAGGCCCTGGAGAAGCTGGAGCAGTACCTGCACGACGCCTACCTGGCCGGGCTGCGCCAGGTGCGGATCGTCCACGGCAAGGGGACCGGCACCCTGCGGCGCGCCGTGCGCGAGCGGTTGGCCGAGCACCCGCTGGTGCGTGCCGTGGTCCCTGCCGAGCAGCGGGAGGGGGGCGAGGGCGTCACGATGGCGGAGTTGGTGGCGTGAGGCCCCTTGCCCCTGGCAGTGGGGGGAGGCGCGGCCCGGCGCGACGAAATCCGAGCACAGGATGTCCGTGACCATTCCCCCGTTGCTGTGTCATACCTCAGAGAGTCCGCCGCCGGAGACGATGGCGGACCCCCGGCCCAGTCTAGCAGGAGCGGGCACAGCCGGGAACAGGAACGAGCAACGCGCCGTCATACCGGTATAGGGATCCAGGGGGCAGACAAGGTCGCCCCCTTTGGGTATAATTACCCTCACTGTTGCCCTGGAACGAAGGTACCGGCCCGATAGTTGCGGGCGCAGACCCTCGGTGGGTGAACGCAACGGGACGCCGGCGGCGGGCGGTGGGGACGTGGTGAGTCCGCAGGGTCCCAGAAGGACGGGGATGTGGACGGGCATTGGCCAGACCACCTGGACTCCTTTGAGGACATCTTTGCCCAATATAAGGATGCCATTTACAGCTATATCTACCACATGATGGGCAGCGCCGAGGACGCCGAGGACTTTACCCAGGACACTTTCCTCAAGGCGTACCTCGCCCTCGCCCAGATGCCGCCGGATCTCAAGCTCAAGCCGTGGCTCTACCGCATCGCCACCAATGTCTGCTTGGACGAGATGCGGCGGCGCAAGATCATCCGCTGGCAGCCCTGGGAGGGCGTGGCCGAACGTTTCCTCCGGCAGGCCGCTCCGGAGCCGGACCCGGAGTCCTCCCTCGTCGCCGCCGAAGACGCCGCGGAGGTCAAGGAAGTCCTCAAGCGTCTGCACCCCCGGCACCGCCTGGCCCTGCTCCTGCGGGAGTACCAGAACCTTTCCTACGACGAAATGGCTCAGGTGCTCAAGACCACCCAATCGGCCATCAAGTCGCTCCTCTTTCGGGCGCGGGAGGAGTTTCGCAAGGCCTACCTCGTCATCTACGGCGCCGATTGCGAAGCGCCGGTCCGGGAGCGACCGCAACCCCACTCCCGGCCATCCGTTGTGGAAGGGCAGGCAAGGAGGTGGGCGGGGCCAGGGAACTGAGGGGTTGGAGGCGCAGTCGTGACCTGTAGTCCGGTGCTGATCTCGGCATACCACGATGGTGCGCTGGCACCGTCGGAACGGCGGCAGGTCGAGGCCCATCTGCGGCAGTGCCCAGCGTGCCGAGCAGTCCTGCGAGACTACCAGACCATCCGCCTCGACATAGGCGGGCTTCCTCGCCTGCTCGCCCCCGACCGCTTGCGGGGCGAGCTGTGGGCGCAGATCGCCGCCCGGCGCGTGCGTCCCGACCGCGGCCCCCGCTGGAGCCCGCTCGTAGCGGCGGCTGCCGCGGTCGCCGTGCTGCTCATCGCGGCCCTCGCCGGGGAGCCCCTGGCCCAACCACCCAACGACCGCGGGAACGCCCGCCCCGTCGTTGCCTTCGCGCTGCCTCAGGACCAGATCACTGGCGTCCATCCCGAAGCGGTGATCGAAATCCGGTTTAATGCGCCGGTGGATCGCGAAGCCGTACAGCGCTCCCTCCTGGTGTGGCCGCCCGTCCCCGCCCGGCTCGAGTGGCAGCAGGACAAAGTGCTCATCGTGCCGGAGCACCGCCTCGATCCCGATACCACCTATACCATCTCCTTCGGCGCGCTCGACCAGCAACCGGAGCCGGTGCAGTTCAGCCTGCGCACCGGCCATGCGCCCACGCTGGCCGCGGCCGCTGCGGGACGCCAGCCCGACCCGGTGGAGGTGTCAACCCCAACCCCCACCGCAGCCCTGGTGCTGGCGCGCCCCAGCGCCACCCCCATGAGCCCCCAGGCGCCGGCCGCAACCTATGCCGTTGCCTCCGTGGAGGGATGGGCGCCGACGGGGGCAGACGCCTGCGCGGTAGCGCCTGGCCCGCGGCTCAGCCGGTTCGCCACCAAACACCCCGATGCCACGCAGCGCCTGGGGTGTCCTCTGGAGCCGGAGCGGTCCAGCACCGTGACGGAGCAGCCCTTTGAGGGCGGGACTATGCTCTGGAGCGCGGACCTGCCACCGGTGTACGTCCTGAACACCCAGACCGGGACCTGGACCGCGTATGAGGAGCAGCCCCACCGCGCGGACCGTCCGACCGGAGACACCCCGGCTCCGCAGGGGCCGACCACGCTGGCCGCTCCTGCGCCCCGCTCCACCTGGACCGTGGCTACCCAGCCGCTCTGGCTCCGCCCGGCCCAGGCGACCACGCCTCCCCCGGCGGGGTCCCTGGAGGGATGGCGGCGTTTCACCCACCTGTGGCTCCAGGATGCCGGGGTACGCAATGCGCTGGGCATGCCGACCGAGAAGGACTTCACGGCCTCCGGGTCGGTCCAGGTCTTTGCCCACGCCCTGGCGCTCGGCGGGGGCCGCGGGACCACCTATCTCCTCCTCAGTGACCGCTCCTGGCGCACGCTCAGCGATGGCTCCGCAGCTCCCGCGCTGACGGCAACGCCGACCGCACCCTGAGCCGGGCGCGGCGCGCCGCCCCTTACCTCCCGATGACCGGCTGGTTGGTCGCACCACGTGCTCCCGTGGTAAGATGGGGCCGACCGAGGCTCCTTACCCTGAGAGGAGGCGCGATGAAGCGCCAGCCCCCCAGTCTCCCGCTCTTCCCGGAACCCGCGCCCCCCGACCAGGAGACCGACGACGGGCCGGGTGCGCCCCTGGCTGCCCGTATACGGCCCCGTACCCTGGATGAGATGGTCGGACAGGCGGAGGTTATCGGCTCCGGCCGGGTGCTGCGGCGCAGTATCGAGGCCGACCGCCTCACCTCCCTCATCCTGTGGGGGCCGCCCGGCAGCGGCAAGACCACGCTCGCCCGCATCATTGCTCGCCAGACCCGTTCCCATTTCGTGGCCCTGAGCGCGGTGACCGCGGGGGTGGCTGAGGTGCGCCGGGTAGTGGAGGAAGCGCGCCAGATGCGGCGCGCGGGCCGCCGCACCATCCTGTTCATTGATGAGATCCACCGCTTCAACCGTGCCCAGCAGGACGCCACCCTGCCCCACGTGGAGAGCGGGCTGGTCGTGCTCATCGGAGCCACCACCGAGAACCCCAGCTTTGCGGTGAACGCGGCGCTGCTCTCCCGCTGCCGCGTGTTCCGGCTGGAGGCGCTCGACGATCAGGACGTGGCCGTGCTGGTAGAGCGGGCCTTGCATGACACCGAACGGGGCCTGGGCAGTCAGGGGGTGGTGCTACCAGAGGAGGCGCGGCAGCACCTGGTGCGGATGGCCGGCGGCGATGCCCGCGTGGCCCTGAACGCGCTGGAACTGGCGGTGACCGCGACCCCGCCGGACGCGGCCGGACTGCGGCACGTGGGACTGGCGGCCATCGAGGATGCCCTCCAGCACCGGGCGCTCCTGTACGACAAGACGGGCGACCAGCACTACGACCTCATCTCGGGCTTCATCAAGAGCGTGCGCGGGTCAGACCCGGACGCCGCGGTGTACTGGCTGGCGCGCATGCTGGAGGCGGGGGAAGACCCGCTGTTCGTGGTGCGCCGCATGGTCATCCTGGCAGCGGAGGATGTGGGCCTGGCGGACCCCCAGGCCCTGGTGGTGGCGGTAGCCGCCATGCAGGCGGTGCAGTTCATCGGGCTGCCGGAGGGCTACCTGCCCCTGGCAGAGGCCGCGCTGTACCTGGCGACCGCGCCCAAGAGCAACTCCGCCCTGGCCGCGTACCAGGCCGCGCGGGAAGACGTGGCCCAGACCGGCACCCAGCCCGTGCCCCTGCACCTGCGCAACGCCGTGACCGGCTTGATGCGGGGAATGGGCTACGGCCAGGGCTACCGCTACGCCCACACCTTCTACCAGAAGGACGGGGAGGCGGGCGGCGACCTGCCCCCGGCCCAGCGCCTCCAGCCCTACCTCCCGCCGGGCCTGGAGGGCCGGGCCTACTACCACCCCACCGGGTTCGGGGAGGAGGCCCGCCTGCGGGAGTGGCTCGCGGCGCGGCGCCGGGCCGCCGGGGAGGACCCGGCTGAGGAGTAGGAATCCCACGGGGTGGTGCCCTCACGCACAGGCAAGGGGCGGGTTGCACACCCGCCCCTTCCTCTACCGTTTTCCTCCGGGCACGGGCGCTTACGCCCCCGTGGGACGCCCGCCGGGGTGCCCGATGGCCTTGGTCAGGCTCTCCTGGGCCAGCAGCGCGTCCAGTTCGTGGACCCACTTCTCGTGCTTGACGGTCCACTCCATCAGGCAGAACTCGGTGCCATAGTCCTTCAGGCTCCGGCACTGCTCGATCTGCTGCCGCAAGCGCTGGCACATGGTGATGTTCGCCTGGCGGTCCCGCTCCAGCATCTCCCGCAGGTCGAACACCCCTTCATCCTCGCATTGGATGAAGGACTTCTGCTCCAGCGTGGACATCCGGGAATAGGGCACGCCGCCCAGGTAGGTCATGCGCTCTGCGATCTCGTCCGCAAGCTCCCGGACGCCGTCGGCGTGCTCGTCCAGGAGTTTGTGCAGGGATGCGAACTCCGGCCCCTCGACGACCCAGTGGTGCTTCTTGTACTGATGATACAGGACGAATTCGCTGGCAAGGTCGGTATTCAGCAGGTCGCACACCTGGCGGCATACGTCCTCGCTGAGGCCAAGAGCGCCACCCTTGATCTCGCCGACACGGTACCGCACTGCCGGTTGCGTCGCCATCGCATCGTGCCTCCATGCAGAGGATTGCCGGGCCGCGGGGCGTGGTCCCGGCATCTTAGCTAAAAACGAGGCGACGGAGAGGGCAAGTTAACGGGCGGCGGAGCGCCCCAGGGGCAGGGTGGCGGCGAAGATCAGCAGGGCCGCCAGGACAATGGCCCCCCCCGCCGCCAGGTCGAGGTAATACGCCGCCAGAAGCCCGCTGAGGACGGCGAGCACCCCCAGGCCCATGCTGGTCACCAGCACCGCCCGGAAGCTGCGGGCCACCTGGAGGGCTGAGACCACGGGGATGACCATGAGCGCGCCCACCAGCAGCACCCCGACCACCCGCATCGCCAGGGAGACGGTCACGGCGGCCATGACCACCAGCAGGAAGTTGAGGGCCCGGACCGGCAAGCCCCCCACGCGGGCCGATTCTTCGTCAAAGGTCACATAGACCAGTTCTTTGTAGAGCAGCGTGATCAGCCCTGCCAGCAGCAGGCCCAGCCCGGTGATGGTCCAGACATCGGCCGGCGAGACCGCGATGATGCTGCCGAACAGGAAGGAGAACAGGTCCACGGTGAGGCCGCGGCCCAGGCTCAGCAGGATCAGGGCCAGGGCCAGGCCGCCGGACAGGAACATAGCGAGGGTCGCCTCACCGTACACATGGCGCTCGGTGCGCAGCCACTCGATGAGCACCGCCGCACCGATGGCCACCAGCAGCGCCGTCGCTACGGGGTAGAGCCCCAGCAGCAGCCCGATGGCTACGCCTGCCAGCGAGATATGCGCCAGGCTGTCAGCCATCAGGGAGTAGCGGCGCAGCACCAGGAAGACCCCAATCGCCGGGCACAGCAGCCCGGCCACGGTCCCCGCCATCAAGGCTCGCACCATAAACCCGTACTGGAGAAAATCCGGCACGCATCCCGTCCTTTGGCTAGTGTTCTGTCACCCGTGATTTGCGGGATACCGCTCGGTAGGGGCGGGTTTCAAACCCGCCCCTACAACCCATCACTCCTTCATTGACAGAGCGCTAAGAGTGGCCGTGGGTGATGCCCCGCACCGGCCGCCCGTACAGCGCAGTCAACAACTCAGGCCGGACCAGGAAGTCCTCAGGCGGGCCGTGGAAGACCAGGCGCCGGTTCAGGCAGGCCAACTGGCTAACCTCCTGCGCAATGACCCCGACATCGTGGGACACCAGGACCAGGGTCAGGTCCAGTTCCTGGTTGAGGGTGCGCAACAGCGCGTAGAACCGCTCTTCCGCCTCCACGTCAATGCCCACCGTGGGCTCGTCGAGCACCAGCAGCTCCGGCTCGCCAGCCAGGGCGCGGGCGATAAAGACCCGCTGCTGCTGCCCGCCGGAGAGCCGGCCCACCTGGGTGTGCCAGTGCTCTGCCATCCCCACGATGTGGAGCGCCCGCTCCACCTCTCCCCAGTCGCGTCGGCTCAGCCGCCGGAACATCCCCGCGCGCGGTACCCGGCCCATCGCCACGACCTCGGCCACGGTGGCCGGAAAGCGGACATCGAAGCTGGTGGCCTTCTGCGGCACGTAGCCGATGCGGTACCACTCCCGGAAGCGGGCCAGGGGCACGCCGAACAGGAGGACGGAGCCGGACGCGGGCGGCAGCAGTCCCAGCGCGATGCGCAGGAGCGTGGACTTGCCGCCCCCGTTGGGGCCGACGATGCCCAGGAAGTACCCGCGCTCCACCGCCAGGCTCACGTCGTCCAGCACCGCCACGCCATCGTAGCTGAACCGGATGTGCTGCAACTCCAGAACGGGTGCTCGGGCTATCGCCTGCATCCTCTTTGCCTCTCGCCGGGCCGGGCGTCCCGGTGCTCCCCCGGTATGGCCGTCACCCCCTATAACGCCCTACCTGAGACAATGTATCATTCCTGTGCAAAAAAGAAGGCCGCCCACCGACGACACCGAGCCAACCATCCCAGGTCCAGGCCACGTCCACCCAAGGACCACGGGCGTACGGACCGACCAGGGCCGATCCCGTCGGCGGGCGGCCATCCACGGGGGAGAGGTTCGCTCTCACCGCCTCCCTCGCGGGGAGGGAAGTACGCGCCTAGCGTGCCCGTACCGGACGGGCACGCTCCTGGCACCGCTCGCAGCGGCCGTAGATCTCCAGCATGTGCCCGTGCAACTGGTAGCGTGCGCGCTGGGCCAGCTTCTCGACCCACTCGGTGACCGCGCAATCTCCCAGGTCACGGATCTGCCCACAGCTGATACAAACCAGGTGATGGTGATGACCCTGGACGCTGACCAGGTAGCGCACGCCCCCGCCCTCCAGGGGGACCCGGCACACCAGTCCCAGGTCCAACAGCAGTCGGATGGTGCGGTACACCGTGGCCCGCCCCACCATCGGCAGTTGGGCGGCAATCTCCTCCGGGCTGAAGGGACCCCGCTGCTGGCTGACGGCGGTGAGCACGTCCCGGCGCGGCGCGGTGGAACGGAACCCTCGCTCCTCAACACGGCTCGACAGCGCATCCAGAATCGTCGATGACATGGCACGATTCCCCCGATGGTCCGGGATTTCATGAGAGGCGCGATACTCCGGGTGGTTGGCACGCTGCGCTGCCGATCGGCAGAGTTGGGCATGGCGCCGGTCGGCGCTGGGAGCGGCATCGCCTCGTCCGCACCGGACCGGAGCGGGCGGACGGCGCCGTTACGGAATAGGGATGCCGGTAAAGCTCTCGGCCAGGGTCTCATCCGCCGTGATGGCGTTGACCACCGCCACCACCGGGCGGGTAGACTCGACCTCGACGGAGCCGACGAACGTCCCGCCGGTGCCTACCACCAGACCGGGGTGGTGGTTCCCCTTGGCGTAGGGGACCACCCCGGTAATGGCCTGGGTGTGTACCAGGGTCCCATTGGTATCGTAGTAGCGCAGGGTCAGGTCCGCTGCGGCGTTCTGGTCCACATTCATGATGGCGATGTAGGTGCGCCAGCCCTTGGGGTCCGTGGGCGGCGCCCAGCGGACGTAGGGGAGGGCCACCCGCAGGGAGCCCAGCGGCTGGCCGGTGTAGGCCAGCGCCAGGTCGGTGGCCGACCCGATGTTGACGATGGCGACCACCGGGCCGCTGGCACGCACCACCGCCACCCCGCTGTAGCCGGAGGGCAGCCCGGCGCTCCCCGGGTTCCAACTGAGCTTGCGGAAGCCGTCGATGGTGCCACCCACCTGGCCCACGGGGTTCCCTGCCCGGTCGTAGAAGGACACCGTCGCGGTGACGGGTGTCGCCTGGGTGTTCTGCACGGCGATGAAGGACGTTTGCTGCTGCGGCGCGTACTGGAACAGGGCCGAGGGGAGGTAGACCTCGGTCCCGGCGGAGGCGGTGGCCTCGAAGTTCACCACTTTGTTGGCAGAGAGGTAGGGCTGGTGGACCGCGGCGGTGATGCGCCCCGAGGCCTCCACGACGGCCGCACCCGACCAGGGCGGCGGGAGCTGCTGCGGGCCGGGCAACTGGCTGGCATCGAAGTACTGGGACGCGCCCGGCGGGATGTTGGCGCTCACCGTTGCGGTCAGGGCGCCGGTAAACCGGTCGTAGTAGCGGATGGTCACGCTCACCGGGCCGGCGTCCACGTTCTGCACGGCCAGCACGCTGGTCTGGTCGGCGTAGTTGTGGGAGATAGCCGGGACGTACACTTTGGTGGTGCCGGTCGACATGCCGGCGTAGATACCCCGGCCGATAGCCGGATTGCCGCTATCGAAGGCCAGGTAGATGGCGCTGACCGGCTGGGCCGCGCTGATAATGGCCGACCCGGCGAAGCCATTGGGCAGGTCTACGATAGCGTCGGTATCCACCACCGCCGACCCCTTGGGCGGAATGGCCGTCGGCAGGGGGTAGGACTTCACCAGGACCCCGGCGGTGCTGTAGAAGTTCACGACGGCGTTGGCAACCTCGGTCCCGTTGTTCTGGATGACGATGCTGCCCGACCACGTTCCGGTCGCCGCCCCGGTCGCGGGTTGCGCCACCACCCCGGCCTGCACGCGCTGGGGCGCGAGGAGGCCGCTGGGATAGCCCAGCACCAGGGCCAGGACCGCGATGACGATGCCCAGGCCCACCGGTGGCGGCAGGCGCCTCGCATGTGTGTGGTGGTTCAAGGACGAGCCTCCCTTTTGCCCGACATACCCCGACGTCTCAGGTCGATCCTCCCGCTCGCCTTGCCCTGCTCCCCCACCTCCCGTGGTAAGGCATTCTACCTGAGGACACCCACAGTGTCAAGGTTATTCGCCTATTTATAACTATTTACCTGGACTTGCGAGCGCCAGGCCGATGGCCAGCCTCCCTTCTTGGGATCCTGCATACCAGAGACGGTAGCCGCCCGCGTCCCACAGCGCGGTCGGGGTCAAGACCTGCTCCCCGTCCCAGGCCCCCGGCGGACCGAGCGCCAGCACCCGCCCACCGCGCTGCCAGCTCACCCCATCGGACGAGGTCGCATAGCCCAGCCCCCAGCGCGGCGCCCCGGAGTACCAGAGCACCAAGCCCTGCGCAACCGGGACGACGGCAGGGGTGAAGACCCGCGCGCTGTCCCAACTCCCCGGTGGTCCCAGGTCCAGCACCGGATTGGCGGGGTGCTTGGTCCAGGTCAGGCCGTCGAGCGAGGTCGCGTACCCGATACGCCACACCCCGCCGCGGTCGCCGCCCTGGTACCACATGTGGTAGGCGGCCCCCCGGCGTACCACGCTGGAGTAGGCAACCCCCGCGCCGTCCCAGGCGTCGGGGCTGCCGGGGCGCAGCACCGGGTTGGCTGCATGGCGGGTCCAGGTCACGCCGTCCTCGGACCGGGCCAGGCCGATCTGCCAACGCTCGCCGTCGAACCCGGAATACCACATCCGGTAGCTGGTCCCGTCGTAGACCACCCGCGGATCGTGGACGCTGACGCCATCCCAGGCGCCCGGGGCGCCCGGCGTGAGCACCGGAGTGGGCGGGTCGCGCTCCCAGGTGATGCCGTCGGCGGAGGTGGCGCGGCCGATGCTCCAGCCCCGGTACGGGTCCGTCCCGGCGGTGCCATCATACCACATAACGTAGCCTTCGTTCAGTTTTAACACCTGTGGAGCATGGATCGCGCCGCTATCCCAACTCTCCGGCGCGCCGGGCGCCAGCACCGGGGCCGCTCCCTGCCGGATGGCCGGCCCGGGGACCCCCGGCGCCGAACCGGGGCCGCACCCGACGACCAGTGCCGAGAGCGCCAGCAGCCCCAGGGTGGCGGCGACGGGAGGCTTGCCATCGTAGGCCGCGCCGCGCGGCCGCGTGCTACCCCCCTCTGCTGCTGCTCCGCTCCGGCGCCCGCTTGCCCTGGGAGCGGGTTGGGATGCAGACCCTGCCTCCACCGGGGGAGCAGCCTGCGTCGGTGGGGCGGGTGCCGTCGCTCCTGCATCGGGGCGGGTCGTGTCCGGAGGCCGTCGCACGATGCGGGCGAAGAGGTGCCCCTTCTGGCCCCGCTGGAGGTGGGCATCCAGACGGGCGGCCACGCGCAGCAACAGCCGGGCCAGACCCGGCAGCGGTCGCCACAGCAGCCGGACCGGGAAGTACAGCAGCCGAAACACCGGCTCGTTCCATTCCACGGCCTCGACGACCACCCCCGCACCGAATAGGGCCGCTAGGTCGTCAGCGGCATATCCCGGTCGGACGTGGCCCCAGCGCCGGTGCAGGGGAGCGGTCAGCATCGGGGGCACCGCCCGGTACCCCCGGTGCGGCACGCTGACCCAGAGGGTACCGCCGGGCGCCAGCAGGTCTACCAGGGCGGCGGCCAAGCGCCGGTCGTCCTCCTCGTGCTCCAGGACGTCCAGGGCAAAGACCGCGGCGAAGGTGCCCGGCCGGAAAGGCGGCTGGCAGCCGTCGCCCCGCACCATCGGCACGACGCACTGGCCCGCCGGGGCCGGGTCCCGGTCCAGGCCCACCGCGTGGACGCCCGACAGCCCGGCCAGCGCACCCCCGTCGTATGATCCCACATCCAGCACCGGGCCGGGGCCGACGCACACCCCCAGGCGCGGGAGGACCAGGCGGCGATAGTAGCTTCCCAGGCGCACGGCTACCGAGACCTCCGGGCCTGGAAGATCAGCGTCACCACCCCGAAGGGGGGCGCGGCAAAGGATTCCTGGTGCGTCACGCGCAACCCGGCCTCCCGCACGAGCCGCAAGATACGGTCCTCATGCTCATAGCGCGGGCCGAAGCCCCGCCAGCGTGCCGGCAGCCGGGACCGGAGCCGCTGGAAGGGGTGAGCGCGGTTGAGGGTGAGCACCAGGATGCCGTCTGGCCTGAGGACCCGGCGCGCCTCCAGCAGCGTTGCCATGAGGTCGGCCGGACTCAGATAGTCGGCCAGGCCCGCCGCAATTACCCGGCCGACACTTTCGGAGCGCAGGGGCACGTGGGCCGCGTCGGCCCGCACCAGGAGGCCGACCGGCGCCCGGCGGCGCGCCGCCCGCAGCATAGCCTCAGCGCGGTCCAGGCCGATCCCGATGGCCTGCCGGCCGTGGACCAGCCCCAGGAAGTCGCCGCCCCCGCAGCCCAGGTCCAGCACCAGGTCGCCGGGGCGCAGGTCGGCCAGGCGCAGGCAGCGTCGGCGGCGCTCGCGCAGCGCCCCTCCCAGCAAGGTACGGAACGTCGGGACCCCGGCCACGGCCCGGCTCTGGTACAGCCTGGTCCACCGCGCGGCGAACTGGTCGAAGTCCAGCGCTGCGGGGGAGGGCGACCTCCCCCCTCCTCCCTCCCCGGGATCGGGAGGGACGCGGTCTTCCCCTGCCGTAGTCGGGCAGGGAGGTTCGTCCGGCCAGCGCATGGCGGAGCGTTCCCGGTCAGGCCAGCGTTCCCGCATCCCCGAGGCGAAAGCCCCGGAAGCCGCACGAGCGCCCAGTACCTCCGCCACCAGGTCAACGTTGCGGCCGGCCTGCTCGCGCAGCACGCGCACCTGCGCCGCCACGGTCTCCCGCAGCGCCGCCCGCTCTCGCCAGAGAGACTCCAGGCGGGCGATGAGGTCGGCGGCGCGGAACTCCTCGATGGGCAGCGCGTAGCGGCCCAAGCCCAGCCGCTCCAGGAAGGCGGCGCCTTTGCCCTGGTAGCTGAGGGCGATACCCGGCACGCCCGAGAGCGCCGCCAGGATGAGCGGGTGCATGCGAATGCCCACCACGGCCTCGGCCGCGCCCAGCACCGCAGCGAGATCAGAGGGGGAGAGGTCCACGTTCAGGAGGTGCGCGTCCGCGGCGTGGGCCATGCGGGAGCGTACCGCCGCGGCCACGAGGTCGTCCTGCTGGTCGCCGCCCGGACACATGGGGACGAACAGCACCTCGGCGCCCCAGCGCTCCACGACGAAATCGGCGGCGCGGGCCAGGTCGGTCAGCACGCCGTCAAACCAGCGCTCGTGCTGGGCGGGCCAGGCCCCCCGGCGGGCCATCACCCCCACGGGCAGCCAGCCTCCGGCGTAATGGCCCCAGCGCCGCAGGGCAAAAGCCACAAAGGGCCGCTGCACCCCCGTGCGGGCCAGGAGGGACGCAGCCCGCGCCGGAGGGCTGGGGGTCAGGAGCAGCGCGGGGTCGGCGGTCACCTGTACCGGCAGTCGCCCCACGCTGAGACCGCGCAGGGCCGCCGCGCTGGGCGCATCCCGGACCGTGAACACCTGCACGCCCTGGACCACGCGACGGGCGGCCTCCCGGCTCACCGCGCCCTGGACCGGGCCGACCCCCTGGGCGAAGCCCATCACCGGCGTTCCCAGGAGGTGGGCGGTCTGCACCAGCGCCAACTGGGCCACGAGGAAGGGTTTGCTGGAGGCGTTCTGGAGCAGCTGGCCGCCGCCCCACAGCATCAGGTCGGCCTGCCGCAGCGCCGCCACCAGGTGATCGGGGCGGCGCCGGGAGACCACCTCCACGTCCTCCTGGGCCAGCGTGCGGGCGGGCCGGTCGGAGGCCACCAGCAGCCGGGCACCGGGGAGGCGCTCCCGCAGGCCCGCGACCGTGCCCGCCAGGATGGCTGCATCGCCGCGGTTTTTCCAGGAGTCGCCACCGCAGATCAGGATGGTGGTCACGGCTTCCCCTTCTGGGCCGCCTCGAACAGGTCGATGAAGCGCCCCGCCACCGCCGTCCAGGTCAATCCCTCTTCCACCCGCTGCCGGGAGCTCCGGCCCATCTCCGCCCGGAGCTCCCGGTTGCCAATCACCTGGATCAGAGCGTTGGCCAGGGCTTCCGTGTTGCCGGGCGGGACCAGCAGGCCGTTCTCACCGTGGCCCACCACCAGAGGGATGCCTGCCAGGTTGCTGGCGACCACCGGCAGGCCCGCTCCCATGGCCTCCAGGATCACCGTCGGCAGGCCATCCAGGTTCCCGTCGCGGTCCCGCACCGAGGGGGCCGCAAAGAGGTCAGCGGCGTGCAGGGCGTCGGGCATCTCCTCCCAGGGGACCCGCCCCGCAAACCGGACGGCAGGGGCCAGGCCCAACGTGCGGGCCAGTTCCTGCAACGGCTCCAGCAGCGGCCCCTCTCCTATGACGGTGAAGACCGTCTCGGGGTAGCGCGCCAGCACCCGCGGCGCCGCCCGCAGCAGATGCTCTATGCCCTTCTTCTCCACCAGGCGCCCCGCAGCCAGCACGACGGGCGCTGCGCGCGGGATGGCGTGACGCCGCCGCCAGCCTGCGCCGTCGCCGGCCCCGAACAGCCCCAGGTCCACCCCCCAGGGCAGGGTAACGACGCGCTCCGGCGCGGCGCCCAGGCGCACGGCTCCCTGCGCCAGGTCCGCACTGCACGCGGTGATCGCGGCCGCCCGCCGCAGGGCCAGCCGGGCCAGGACCCCGGCGGGGGCCAGGCGCTCCGCCACATAGACGTCAGAACCGTGCAGGGTGATGACCAGGGGGATGTGCGTCAACGCGGACACCAGGGCCGCCACCGGTCCGTTGGGGATGGCCCAGTGACAGTGCAGGATGTCCAGCCGCACCCGCCGCGCCAGCCGGACCAGGGCGGCCGCTGCGCCCGCCAGATAGCAGGGGATGAGCGCATAGGCGCGGCGTCGCAGCCTGCGATCGTTGTCCAAGGCCAGACCATAGCCAAGCTGGTGCCAGGAGGGGACCGGCAGGTAGCGGAAGTGCTCCAGGTGGGGTTGGGTGACGTCGGGCAGCACGGCGGGCTCGTAGGGGGCCAGGATCACCGGCTCGTGGCCCAGTTTGCGCAGGTGCTCCGTCAGGGAACGCACAAACACCCCGGCGTGGTCGCCGGGGTACCGTGGATACGAAGATGTGAGCACACCAATGCGCATGCAACGGCGCCGATCCAGGGCGTCGGGAGTCGCAGCCATGATACGGCCAGCGGGCCGGGCTGTCAACGCGGGAGCCCAATCCCAGGGCGGCGGCGCTTTGACAGGCAGCACGGGGCGCGGTAGTGTTACCCTCGCAAGGACCGAGCTACGCAGTCACGCACACGAGGAGGCCAGGAATGCCCGACCTTACGGTGGTCCGCCCCGCCGAGCGAGACCGCGCCACCGCCCAGACCCCCGGCATGGTCCGCGAAGCCGGGGTATCGCGTGAGACGGTGGGCGCCACGACGATCTGGTCGGGGTATGTCAAAACCCCGCCCGGCTCCGCCTCCGGCGCCCATCACCACGGCGACTGCGAGACGGCCATCTACGTACTCAGCGGGCGCGTCCGGTTCTCCTACGGTCCCAAGCTGGACCGCACGGTCGAGGTGGGGCCAGGTGACTTCGTATTCGTCCCGCCCATCGAGGTCCACGTCGAGGAAAACCTGAGCGCTACCGAGCCCGTGGAGTTCATCGTCTCCCGTGGCTGCTCCGGTATCCTCG
>JACQUQ010000113.1 GCA_016210175.1 Chloroflexota bacterium | reverse complement strand
TGCTCGATGCGCGCGGCGTCGGCCAGCACCGCCGGCAGCCCCGGCTCAGCCTCCAGGGTGAGGACCAGCCCGGCCCGCTCTGCCTGCGGGCGCAGCCGCTCCACGGCCTGCCGGACCACTGCCTCCATATCCACCTGGCTGTGCCGAAACTGCACGCGCCCCGACTCCAGCCGTGCCAGCTCCAAAAGCTCCTCAATGAGCTGGGCCAGGCGGTCCACTTCGAGGTGCATCCGCCCCACAAACTCGCGCGCCGCCGGCGGATCGTCCAGTGCGCCGTCCTCCAGGGTTTCCACCAGGGCCTTGAGGGAGGCCACCGGCGTCCGCAGTTCGTGGGACACGTTGGCGACGAACTCCCGCCGTACCGTCTCGGCCTGGCGCAGTCGGGTCACGTCCTGGAACACCAGCAGCACCCGGCCCGCCGGGTCGTCCGGGATGCGGGAGGCCACGACCTGGAGCGAGCGCCGGAGTCCGGTCAGCTCCACCAGGCGCGGCTGCGTGGGTCCGGTCCGCTCGGCCAGGGACTCCTGGATCAGCCCGGCCAGTTCATGGTCGCGGAGGACTTCGATAATCGGGCGGCCCTGGGCGCGCGCTTCCGGGACGAGCAACAGCCGCTCGGCCGCCGGGTTCACCAGCGCAATGCGCCCCTGCCGGTCGGTGATCACCACGCCGTCGGCCATATGAGCCAGCACCGCCGCCAACTGGGCACGCTCGTATTCCAGGGCCCGGATGCGCCGCCACAGGTCGCTGGCCAGCACGCTCACGGCGCGGGCAAGTTCGCCGAACTCGTCCTGCGCCATGAGCGTCGGGTGCTGGTCGGGATCCCCGGCGTGGAGCCGGTGAATCAGGCGTGTGAGGCGCTGAAGCGCGTCAGCGCTCGCCCGTGCGCTGCGCGCCGCCAGCCCCAGGGCAATCACCACCGCCAGCAGCCCCGCCGCGCCGGTGGCAATGACCACCCCGCCCAGGTCGTCGGCGCGCAGGGCGATACCCAGCGAGACGCCCAGGGCCAGCATGGTCAGGGCACTGAGGAGCAGGTAGCCGGTGACGGTGCGCCGGTAGATCCGGGTAAACACATGGAGGTCCTGTCTAGCCTACGAAGCGATAGCCGACGCCCCGGATGGTCTCGATGCGGGCGGGACGGGAAGGATCATGCTCCAGCTTCTCCCGCAACCCGCGGATGTGGACGGCGACGGTCCGGGTGTCGCCGGTGTACGCATAGCCCCACACGCGCTCGATGAGCTGCTCGGCGGAGAAGATGTGCCCGCGGTTCCGGACGAGAAAGGTCAGTAGCTCGAACTCCTTGGGCTTGAGGGCGACCTCGGCTCCGGCGCGAGTGACCCGGTGCGCCGCGACATCGATCTCCAGGTCGCCGGCCCGAAGCCGTTCGGTATCCGGGGCCGCGGCGCTGACCTCCTGGAGCAGGAGCGCACGGCGGCGGAGCATGGCCTTGACGCGGGCTATCAACTCCCGCATGCTGAAGGGCTTGGTGAGGTAATCGTCGGCCCCGATCTCCAGTCCGACCACCCGGTCGATCTCCTCGGAGCGGGCCGTCACGACAATGATGGGCACCGTGCTCTCCCGCCGCAACTGGCGGCAGACCTCAAAGCCGTCCACCTTGGGCAGCATAATATCTAGGAGGATCAGATCGGGGCGGTACTGGCGGGCCGCGGCGAGGGCTTGCTCGCCGTCGGTGGCGGTCTGGACCTGATAACCCTCCCGGCGCAGGTTATACGCAATCGTGGTCAGGAGGGAGGTTTCGTCTTCAACAATAAGAATGGTCGTTGGTAGCATGGTCGCGTTGTTCTGCACCCTTACGCATTGAGCAACGGTACGACGAGCGCCAGCGCCAGCGCTCCTGCAACGAGCCAGATGGCGACGATGACGCCCGCAGCTACCCAGTTGGTGGGCCGGCCCTGGTCCATGACCATCTGGGCTTTGGCCCGACACTCGGTCAAGACGTCCTCAGGGATCAGCTTCAGCGCCAGCAGCAGACCCAGCGGCACCAGCAGCAGATCATCGAGGTATCCCAAGACTGGAATGGGGTCCGGGATGAGATCGATGGGGCTGAAAGCGTAGGCCACGACGAAAGCAGCAAACATCCGAGCGTACCACGGCACCCTCTGGTCCTTACAGGCCAGGTAGAGGGCGTAGGTCTCAGTCTTGAGTTGTCGTACTCGCTGCTTCCATGCGTCCATACGTCAACAGCCCGCACGCCCCGTGGTCTCTGCTCATGAGGAAATGCGCGCCTTCGTCTGCCCTCCCGCATCCCGCCCAGATGCGGGCCACGCCAGCGGCCGCCCGCCTCAATACTTCGAGGTGTTGATCTCCTGCATCTGCCCCGTCACTTCGAACACGACCCGCTCGCAGATATTCGTGACGCGGTCGGCGAAGCGCTCCAGGTTATGGGCCACCCACAAGAGCCACGTGGCGCGGTCGAAGGTGGTCGGGTCCTGGAACATGTAGGTCAGCAACTCCCGGTACACCTGGTTGTACAGGGCATCCACCTCGTCATCTTCGTTGGCAATGGCACGGGCGGCGACCGCATCCCGCTCCAGGAACGCGTCCAGGGAGCGGCGCAGCATGTCCTGGGCCAGTTCCGCCATGCGCGGGATGTCAATGAGCGGCTTGAGGAGCGGCTGGTCGCCGTGCAGCAGGATAATCTTCGCGATACCCTCCGCGTAGTCGCCCATCCGTTCGAGTTCTTCGGCGATGATGAGCACGGCCACGATGGTACGCAGGTCGCGGGCCATCGGCTGCTGGGTGGCGATCAGCTGAATGGCCCGGTCCTCGATCTGGAAACGCTTGCGGTTCACCTCGATATCGTCGTGCGCGATGCGGCGGGCCGCCTCGGTATCCAGCCGCTTCAGGGCTTCGATAGACCGATCAAGCTGTTTATCAACCATGCTCCCCAGTACGAGGATGTCATCCTGAAGGTGGCGGAGCGCCTGCTCGAACCCTAGCCGCGTGCTCATCTTGCCTCCTCGGCGCGGTGGGCTATCCAAAACGTCCGGTAATGTAATCCTCGGTGCGCTTATCGCGCGGGTTGGTGAAAAAGCTCCGGGTTTCGCTAAACTCGATCACCTCGCCCGCCCGGTCCTCGCTGGCGAGCATGAAGGCCGTGTAATCTGCCACCCGCGAAGCCTGCTGCATATTGTGGGTGACAATGATGATAGTATACTCGCGCTTGAGTTCCGTCATCAACTCTTCAATTTTGTAGGTAGCAATGGGGTCCAGCGCGGAGCACGGCTCGTCCATGAGCAGGACCTCCGGCTCGATGGCCAGCGCACGGGCGATGCACAGGCGCTGCTGCTGCCCGCCCGACAGCGCCAGCCCACTCTGGTGCAGCTTGTCCTTCACCTCGTCCCACAGCGCCGCCTGGCGCAGCGCCTGTTCCACCAGCCCATCCAGGTTGCCCCGGTAGCCGTTGATGCGCGAGCCGAAGGCCACGTTGTCGTAGATGGACTTGGGAAAGGGGTTGGGCTTCTGAAAGACCATCCCAATGCGTCGGCGCACTTCCACCGGATCGGCGTGGGCCGCGTAGATGTCCATGCCCTGGAAGAGCACCTGGCCGCCGACCCGCACGCCGGGAATCAGGTCGTTCATACGGTTCAGGCAGCGCAGCAGCGAGCTTTTGCCGCAGCCGGAGGGTCCGATGAGCGCCGTAATCTGGCAGGCGGGCACGTCCATGGTGACATTCCGCAGCGCCTGAAACTTAGCATACCATAAATTAAGCGTGCGGATCGCCAGCGCGGTCTCGCTGGTCTCCGGCGCGGGCGCCTGCGGTGCGGCGGTGGTGCTGTGGTCCGGCTGGGGCGGCACCGGTTCGACGGAGGCCGTGCCCCTGGGATCGCTTGCTCGCTGCTCCATGCGGTGACTTACCATTGTACTCTCCTCCGTGCGCGGTCGCGCAGGTAAATCGCCAGCGCGTTCATGCTCAACAGGACCACCAGGAGCACGATGATGCCCGACGCGGCGAGGGCGTGGAACCCGGACTGGGGCCGGGAGACCCAGTTGAAGATCTGGATTGGGAGGACGGTGAACGCATCGAGCGGGCTTTCGGGGACGAAGGCGATGAAGGTGAGCGCACCGATGGCAATGAGCGGTGCGGTCTCGCCGAGCGCGCGCGACAGCGCCAGGATGATGCCGGTGAGCACGCCGGGCAGCGCCGCGGGCAGGACGATCCCCCAGACCACCTGGGAACGCGTGGCGCCGAGGGCGTAGGCGGCCTCGCGCTGGGAAGGCGGCACGGCACGCAGCGCTTCCCGGGCGTTGAGGATGATGACGGGTAATACCAGCAGCGCCATGGTCAGTGCGCCCGCCAGGACGCTGCGCTCCAGCTGCATGGCCCGTACAAACAGCCCCAACCCGAGCAGGCCGTAGATGATGGAGGGGACGCCCGCCAGATTGGCGATGTTCAGTTCAATGATACGACTGAGCCAGTTCTTGCGCGGGTACTCCTCCAGCCAGACGGCGGCAGCGATGCCCGTGGGGAGGGCGAACAGCGCGGTGAGGCTGATGAGCCACAGCGAGCCGACCAGCGCGGCCTTGATACCGGCCCGCTCCGGGAAGCGCGACGGGAAATTCGCCAGGAAGTCCCAGGTCAGGCTGGGCAGGCCACGCTGCAAGATATCCGCCAGAAGGACCAGCAACATCAGCATACCGACCAGGGTTGCTGCCAGGGCGAGCAGCTCGAAGGCCCGGCCCAGCAGGCGGCGCCGGGTGCGGTACGCGGCGGGGGACGCGTGTTTCATTCATACTCCTCACGGAAGCGGGCCAGCACCCACTGGCTGGCAATGTTAAGCACCAGGGTCATCAGGAAGAGGGCCATGCCCACCGCAAAAATGGTCCGGTATTCCAGCGAGCCGTAGGGGGTGTCGCCCAGGCTGACCTGGACGATGTACGCGGTCATGGTCTCGATGGGGACCAGGGGGTTCAGCGTCAGGGTGGGGCTCTGGCCCGCCGCGATGGCGACGATCATGGTCTCGCCGACGGCCCGCGAGATGGCGATGATGAAGGCCGCCATGATCCCGGATAGCGCGGCCGGAACGACTACCTGGGTCGCCACCTCAAAGCGCGTGGCCCCCAGCGCGTAGGCCCCTTCCCGCAGGGCGCGCGGCACGGCGGTCATGGCATCTTCGCTCATGGAGGAGATCATGGGCAGGATCATGATGCCCATGACGATGGCCGCCGACGCCCCGTTGAAGACGGCGGTCTGGGGAAGGATGGCCTGCAAGATGGGGGTGATGAAGAGGAGGGCGAAGTAGCCGTACACCACGGTCGGGATACCGGCCAGCACCTCTAACACCGGCTTGACGACCCGCCGCACCGGGAGCGAGGCGTACTCCGAGAGGTAGATGGCGGACAGCAGGCCGAGCGGAAGGGCGACCAGCATCGCACCCAACGAGGTCAGGACGGTCGCCGAGAGGAGCACGATGATGCCGAAGTGCTTCTCGCTGAAGAGCGGGGTCCACTGGGTCTCCGTCAGGAAGCGCCAGAGGGGCACCTCCTGAAAGAAGGCCACCGTTTCAAAGATCAGCACGGCAATAATGCCCACTGTCGTGAAGACCGAGATGAGCGCCGCCACCAGGAGTGGCGCTTCAATGCAGCGCTCACGCATGGCGCGCACACGAGGTCGCTTCAAGCTCAAGCTGCTGGGGGCGCCGGATGGCTGTACGGGCATCGGAGTTACCGCCATACCACCTCCGGCGCCATGGGCGCTTTCCCTGCACGCGCCGCCTCCCCGCGCTCGTGGCGGGGTGGGGCTGCCACCGTATGGGTCATGGAGCGAGTTCCCTTTCGCGCGTGATAGCGATCCTCACTGCTGCTCTCTCTATGCTGCCACATGCCATCACTGCTGGCAAGGGCGGGAACGTCCGTCGCCCTGGCGCCGGGCCTGCTGCTCCGACCATCACGGCGACGGTGAGGCTAGCTGGGCGTCCTGCGGAAAAGGTCGTCCAGCGTGACGTTTTCGGCGGCCTTTCCCCCGAAGACCGTGCCGGCCTGCTTGGTCTCGAAGCGCTGCCAGCCCAACTGGTAGTACTGGTCCGGGAACGGCACATAGCCGGTCTCCTGGATGAACGGCTGCGCGTTCTTGGGGTCCAGGTAGAAGCGCACGAACTCCCGCACCTCCGGCCGCTCCATGGCCGAGACCTTGACATAGATGAAGATGGGGCGCGAGAGAGGCTGGTAGGTGCCGTTGGCGATGGTCTCCTGCGTGGGGGCGATGCAGCCACCGCCCTGCTCCGCAGCGACGCTCACCAGCTTCAGCTGGTCCCGGTTCTCGGCGTAATAGGCATAGCCGAAGTACCCCAGGGCGTCCGGGTCGCTGCTGATGCCCTGCACCAGGACGTTGTCATCCTCGCTGGCGGTGTAGTCGCCCCGGCTGGCCTTTTCCTTCCCGTTCACCGCCTCCGTGAAGTAGTCGAAGGTGCCGGAATCCGGGCCGGCGCCGTAGAGGCGGAAGGGCCGGTCGGGCCACCCGGCGCGGACCTGGCTCCAGCGGGTGACCGTGCCCTGCGCGGCGGGCTCCCACATCTGCTTCAGCTCGCTCACCTTCATGCAGTCCACGAAGGTATTGCGCGGGCTGACGACCACCGAAAGGCCGTCGTAGGCGACGGGCAGCTCAACGAAGGTAATGCCCGCGGCCTGACAGGTGGCGATCTCGCTGGCCCGGATGGGGCGGGAGGCGTCGGAGATGTCCGTCTCGTCGTTGCAGAACTTCTGGAACCCGCCGCCGGTGCCGGAGATGCCGACCGTCACCCGGACCCGGCCGCCGGTGGCTGCCTGGAACTCCTCTGCCATGGCTTCGGAGATGGGGAACACGGTGGAGGAGCCGTCGATCTTCACGGTGCCACTCAGTTGCCGGAGGTTGTCCCCGCCGGATTGGTCGGGTCCGATCGCAGGCCCGCAGGCCGCCAGGGCCACAGCCAGCGCCAGCAGCCCTGGGAGGGCTATCCCTTTCGCCGCTCGACGCCAGGGGCTTCCGTTTTTCACCATACGTTTGGTCCTTTCTCCTTGCTGAAGGTCTCCGCGACCGCCCTACCTTGCCTCTTGGCTCGGGGGTGCTGCTCCCGCACTGGCGAGCGCCATGGCTCCTCCATAGAGCACATAGGTGGGGAGTAGCCGCTTCTCGGTATATCCCCTGCGACCTGGGCGGCCAACTCTACGTGGTCGGCCAGGCCAGAGGTATGCAGCTTGCGCCGCAGGAGTTCGTCGAGCTGGAACAGGCCCACCGAGTTGCTCAGCGTGATATCAATGCGGACCGGCTTGGCCGCGCCGCGGCTCAGACGCACGCGCTCGATCGCTGTGGTAGAGACCGAGTGGATGTCGAGCTTACCGGCCTCAAAGGGGACCCGGTAGCGTCCCTTGGTCATGTCCAGGGCGTCGGCCACCTTCACGATACCAGCTTCCACCGTGAGACAACGGATGTCCCGATGGTGGGAGATAATCGCGTGCAACACCTCCGACCAGATGATGGTGCGCCTGACCGGGTCCAAATAGACCGGAGATAGGAGGTCACGCAGCACGGAGCCCGCCGCCAGCAGACTGAAGTGCTCGTGCTCGTCCCGATGGATGGCGATGCCCACATCATGGAGCAGTGCCGCCGTTACTACGATAACCTCGGCATCCTCCGGCGTGAGGCTATGGTGGCGTACACTGCTGGGGCTGATGCCAGCCTCGCCCAGGAGACGGAGCAGCTTGAGTCCCAGGTTGGCGACGACCTGGGCGTGAACCCAGCCGTGATCAGAGATGCCGAGGCGGTCCATAGCGTTGACGTTGGCGCACTGCCACAGCGCCCACACGTCGGGGCTGCGGTTGACCTGGGCGATGAGCCGCTGGAGGTGGGGATTATGGCGAGCCGGTACGCGAATGTGCCCGTGTCCTGGGGATGCAGGGAGAGGGGAAGAGAGCGGTGCGGTTCGTCCATCACGTACGATGGGGGTGAAAGGCCGTCCTATCGTGGTAGCTATCGTTCCATCATGCATAGCACCCCCATTATCCGGCGGGGACCTTCGCGCCGAGTTATCCCAAGGTTAACGCAGGATTAAATTCCTGGGATGCCGCGGGGCACCAGCGGGTGCCCCGCGGCAGGCACCGCGCGGGGGCGGGAGAGGTTGGCCGGCACCGCCTAGCGGCACTCCAGGGCGATGCGCAGGTTCGCCAGGTTCTGGCGCATCAGGTCAAGATAGCCTTTGCCCTGGCGCTCCTCCTCGCCGGTCAGGCCCTCTATCGGATTCAGGACCAAGGTCTGGGCGCCGATCTCTCGCGCGATGACCTCTGCGACCTTGGGGTTCACCAGAGTTTCAAAGAAGATCACCTTCGCCTGGCGCCGCCGGGTCTCCTCGACGATCTGGCGCAGGCGCGCCGGGCTGGGCTCGGCCTCAGGGGAGAGCCCGGAGATGGGCACCTGGGTGAGGGCATAGCGGTGGGCTACGTAGCTGAATGCGGCGTGGCTGGAGACGAAGTCGCGCCGGGCGCAGGAGGCCAGCCCCTGCCGGTACTCCCGGTCCAGTTGGTCCAGCCTGGCGAGGTACTGCTGGGCGTTGGCAGTATAGGTGTCCTGGCCGGACGGGTCTATCTGGATGAGGGCATCACGTATCTGCCCCACGATGTGCTGGGCCTGCACCGGGTCCAGCCAGACGTGGGGATCCATCCCCTCGTTATGCTCATCCGCGGTGCCGTCCGGGGCGTGGCCGTCCTCGTCCTCCTCCTGGGCTGCCAGCAACTCCATGCCGTCGCCGTGCAGCACATCGATGGCTACGCGGTTCGGGGTGTCGGTCGCGGCGATGGCCTTCTCCAGGCCGGGCTGGAACCCGCTGCCGATGTAGACCAGCAGCCGGGCGCGCTGGGTGCGCTCCATGTCGCGGGGCGTGGGGTCGTAGTCGTGGGGCTCTACCCCGCCCGGTACCAGGGTGTGGACCTCCACGCGGTCGCCGCCGACGGCACGGCTGAACTCGGCGAGGGGGTAGAACGCGGCGACCACCGGCATGCGGCCGCTCGGCGGCTCGGAGGTGGTGCAGCCGACGGTCGTGACGAGGAGCGCGAGGGCGGCGATGGCGATACGGAGCGCGCCGGGGACCATAGTCGTCCTCCTGGTATTGAGATAATGTCTCACTTATGGTCGCTAGATGAGACAAAGTATCAATTGGTGGGCTGAAATTATGCTACCATGCCGTTGGAGGCAGCGTCAAGACGGTACGTGCTTTGGCAGAGCTTCTGCGTGCTCACCCTCACCCCGACCTTCTCCCAGCGGGAGAGGGAGGAAGTAGCGCCTCTCACCTCTCCCCTTGGGAGAGGTCGCCCGCCCCAGGCGGGCGGGTGAGGGTCGTGGAGCGCGGCGCTGACCGAAACGCATAGGCCCTGCATGCTTTGGCGTGACACGGGGCAGGAGTGTTGCCGCCGGCCCTCACCCCCGCGGTGGGCCAGTTGGCCTCCCCTACTCCTAAACGTTGGGGGAGGGCGTGGCCGCAGGCCGAGGGTGAGGGTACGGGGGAGGAGGCGGACTACCGGGGCGGCGGGAGGGTGCCCAGGGCGGCGGCGCACCAGTGAGCGGCGCCCAGCAGGGTGGCCTCCTGGAAGGGCCGCGCCACCAATTGGGTCGCCAGGGGCAGCCCGGCAGCGCTCAGGCCCGTCGGCAGGCTGATGGCAGGCAGGCCCAGGAGCGTCCAGACGGCCTGGAAGGTGCGGTCGCCCGTGGTGCTGGGGTCCGGCGCCGCGTCGGAGATCGTGGGCATGATGAGTCCGTCCAGGCCGCGCAGCCCCTTCAGCACACCCTCCCGGATGCGGCGGCGCAGCCGCTGCGCGTGGACGTAGACCGGGCCCGGTATCAGCTGCCCGACCTCAGCGTAGGCACGCAGCTTGGGACGGTAGGACTCCGGGTGCTGCGTGAGCAGGTGGGCGTGGACCGCGGCGGCCTCGACCTGCATGATGGCCTGCTGCACGGCCAGGACATCCGGCAAGGGGAGCGGCAAGCGGATCTCACGAATGGCCGCGCCGGACGCCTCCAGCCGGGCCGCGACCGTGGCGACGTGGGCCCGCGACTCGGGGGCGGCGGCGTCCATGAAGTCGCGCACCAGGCCCAGGCGCGGCGCTGGTCCCTCTGCCGCAAGCGCGGCCAGGTAGTCCGGCACCTGGCGGCGGGCCGACCCGGTGTCGCGCGCATCGTACCCGGCCAGCGCCTGGAGCAGCAAGGCGGCGTCCGCCACCGTCCGTACGATAATGCCCACATGGTCCAGGGACCAGCTCAGGGGCAGGACGCCCCACCGGCTGATGCGGCCGTAGCTCGGCTTGAGGCCCACGACGCCGCAGTAGGCCGCGGGGCGCAGTGTCGAGCCGGCGGTCTGGGTGCCCAGGGCCGCCGGGACCATCCGGGCGGCCACCGCCGCCCCGGACCCGGCGCTGGAGCCGCCGGGCGTGTGGTTCGGGTTCCAGGGGTTGCGGGTACGCGCGGGGTCGGAGAAGGCGAACTGGGTGGTGACGGTCTTGCCCAGGATGATGGCGCCCGCGGCCCGCAGACGGGCCACGGCCGTGGCGTCCTGCTGCGGCGCCAGATCCCGGTCCCGGTAGGGGGCGAAGTCCGCGGTGGTGGGCAGGCCCGCGGTCAGGAAGATATCCTTGATCCCGACGGGCAGCCCGCAGAGCATGCCCCCCGTTCCCTGGGCCAGGACGTCCTCGCACCGGCGGGCCGCGGCGAGCGCGCCCTCGCGGTCCACCGTTTCCCACGCCTGGATATCCGGCTCCAGGGCGTCAATGCGCTCCAGGAGCGATGTGACCAGTTCGACCGGCGAAAGCTCCCGGCGGCGCAGGCGCTCCACGGCCTCGGTTGCGGTCAACTCATAGGGTGCGGGCATGGTGCTCCTCCTGCGCTTCAGCGGATGAAGTCGGGCTCGGCGTCGGTCGGCTCCAGGGGGATCTGGAGGAGGCGGCGGATGGTGGCGGCGGTGCCCGCCAGGGTCGCGTCGAGGGCCTCTCGGCGCTGCGGCCCCCAGGCCTGCTCGGCCTCCCGGCGCAGGATGTCGAGGATCTCTTGTTCCGTCAGGGATGCGGTGAGGTGCAAGGTGCCTCCTTTTGGGGCGACGGCATGGGGAGGCCGGGCCTCCCATCGGATGTCGGCCACTGGAGGGTAGTATAGCGGAATCTCCCGGACGGCACCACCGCCCCGCGGACCGAGTCCGGCGCGGGGGCATGTGGTGTGCGCCGGGGGCGTATGGTACAATGGGCGTGCGGCGAAGGAGTGAGCCAGTGATCGCCATTGTGGACTACGGGGCGGGGAACCTGCGCAGCGTCGCCAGGGCGGTGACGTACCTGGGGTATGCTCCAACGATTACCGATGACCCGGAAGCCCTGCTGCGTGCGGATGCCGTGATCGTGCCCGGCCAGGGCGCCGGGGGCGACTGCGTGCGCTGTCTGCGGGAGCGCGGCCTCGCGGAGGCCATCAAGGAGTACATCCGGCGGGGGCGCCCCTTCCTCGGCGTGTGCATCGGGCTCCAGGTGCTGTTCGATACCACCGAGGAGGGCGGCCTCCAGCCGTGCCTGGGCATCGTGCCGGGGGCAGTGCGGCGCTTGCCCGAGGGCCTGAAGGTGCCGCACATGGGCTGGAACCAGGTGCGTTTCACCCGTCCGCACCCCGTCCTCGACGGCATCCCCGACCACAGCGATTTCTACTTCGTCCACAGCTACTACGTGGCCCCGGCCGACCCCGCGCTGGCGCTGGGCGAGACGGAGTACGGCATCACCTTTTGCAGCATGATCGCGGCCGGCAACCTGGTCGCGACCCAATTCCACCCGGAGAAGAGCGGGAAGATCGGGCTGCGGCTGTATGACAACTTCCTCCGCATCGCCACTGGAGGTCATCCCCGCGATTGACCTGCGGGACGGCCGCTGCGTGCGCTTGGTGCAGGGCGACTACCAGCGGGAGACGGTATACTCCGACGACCCGGCTGCCGTGGCGCGCCGCTGGCAAGACCTGGGCGCGCCCCGGCTCCACGTGGTGGACCTGGACGGCGCCGCCGGAGGAGCGCCCCGCAACCTGGCGGCCATCCGGGCCATCCTGGATGCGGTGCGCCTGCCGGTCCAGGTGGGCGGCGGCATCCGCAGCCTGGAGGTCGCGGGCCGGCTGCTGGGCCTGGGGGTGGACCGGGTGGTGTTCGGGACGGTGGCCGTCCGCCAGCCGGAGTTGGTGGCGGACGCCTGCCGGCAGTTCGGCCCGGCGGCGGTCGTGGTGGGCGTGGACGCCCGCAATGGGCAGGTCGCCGTGAGCGGCTGGCGGGAGCAGGAGTCCCTGGCGGCAACCGACCTGGTGCGCCAGATGGAGGCGATAGGGGTCCAGCGGTTCGTCTACACGGACATTGCGCGGGATGGCACGCTGGCCGGCCCCAACCTGGACGCCCTGGCGGCCCTCGTGGCGCAGACCCCGGCCAGGGTCATCGCCTCCGGCGGCGTCAGTGGGGTCGAGGACATCCGGCGCCTGCGGCCCCTGGGTGTCGAAGGGGTGATCGTCGGGCGGGCGCTGTACACCGGCGACCTGGACCTCCCAGCGGCCCTGCGCGCCGCCGCGGAGTAACCTCCTTCCGAGAGGGTGTGTGAGCAGACCTCTCCCCCCCAACCCCCTTCCCGCAGCGGGAAGGGGGTTGGGGGGGAGAGGTCAGGACTGCTTCCACAGGCGCTCAGAGAAGAAGGGGGATCGGCTTTCCCTTCCCATACCGACAGAAATGGATGTGGAGGGGAGGCCCCGTTGTCTCCCCACCGCACCCTCTGAGAAATGGAACCCTTCATCCCATGCAAGGCTTGAGTAAGACCGACATCAACCTGTGGACCGCCTTCATGGATGAAGGCAAGGCCCACCACATGTACGTCGCCTACGCCATGAAGGCTATGGAAGAGGGCCACCCCGAAGTGGCCCAGGTCTTCATGGAAGTTGCCGGGGCCGAGACCATCCATGGGGTCAGCCACCTCCGGCTCACCGGCAGCATCAACGATTCCCTGAGCAACCTGCGGCGGGTGGTAGAGGAAGAGGGCTACGAGACAGCTACCACCTACCCCCGCATGATCCGTGAGGCAGAGGCCGAAGGCCGGGAGGACGCCGTCGCGTCCTTCCGCCTGGCGATGGAGCGGGAGGCGTACCACCAGCGGGTATTCCAGGAGGCCCTGGACCGGTTGGAGCACAAGCTGGCCCGGCAGGGCGGACCTCCGCAGCCGGCGGCGCGCCCGGCGGCCATCGCTGCGCACCAGGCTGATGCCGCGCAGGTCGCCACCGCCCTGGCTGCCGCGGCCGAGGTTACGGCAACACGGCTGGAGACCGCCCGGCAGGAGGTTCTGCACGAGAAGGAGCGCATCGCCAACCTGACCCGCCTGCGCGAGATCATGTTCGGGATGCAGGACGGCCTGGTGAGCACCGTGGCCCTGGTGAACTCGGTGGCCGCCGCCACCGGCCGCAACGACTACGTGATCATCGCCGGGATGACCGGCGCTCTGGCCGGGGTGTTCTCGATGGCGGCCGGGAGCTACCTGGGCTCCCGCGCCGAGCAGGACGTGCAAGCCTCGGAGATAGAGAAGGAGGCCCGGGAGATCGCGCAGAACCCGGCGGAGGAGCTGGCCGAGCTTATCCAGCTCTATCGCCTGGAAGGGTATGCCGAGGATGAGGCCGCCAAGATGGCCCAACGGGTGGCCGCCGACCGGGAGCTCTGGCTCAAGGTCATGGCGGAGAAGGAGTTGGGCCTGTCGCCCGATGTGGAGACCAGCCCGTGGAAGGACTCGGCCGTGATGGGCGCGTCCTTCTTCGTGGGCGGCCTGATCCCGGTGGCATCCTTCTTCTTCCTGTCGGTGGCGGTGGCCCCGGTGGTGGCGACGGTGGCGACGCTGCTGGCGCTGTTCCTCCTGGGCCTGGGGAAGGGGCGGGTGCTGAAGCGCCGACCCCTGCGCTCCGCGCTGGAAGTGGTGACGGTGGGCACACTCTCGGCGGTGCTGGGCACGCTCCTGGGCGATGTGCTGCCCAAGCTGCTGGGGGTGTCCCTGGGCGGGTAGCTGCCGCGGCGTGCGCCGTCCATAGCAGGAGATGCGTTCCAAACTGGCGGGCAGCGGAAGGTGTGAGGTCCCAGGGAAACGAGGAGACCATGACCGCAGCGACGTTTGATGCCTACCGGCAGGCGGTCGCCTACGTCGAGTCCTTCATCACCGGCCCGGCGGAGGCGCCGGGGGCACGCGATCCCGCGGAGCAGGCCCGCCTTCACGCCCGGCGCCTGCCCAGGACGGCCGCGCTGCTGGCCGCGCTGGGCGATCCCCACCGGCGCTTTGGGGCGCTGCACGTGGCCGGTACCGCGGGCAAGGGGTCAACCTGTACCATCATGGGGTCGGTCCTACGCGCCGCGGGCTACCGCGTCGGGGTCTACACCTCCCCCTACCTCCAGACCGCCATCGAGAAGGTCGAAGTCAACGGCCGCCCCATGTCGCCCCACGCCCTGGTCGATCTGGTCGCAGACCTGCGCCCAGTGGTGGAGCAGGCCGTCCGGGAAGAGGCCGGGCCGGTGGCCTACGCCCAGCTCTGGGCGGCGCTGGCCTTCACCCACTTCGCCCGCCAGCAGGTGGACTGGGCCGTGGTCGAGGTCGGGATGGGCGGCCGCTTCGACTACACCAACGTGCTGACGCCGGCCGTGGTCGGGATCAGCAACGTGAGCTTCGACCACGTCACCTCCCTCGGCCCCACCCTGCGGGATATCGCCTGGCACAAGGCCGGGATCATCAAGCCGGAGGCTGCCGCGGTCACCGGGGCGGACCAGCCCGAAGTCCTGGAGGTCATCGCGGCCGAGTGCCGGCAGCAGGGGGTCCGCCTCACGCGCTCCGGCCCGGCGCTGACCTTCCGGGTGCGCGCGGTGTCGTCGGCGGGTGGGGTCTTCGACTACCGAGGGGAACGCTGGGCCTGCGCGGGCCTGCGCGTCGGCCTGCTGGGGGAGCACCAGATCGCCAACGCGGCCCTGGCCCTGGGCATGCTGGAGCGGCTGGAAGAGGAGCAGGGCGTCGTCATCCCGGAGGAGGCGGTGCGGGCGGGTCTGGCGCAGGCCCGCATCCCCGGCCGTCTGGAGATCGTGCAGGAGCACCCCCTGGTCGTGCTGGACGGCGCCCACAACCCGGACAAGGCCCACCGGTTGCGGGAGGCGCTGCTGCGCCTGTTCCCTGGGCGGCGTATCGTGCTGGTGCTGGGCATGCTCTCGGCGAAGGAGGCCGACGGCATCCTGCGGGAACTGGTGCCCCTGGCCGACCTGACGGTGACGACGGCGCCCAGCGTGCTGTTCAAGCCCGCGGTGCCGCCCCAGGAGCTGGCAGAGCGCATCGCCGCCCTGGGAGGCCACCCCCTGTGGG
>JACQUQ010000140.1 GCA_016210175.1 Chloroflexota bacterium | reverse complement strand
GTGCTGCTCGGCGCAGGTGTCGCCGTCGGGAGCGGCGTCGCGGTCGGCACCGGCGTGGGGGTGCTGGTGGGCGTCTGCGAAACCGTCGTGATGGAGTAAGGCACGACGCTTCCTGAGGCGACGGTAGCGAACGGCGCCGCCAGCGCGAGCACGACCGTCGCGATCAGGATACCTGGCCGAAGCCAGCCCACTTTCCCGCCATGCTTACCGCGTGCGCACCACATGGAAAAGCCTTCTCACCGCATCTGACAGGGCTTGACCGTCCCCGCACGCGGCCGCGGCCTTGAGCTCGGTAATGGGCAGGTGCAGGAGGCGGTTGACGATCCGGCTGGTCAGCAGGTCCACCGCATGGCATTCCTGTGGCGTGAGGTCGCTCAGCTTGCCCCCCAGTTTGTGAAGCTCCTCCTGGCGGACGGCCTCCGCCAGGTCAAGTAGAGCCTTGATGGTGTGTCCCTGCGCGGCGGACCCATACCAGGCCATGAACTCCTGGACTTTCGCTTCGACAATCACCAGCGCCTGTTGCAGCGCTTCCCGCCGTGCCTCCAGGTTGTTCTGGATCACGGCGTGCAGGTCATCCACATTGTAGAGGCAGACCCCGTCCAGCTCCCTGGCGCTGTCATCGATGTTGCGGGGTGCGCCCAGGTCCACCAGGACCAGGGGGCCCCGCGAGCGGGTCTCCATGGCCCGCCGGATCTCGTCGCGCTGGAGGATAAAGCAGGGGGCATCGGTGACGGCGAGGGCGACATCGATATCCGCCAGGTGGCCGGAGAGCGCTGGGAACTGCACCGCTCTGCCCGCAAACTCTGCGGCCAGGGTTTCCGCCTTCGCGAAGGTGCGGTTGGCAAACCAGAGTTCCCGGGCGCCGCCGTCGGCCGCGATCTTGGCGATGAGCCGCCCCATGTTCCCGGCGCCGACGATGAGGACCCGGGCCTGCTTGAGGTCCAGGTGCTGTTTCACCACTTCCACCGCGGCGTAGCTGAGGGAGGCCGCTTTGCCGCCGATCTTGGTCTGGGTCCGGGCCAGTTTCCCGACCTCCAGGGCTTTCCGCACGAGGCTGTGGAGGGTCTTCCCCAGGGTTCCCGCCTGGCTCGCGACCAGGTAGCTTGCCTTGATCTGCCCGAGAATCTCGGCATCGCCCAGGATCATGGAGTTGGCCCCGGCGGCAACGGTGAAGAGGTGGGCCACGACGTCCCGCTCAGCCTGGTAGTAGGTAAAGCGGGTGACTTCCTCCAGGGTGAACCGCCCCTGCTCCGCGAGCCAGCGCAGTGCGCCGTCCCTGGCCTGGGGGAGCGCCCCGACCACATAGAGCTCGGTGCGGTTGCAGGTGGAGAGGAGATAGGCTTCCTCGATGGCGGGCAGGGCGGCTAGCCGCTCCAGGGCGTGCGGCAGGTCGGCCCTGGTCACGGCCAGCCGCTCCCGCACGCTGATAGGCGCCCGCTCATGGTTCGTCCCCAGGAGGAACAGTGATGCGACCATCCATTCACCCCTTACTGCGACCAGACCTGCTCCTGACCCCTCCCCCGGCCCCTCCCCGAAGCAGGGAGGGGCCGGGGGCTTGTTCCCCCTGCAAGGGAAGGGGGCCGGGGGGTGAGGTCCCTGCGTGCGCTGCGCTCAGGGTACCAATGTGGTATGCCGAGCGCAGCAAAGTATCCGTACCCTGGAACTGCGGATACTTTCCTCCGCTCAGAACAACAAATTGCGTGCCTGGGAGCGCAGGCGCCCCGCTTGCGGGAGGCCAGCGGCACCGGGCGGGCGAGCGCCCGCGCTCCCAGCTTGTACTCTCCTCCTTTCAGGGGTAGCTGTCCCCGCACCCCCCTGGGGGTACGGCAGCCGTGGTAGGCGGCTACCGTACCCCTCTGCTGTGTTACGGACCCGAATAGGCGGAAGGCCACTGGTGGCAGACCTGGCACACGCCCCGGTTGTCCAGGAACAGCAAGGAGCCCTTGCCGTCCAGCATCTCACCGTAGAAGTCGTGCTTGCCTTCGGCCACGGCGGCCTGGCGGGAGTAGGGCCCCATGACCGAGGTGGTCCCGTGGGCCCGGTGGCAGGTGACACAGGTCACGTACTCGTTGGCGTTGGTGGCGTTGGTGGCCAGGCGCAGCTTGTAGCCGTCCAGCCCCGCGGTCTCAGGGTTGGTCGTGTTATCGCACTGGCCGCTCTCGGTCCAGCCGCAGCCCGGCCTGCCGGTGACCGCCGCCTCCGTCACGTGCCGGTAGTGGGTGATGCTGCTGCCGCCGCCGGTCTCGGCAACCGTGCCGGCAGTACCTGCCGTTGTCACCAGCACATCTACCGTGAAGGTGTTGACATCCTTCACGGTCACCGTGTAGGTCCCGTTGATGGTCGGGGTGCTGTTGCTCCCGGAGATGTTGACGCTGTCCCCGGTGGTGAGACCGTGAGCTGCCGCGGTGATCCAGGTGTAGCGCTGGACCGTGCCTCCGGTGCCACCGACGGTCACGTCCACCGGGATGGTGAACGTTGTGGCAGTGAGTACCGTCACCTGGTACCGGCCACTAATGGCGGGAGTGCTGCCGGTGTGCCCGGTGATGGCCACGTAATCGCCGGTGGCCAGGTTGTGGGCCGCCGAGGTGGTGATAACCGTCTCGGTCGCCACGCTGGAGGACGTGATACCCACCGCTGCGTGGGCGCTGATGGCGGTTATGGTTACCGGGGTGCCCTGGCCAGCGGTGGTGAGGCCCTTCATGGCGCTGTTGGAGGGATAGGCCGTGTGGCAGGTGCTACAGAAGCTGGCGAAGGTGGCGTTGTTGTCGTTCGCCCCCTGGGCCAGGCTGCCTTCCAGCAGCACGTTGGAGCCTGCCGAGTAGTAGCGCTCGTAGGCGTCGGTGTACTTGCCCAGCGTCCCGTCGGGGTCGCCCTCCAGGCCGCGCCTGGCCAGTTCACCGGTGCCGTTGAGCCCTGCCTTCCCCTCGTTGTACACCACACCGATCTCACCTGATTCGGTGTTGTAGGCCTTGACGTTTGCCTTATAGCCGTTCAGTTCCTCCTTCAGCAGACGGTAGTTGCGGGTGCCGTGGGGGTTGTGGCAGGAGATGCACTCCAGCTTCGCGCCCAGTTTGTTGAAGCTGGCGCTCTCCCCCGCCCGCAGCCCGGTCTGGCCCGGATTGGTGTCGCCCGGTGCGTACTCCATGCCGCTGATGTTGGCATAGGCGTCCCGGGTGGCGTCAGTGCCGGCATAGCCCCAGGGCGAGTCGGCGTCACCCTGGTGCTCGGTCCCGGCAACGGCGTCCAGGTGGCGGGAGCTGATAGGGGCGCCGTCGATGAACTGGAAGCCGCCGCCCAGGAGCCAGGCGCCGTTCCGGCTCTTCACCACCACCTCGGGCGTTTCGGCCCCAGCGGTGATGGTCACCGTGGTCAGGTCCGCTTTGCCCGCGGTTGCCCCGGCGCCGGCGGTCACGGTCAACCACACGTCCAAGGTTTTGCCGCCGGCGATAGAGGTGGCAACGGCGGGGCTTACCGCCGCGCTGAAGTTCCCGGAGTCGGACACCGCCGCACTGGGGGTCACGCTCACGTTCCCCGCGGTGGTGTTCTTCACCCGGACCAGGTACTTCACGCTGTCGCCGGCGGCGATCTGCCGCACTTGTGGCTCCACCGTCACCTCCAGGCTGGCGCTGGTGGCAGACCGAATGGTGCTGTCTATGGTGGGTTTGGTGCCTCCTGGCAGGTCCCCGATGGCGTACTTATAGCTGGAGTCGATGATGTCCAGGCGCACGCCGTCCATCACGCTCAGTTGCGACCCGAGGCCGTTATGGCAGGACGTACACAGGGCCACGGCCAGGTAGTTGTTGCCGGGGCCGGCCGCGGTCTTGAGCAGCTTGTCGTCGGCCAGGGCGGTGTGGGCCCGGTGGCAGGCGGCGCAGGAGTCGGTGGTGGCCGTGTAGTCGCCGTGGGGTCCGCCCGTGGCGTACGCGGTGCTCGCCCCGTCGAAGGCCAGCAGGGCCACCAGGCCGCCCACCAGCAGGACGCCCAGTACGAATGCGCGTATCACGCGTGCTTACCTCCTCTCTTCGGGATGTCCACTGTGGCGTAGCCTTTCCCCCGTGCGGGGGCTTCCTCCATCCCCACCTCCTTTGCCGGTGCTCCGCTCCTGCGGGTGGAAAACCTGGTGCGCGCTCCGGGCGGTCCTCCTTTCCTGCTCCTGCGCCGCCATGCCGGTCCCCACCCGGCGTGGATGGCGACGCGCTCCGTGCTCCGCCCCAACTCTCGCGCGGGAGCGGGGCCTGGTCGTCATTTCCCCCCAGATATGGTGGGGAGTGCAAATGAGGTAGATAGGAAGGTAAAGAGCAGCATAGTCGGTCATGCGAGGCTTTGATACCTCTCAGGGAAGAGTTCCCGCCGCCCTGATGGGCGGGCCATTGCTGGCAAGGGACTCGGCCCGCCCTTCAGGGCGGCGACACCCAACTATTCCGCTGTTTTCCTCCTCGGTTAATTTGCACCTCCCAGATATGGCGGGGACGTGACACCCAGCACTGTCACCCTGCCGCGCGCTGCCGCCGGGCAAGCTCTTCACCGAGCAGTCCGCCGCCCACGGCTCCCAGGAGCGCCGGCCCCAGGAACGTCCCGACCGTCAAGCCGGCTACCCCCAGCATGGGGCCCAGGAGGGCTTCCCCCAGGACGCCGGCCAGGCTGCCGATGATGCCTCCCACGACCACATTGCGATCCATCATGACCACCTCCTGTATGGGCATTGGCGCTCTTGCGCTGGCCTGCGCGCCCGGCCGTGCGCACCGGCATCCCGCTCCGCCTCAATAGGCCCAGACCAGCACCCGGTTGTTACCCCAGTCGGCCACGTAGACCCGGCCGGTGCCGCTGTCCACCGCGACCCCGTTGGGGTAGTTGAGCTGGCCGTCCCCTTTGCCGGGCGTCCCAAAGCTGAAGAGGAACTTGGCGGGCTCCTGGCGGACGTCGTAGACGTTCACCTTGCCGTCCACGGTGTCCACCACGTACAGCCGGCCCAGGCTGTCCAGGGCCAGGCCGCGAGGCAGGCCCAGGGACGCTCCGCCCCGCTGGGCCAGGCGGCCCTTCTGCGTGCCCTCGGCATCGAAGATGAGGATGCGGGCGTTGTTGGCATCGGCGACGTAGAGGTCGCCGGTATCGTCCCGCACGGCGAGGCCATTGGGGTAGCTGAACTCCCCGTCGTCCTTGCCTTCCCGGCCAAAGGCCGTCAGCAGCCGCCCTCCCTCGTTGGCAGCCAGGACCAGCACCCGGTGGTTGCCCGGCGTCACGTCGGTGACGTACAGGGCGCCCCTCCGATCCAGGGTGATGCCCAGGGGGTTCGGCAGCAGGCCGACCGCGCCGGCCGGACGGAACGGCCCCAGGTAGGCGCCGTCGGGGCCAAAGATCTCGATGCTCTTGCGCAGCCGGTCCGTCACGTAGACCTTGCTCTCACGGTCCACGGAAACGTAGACGGGAAGCCGCCCTCCGGCCGTGCTTCCGGGTGGCGCCAGCCGGTCCACCAGCCGGCCTTCGCGGTCAAAGACCCGGACCAGCCGCTCCCCTTCGCTCTCGCTGGCGTAGATGCGCTCACCACCGGGGCTCACCGCTACCCCTAGAGGAGACGCGACGTCGGTGATGGTGAAGACGTACTGCGGTGGGAGGGCTTTCAAGGCCGTCCCGACCACCGGGATCTCGGGCACCGCCGGCGCGAAGACCAGGGGCTGCCCGGTGATCACGTAGTAAATGCCGTAGCCCAGGGTGGCCGTGGCAACGATGACCGCCCCTACGGTGACGGCCGTCCCGACCACGCCACCGGCCGCCAGGGGTGCCAGCGGCGCCGCCAGGGCAGCGACAACGCCCTTGACCGCCAGGAGCGCCGGCGCCACCGCTCTCAGCAGCTTGACCAGCAGCGCGAACATAGCCCTATCACCTTTCCTTTCCTCGCCCTGACCCCATGTCGCTCAAGAGGAGGTACGGATCCACCACGGAGCGCGGTGGTGAACGGTTCCCCCATGCCTATGCCGGGGGCCTGGGCGTCGCCGTGCCCGGCCCGTACTGGGCGTACTTCCTATCGATGGCGTCCCGGATCTCCCGCAGGGGCTTGCCTTCCGCTATCATCTGCATCGCATCCCGTGCGATATCCACGCAGATGTGTCAGCCAGAGCCGTGGCGGTCGAAGACCACTTGACCCCCGCTGCGGTCGGCAATGAAACAGGCCTCGTTGTTCCTATGGCCGGCGGTCGTACAGCCGCAATAGCAGGGGATGTGCTCGAGCGCCCCCGGGTTCTCCAGGGCGAAGCGATAGGCTTCTCTGGTGGCCGGGGGCGCGGCCGCCACGAAAGGCGGCCAGGCAACGGTACTGCGCGCCTCCCGCTGCGGCTCCGGGAGGGCGTTCCCGGGCAGGGCGGTCAGGGTCCCCGCGCTGATGACCAGGGCTACGGTGACGACCAGGCCGCCCACGACCACCAGGGTGCCCCTCCTGAATCGCTGCGCCATTCTCTTGCCGGATGGTTGCCGTGGCATGGCGTCCTCTCTCTGGACCTCTCTGAGGTTGAGGCTATGGCCGTAGCTGTGGAATAGTGGGGGGCGGTTCTGGTCATGCTGACGCAGGAAGCACCTGGCGGGGGGTGGCCGCCCCACCCCAGGTCCTTCGCGGAGTTTACCCTGAGCCTGCCGAAGGGCTCAGGATGACAGGCGATGCACTCAGGGCAGCCACCCCGCCTCTCGCGATCTACCCCCCGCTACGGCTGTGACAGACGTTGGATCCCCCACTTGATCAGCAGATTGTCCGCATTCAGGCGCTCGGCGTCCCGGTAGGCGCCCAGGGCCTGTTCCTTCTGGTCATTTCGCTCGTAGGCCATGGCCAGTCCGACCCACGCTCCCTCGTGGTCAGGGAGGGCCTGGACCGCCTGTTCCAGGATGCCAACGGCGCCGGGATAGTCCTTTTGGCTGTAGCGCAACATCCCCCTGGCGTACAGTTGCCGGCCGCGGTCCCCCAATTGCTCGTAGACGCTCACCAGGGTCTCATAAGCGCTCGGGAAGTCGGGGACGAAGCGCACGGCCTGCTCGCAGGCTGTGGCGGCGTCCTCCGGGCGGCTCTGGCGCAGCCGCACCGTCCCGAGGCGGTGCAGGGCGTCGGCATCCACCCGGTCAATCGCCAGGGCCTCCTCCAGGCTGGCGGCCGCTTCCTCCAGGCTTCCCTCCTGCTCGTACATGACGGCCAGGTTGAAGTACAGGTCGTTCAGGGGCCGCAGGGAACGACGGTAGGGCTTGTCCTGGTAGAAGTCGATGACCTTCTGGTAGGCTTCCTTGGCCTGGGGATACTTCTTCTGGGTAAAGTAGGTGTTGCCCAGGCCCAGATGTGCGGCCGGGTTCTCCTCCTCCAGCTTGATGGCGGCCTGGTATTGGCTCACCGCCTCGTCGTAGCGGCGCTGGGTGGCATAGGCCTCAGCCAGTTGCACGCGCAGGCCGAGGTTGTTGGGAGCCTGTCGCACCCGCTCTTCCAGGCGGGCGATGGTGAGCTGGGCCGGGCCGGGAGCCAGGCGCACGTAACGGTCCACGTAATAGAAGAGGAAGAACCCTGCCACCACCACCAGGGAGAGCAGCACCAGGCCCCGTCGGCTCCGCCATCCGCCTGGGGACAGCCTTCCTATGCTTCTGCGCAGCATCACCTACCTCCTCGCAGGCAAGGGGCCGGAGTCCCGGTTCCCCCAAGGCCCACCCGCTTCCATTCACCGGCGTGGCGCTCCGCTACCGGGCGGTGCGCAAGAGATACTCCACAATGGCCTTGATCTCTTCCCGGGCCAGGGGGCCGCCCTGCTCCTCGCTCCAGGCGGGCATGCCGGCGGTGGTGCGCCCGCCGCTGATGCGGCCCACGAGACCGTCAAATCCCTTGCGGGAGACGTAGCGCCTGGAGCCCAGGGGTGCGGTTACCTGGCGCATGCCGTCCTCGCCGTGGCACATCACGCAATTCTTCTTGAAAAGCTCTTCCCCGGTCGTGGCGGTGATCACCACCGGCTCCGTGCGGGGCGGCCTGGGCGGGGGTTGAGGGGCAGCGCTTGCTCCCCCGGCCGGTCCTGCCGGTCCCGCCGCCCCGCCGCCGGCCGCCTGCTTGAGGTACGCGAGGATGTTCGTGATGTCCTGGTCGCTGAGGGCGCCGCCCCTGGCCGTGCCCCAGGCCGGCATGCCGCCCTTGCCGTTGGCGATGCTGCTCTTCAGCGCCTCGTCGCCCCGCTGCTGGAGCCAGGCGCCGTCTCCCAGCTTGGCGGTCGGCATCTGGTTCCGGCTCTGGCCGTGGCAGGAGGTGCAGCTCTGCGCGAACAGCGCTGCTCCCGCCTGGGCGTCCCCCGGCGCACCCGCGGCTGCTGCCGGGGGAGTGGGAGCAGCAGCCGCGGGGCTGCCAGCAGCGGGCGCTGCCGGCCGGGTGGCGTTGTCGGCGGTCTGGGCATCTGATGACGCCAACGGCCTACTTCCGTCCGGGCGGTCCGGGCTCAGAACGGACGCCCCCGCGCTGGCAATGAGGAACCCGACCACGGCCCGGATCTGGGCTTCAGCCAGGGACCCGCCGAACTTTTGGCCCCAGGCGGGCATGCCGCGCCGGTTGCCCTTGCGCACGGCCTCCACCAGGGCCACCTCGCCGCGCCCGGTGAGAAACCCCTGGTCCAGCAGGGGCACGCCCGTGACTTTGTCGCCCTTTTCCCCGTGGCAGGGGACACAATTCCGGGTGAAGAGGGCCTTCGACTCGGCTGCCGCCCCAACGCCCGCCACCGTCACCGTCACCGGCAGCCCCGCCCAGGACTTGAGGAAGAGCAGCACCGCATCCACGTCTTCCGGGAACAGCGGCCCCCCTTTGACCGCGCTGAACGCCGGCATGGCGCCCTTCCCCTGGGCAATGGCGAGGGCGAGCAGGCCGTCCCCCTGGCGCTCCAGGAACCGGGGGCTGCTGAGGACCGCGTTGGGGAACTTGTTCCCCTGTTCGCCGTGACAGCTCACGCAACGCTGCAAGAAGATCTCCCGGCCACAGCCGGCGAGCTTGGCCTGGCGCTGCACGCTGCTTTGCCGCAGGAAGCCCACCACGGCCTCGACCCCCTCCGTGCTCAGCGTGCCGCTCTCCGCCTGCCCCTGCGCCGGCATGACGCCCTTGCCCCGTTCGATGGCGGCTGCCAGAGCGGTGTCAGTCCTGGCCGCCAGGAACTCCCTGGCGTTCAGGGGCGCCGCGGGGATGCGGTCACCCTGGTCCCCGTGGCACGACGCGCAGGCGGTCTGGTAGATCTGCTTCCCCTGGGCGGCGACAGACAGGGGGCTGCGGCGTCCGGCGAGGCTGTTCATGTGGGCCAGCACCTCCCCTATCTGGTCGTCATCCAGCGGCCCGCCCCGCTCCCGACTCCAGGCCGGCATGGTCCCCTTGCCCTCGCGCACGGCCAGCAGCAAGCCGATATCCCCGCGCCCGTCGAGAAAGTCCTGGGAATTGAGGGGCGCCAGCGGCAGCCGGTCCCCGCCCTCGCCGTGACAGGCGCTGCAATACTGCGCATACAGCGCTCTCCCCTGGGCCTCCGGTGCGCTTGATTCCACGACGGCGTTCCAAGTACCCGTGAGCCCCACCACCACACCGCCGCCCAGGACCATGCCCAGGAGCAGGCCGCAGAGGGACCGCAGACGGGGTCCGGCGTGGGCGCGCCCCCAGGCGGCGGGCGCCCAGCGGCCGGTCAGCTTTCCCACGGCCCTCCTGACCGCCAGGAATCCTGGGACCGCCATTTAGAACCCCTTGTAGCTGTGCAGCCCCGTAAAGAACAGGTTGCCGAAATAGGTGAAGAGGGTAGCGCCAAAGCCCAGGACCAGCAGGGCCGCGCTCCGGTTGCCCCGCCACGACGCCACATGGCGGGCGTGCAGGTAGCCGCCGTAGACCAGCCAGGTCACCAGGGAGGCGGTCTCCTTGGGGTCCCAGCTCCAGTAGCGTCCCCAGGCCACGTCGGCCCAGATGGCGCCCAGGATGATGACCAGCCCCATGAAGGGAAAGCCGATGACCACCGCACGGTAGCCCATGTTGTCGAGGACCTGGGGAGCAGGCAGCCAGGGGAAACGGGCCGACCGCTGGACCAGGTAGGCCAGGCCGGCCCCGAAGGCTGCCGCAAACGCGCCGTAGGCGATGACGGCCACCGCCACGTGGAGGGTTAACAGCAGGTCGTTTTGCAGGGCCGGCACCAGGGGGGCGATCTCCGACGGCAGGGTGCTGGCGTACCAGAGCAGGGCGGCGGCGACCGGGACCACCAGCGCCCCCAGCTGAGGGGTCCGGTAGCGGTGCTCCAGGTAGCTGTAGCCCGCGATGGTCCCCCAGGCGAAGCTCAAGGAGAACTCATACATGTTCGAGAACGGCCCTCTCCCTGCGGCGACCCAGCGCAGGGCCAGGCTCCCGGTGAGCAGGATGAGGGACATCGTGACCAGAAAGCTGCCGTAGGCGGCCAGCGCTTTCTGCTGCCGCACCAGGCTCAAGAGGTACAGGACGCCGGCGCCGATGGCGGTAAAGTAGCCGGCGGTGAAGAAATACAACGATAGCTTCAACATCGCGAACCGCCTCCTGCTACGTGCGGTCGGAGCGCCGACCTGAGGGTGCCGCCACTGCCGGTTTCCTCTCCTCCCTGGTCTTGGCAGCGCCGTGGCCCGCTGCTTGGTCCCCTGTCGGTGCGGAGAGGCGACGGATGACCTGTTCCCGGACCCGTTGCAACTCGCGCTCGAGGTCCTCGTCCCTGGCGGCCAGCGCCCGCAGTTCCAGCACGGTCTGCTCCCGCTCATCGAGGTAGCTACGGGCCCAGACCTGGCGCAGCGGGAAGAACAGGACCAGGACGTTGCCGGTGATTAGCAGAAAGGAGGCCACCCACACCAGGGGCGTTCCCGGCGTGCGCACGACCTGCAAGCCGGTGAACTGGCGCTCCCGGACGAAGGTGAACTCCAGGTCGCCCACCACCTTCGGCCGCTTCAATTCGATAGTGTCCGCCGCGATGGGCCGGTCCCAGGCGTCGCTGGTGTAGATCTCCAGCAAGAGCTGTCCCGGCAGGATGAGGGTGTCCAGCGGGCCGGAGGTGAGGACCCCGTACACGGTCAGGTCCCGCCCTGGGACCGTGAAGGAGCCCAGCGGGCGCTCCTCTTCCTGGGTCTTCGCCTTGGTCCGCCAGGGCAGTGCGACCGCGTCATTGAACAGGAGGGCGCCGGAACGGTCCCGGACCTCCATGACGACCGAGGTGCCGTAAAACGACTGGTGGAAGCGCACCCCCTGATACTCGATCGGCTCGTTGACCCGGATGGTCCCCTGCCGGACCGGGACCCCGTTGTCGTAGATGACCACCTCGCTGCGGTAGTCTTTGGGCGTGTCGTTGAGGTACCACTCGTCCGTAAAGTCCTCCAGGTAGACCGAGAGGCCGGTGTCGTGGCCCACGTCTTTGGTCGAGCCCTCCGAAACGATAAAGGCCGGATTGCGGAAGCCCAGGCCCTCGGCTAGGACCCCGACCAGGAGGAGGATGATGCTCAGGTGGGTGGCATAGGTGCCCAGGCGGGCCAGGCGGTGGCGGTCGCTGTAGAGGTAACTGGTGCCCTCGCGCGCTTCTCGCCATACGCGGTAGCGCGACCCGGCGAGGACCTGGGCCAGAGACCGCAGGGCCAGGTCCGGGCTGACCAGGGAGCTGCGGTAGGTGAGGGAAACGGTATGGCCGCCGCTGGTGTAAAACGAAGGAGCCATGATCACGCGGCGGAAGGTGATCCCGTGCCAGATACTCTTCCAGCGGTTGATGGAGCATACGATGATGTTCGTGATGAGCAGCAGGATAAGGCCCTTGAACCAGAAGGAATTGAAGACGTAGAACAGCTTGGTGAAGTGGAATACCTTGGTCCAGAACGTCCCGTATTTCTCCTCCATCTGCGAGAGCCACTGGTAATAGTCGGCCGGGTTGCTGCGCACCGCATCCGGGACTTGCATGATCAGGGAGCCAAAGAAGGAGGCCACGGCGATAGCCAGGATGAGCAAGAGGGCCAGCTTGGGGGAGCAGAAGAGATGCCAGAGCGCATCAACCGGGTCGTCACGCCGGGCGGAGGTCTTGCCTCGGACGGTAGGGGTGACCACAGCTGTCTCGTCCATCGCGCTACCGCCTTGTGCCCACGGGCCGCCGTGCGCCCCTGGGTTGCCCGAGCAGTGCCACCCCCGCGGACGCGGTCCGGGGGGCTTCGTGCTCCGGTTGTAGACCCGTCCCTGGGTGGTCTGCCCGCATACGCGCCCTTTGGAGTGGTTTGCCTGTAGCTATTTTGCCATGCCGCGGCCATCCGCGAGAGCGGAGATCTACGCAGAAGTTTCCGGTAGCTGTCGGGGAAAGGGTGCGGAAATGGGGGAGGGTGTCGTGGAAAAGGCGCAGGGGCAGCGGCCACTGGGTGGTTCCCCTACCCGCTGTTGGGTGGGGGACAGGCACGGGGGCGCCCACTCAGGGGCGCCCCCGCCTGACGATCCCTTTGATGTGGACGACGCCGGCACGGTGCTGGGCGCCGCTGGGGCCGGACTAGGGAGTGTTTGCAAAGGCGTTTGGCCGGTGTTCTGCTGGGAACACCTAACCCCCCAGCCCCCTTCCCGCGGCGGTATGGGGGCGCAGTTACCCCCTCTCCGCTTCGGCGTGGGGGCCTGGGGGAGTGGATTGCCAACACGCCCTAGTGTTCTGTCAGCCGTGAACTGATGGGTGC
>JACQUQ010000122.1 GCA_016210175.1 Chloroflexota bacterium | reverse complement strand
GTGGTAGGGGCGCATGGCCAAGCGCCCCACCATGGTTGCCCATGCCGAAAACGTCTCTTGATCCTGCATTAGGAACTCCGCCCGCGGGGCCGCTCCTGGTTCCCTTCGGCAAGCTCAGGGCAGGCTCAGCTCACCACGAGCGGCCTGGGCGCCCTGACACTCTCCGTTGCCAACGGGAGTTCATAATACCCTACTTAGCCCCGCGCCGGGCCAAGCTCGTTCAACGTCGCCACTTCGGTCGTCCCATCGGCAAAGCGGATGGTAATGGGACGTTCCGGCGCCGGCGGCACGGTCACGACGGCGATAACCGTCCCGACCTGCCCGGCGTAGGGATGTGGCCCGTATTCGGCGCAGGGGTCCCAGGGTCCACGATAACGGTAGCGCTCTCCAACTTTCACCATAACATCCGCTCCTCTCTCCAGGCGCGGCGGCCGGGTAGTTTTCACCCTTATTATAGCAGAAATTACGGGAATAACGGCGCGTCGGGGGCCGCGGCCCGCACGCTACGCAAAGACCGCGGTCCGGTGCTGGTAGACCAGGATACGGTCTTCTACGTGGGCGCGCACGGCCCGGGCCAGGACCACGCGCTCCACATCACGCCCCTTCCGCACTAGGTCCTTCACAGAATCCCGGTGGCCCACGTGGACCATGTCCTGGCAGATGATAGGGCCGCTGTCCAGTTCTTCGGTAACGTAGTGGCTGGTGGCGCCGATGACCTTCACGCCCCGCCGGTGGGCCTGCTGGTAGGGGCGGGCGCCCGCGAAGGCAGGCAGGAATCCGTGGTGGATGTTGATCACCCGGTGCCGCCACTCCGCCACAAAGCGCGGCGAGAGCACCTGCATGTAGCGGGCCAGCACGATGAAATCAACCCGGTGCTCCGCCAGGAGCGCCAGCTCCCGCTCCTCTTGCTGGGCGCGGTTCTCCGCCGAGATGGGGAAAACGTGGAAGGGGATGCCGGCTGCCGCGGCGATGGGGCGCGTGTCCGGGTGGTTGCTCAAGATAAGGGGGATCTCCACCGCGATCTCGCCGCTGCGCCAGCGCCAGAGGAGATCGGTGAGGCAGTGGTCCTCTCTGGAGACCATGATGGCCATGCGCTTCCTGGCATCGGAGAAGTGCAGGCGCCAGTCCATGCCGAACTCCTGGGCCAGCGGCGCGAAGGACGGGCCGATCTCCGCGCGTGGGAGCGTGAAGCCCTCCAGGTCGAACTCGACCCGCATCAGGAAGATCCGGTCCTCGACCTCGGTATGCTGGGCCGATTCCAGGATGTTGCCGTGGTGGCGTGCGATGAACCCGGAGACCGCCGCCACGATACCCCGTTGGTCGGGGCAGGAGATGAGCAGCACGGCAGAGTTGACCGGTCGAGAACTGGTGAGCACGGCACACCTCAGGAGAGCGGAAGTGCAGCAGCAGGTAAGACGAGCCACCGTCCCCAACCTCGCGCTCCGCTCCCGATGGAAGGCTGAGGAAGGTCTCCCCTGCGCCGCGGCGCGGGCGCGGGACACGGCGGACAGGCAGGACACGCCCGGGGCCATCCGGCCTACGGGAAAATCCTGCCCCGGACAGCCATGCCCAGGCGCAGCCGGTCGTCGGGCTGCGGCAGCGTCACCTTGACCGCGTACTTCCGCACGCGCCGGGTGCGCTCTGCCACGCCCGCCTCCGGGGGCAGGGGTTCCTGGGCGATGTCCCGCACCGTGCCGACCTGCGTTGCGCCCAGGGACGCGAAGGTCAGTTCGACCCGCTGGCCGACCGCGACCCGGGCGATGGCCGTCTCCTCGACTTCGAGCGTGACCTCCATACGGTGCAACTCGTGGACGGTGGCGATGGCGCTGCCCGGGACTACGTTCTCGCCCTGGCGTACCGGCAGGCCGGTCACCCGACCGACCACCGGCGCGCGCAAGGGGAGCGTCCTCGCACTGGCCCACTCTTCGATCCAGGCGATGATCTCCTCACGCGCCACCTCCTGCCCCTCGCTGACCAGGAGCCGCTGCACGCGGCCGCTCACCGGGGAGATGACCCGCCCCTCCGGTGCGCGGACCCGCCCATCCGCCTCGACCGTGGCGGGCTGGTCCTGGTAGTAGCGGTAGGTCAGCCCGGCCCCCGCGCCCACGATGAGCACTGCGACCCCGACCAGCAGCCAGCGCAGGGCACGCCGTCCCTGCCGCTCCGGCAGGAACGGGTGGATCGTGGTGGCCCGCTGGTACGCAGCCAGCATGGCCCCCGCAACGACCATGCCGTGCGGGATGGACCAGAAGGACGGCCAGAACAGCTCGGCTCGCGCCGTGAACGCGGCGTCAATGGCAAGCTGGACCGGGAAGTAGCCGGGAAGCAGCACGATCCACCACTCTTCCAGCACGGTGGAGAACCCCGGAAGCTGGAGGTACCCGATATCGATGTTGGCGAGAAACATCACGGCGATAATGCCGCCGAGTTCTCCCCGGACCACCACGCCGGTGAGCGCGCCGTAAAAGCTGTAGATCGCCGCGGCCCAAAACACGGCGAGGACATAGGGCAGAAACTGACGGGGCACCGCGAAGAAAAGGGCCAGGGACACCATGAACGCCGTGAGGGCGACATCCAGCAGCAGCAGCACCCCCAGACGGGCGGTAAGGAGCTCGGTGGCCGAGAACCCGGCCACGATGAGGCGGCGGTCAGCCTTCAGGGCGCTCTGCATCAGGTAGAGCCCGACGATCCCGGCCATGAGCGCGACATAGATGAGCGCACTCACGCCGCCGAAGAGCTCAAGCTGCGTGAGGGGAACCTGGATGGTGACCCCGTTGTCCACCGCGTCGAGGGACGCGGGTGTGTCGGGGAGGGCGCCGTAGATGGCGAGGAATCCCAAGACCGGCACCCCTATGACGAACGCGAGCATGCCCCGGCGCCGGAGGAACTCCCGCAAGGTCAGGCTAACGGCGGTCAGCAGTCGCTGGCTGCTCATGGACGACTCCGTCCCGTAGCTCCAGAATGCGGTCCATGCCCAGGTCGGCCGTCACCAGGTGGGAGACCGTCAACACCGCCTTCCCCTGGGCGCGCCACTCGCTGAGCATCCCGGCGAAGTTCAGAAAGGTCTCGTAGTCGAACCCCTGGTACGGCTCGTCCAGCAGCACCAGGTCGGGCGCGTGCAGCAGGGCCAGGGCCAGGTTGAGCTTCTGCTTAGTGCCGCCGCTCAGCTTGCCCGCGATGGTATCCACGAACTGACCGAAGCGGAACCGCTCCAGGTAGAAGCGGCCCTGCTCCCGCAGGGTCTCCTCCCGGAGCCCGTAGGCCGCGCCGAAGTAGATCAGGTTCTCCGCGACCGTCAGCCCCTCGAAGATCTCCAGGGCTTGCGGACAGTAGCCCAGGCGGCCCGTCATCCGCACCTGCCCCCGGTCCGGCCGCTCCAGACCCACCAGGATTTTCAGGAGGGTGGACTTGCCGCTGCCGTTCTCACCGACGATGGCGACAGCCTCGCCCGGCTCCACGCTCAGGGTGACGCCCTGCAAGACCTGGAGCTTGCCAAAGGCTTTCCACACGTCGTGGACTTCGAGGATCGGTGCCACACTCAACCGTCCCGTAGCGCGACCGGAAGTTACGACCGGTCAGCGGCCGCCGGCGCTTCGTCCACCGCCGGCGGCAGGCCCACGAAGCGCCGGGCGAAGATGAGGAAGCCCGTGTGGGCCACCATGCGGTGCTCCGGCCGCACGCTGGGGCCGGCCACGTGCCAGGGCCGCACCAGCGACTCCACGACTTCAATCATGGTGAAGCGCCCGTCCCGCCGTACCTCCTCCACAGTGTGGTGGATCTGCAACACCGTGGGCAGGTAGCACATCAGGATGCCCCCTGGCGCCAGGGCCTCCGCCACCGCAGGCAACAGGCGCCACGGTTCCGGCAGGTCCAGCAGCACCCGGTCCACCTCCCGCTCCGCAATGCCCTGGTAGATGTCCTGGTCCTTGATGGTGTGGTTGGGCGTCTCGCCGAGCAGGCCCCGGAGGTTGCGTTCGGCCTGCTCCCGGAACTCCGGGCGCGTCTCGTAGGACACCAGGCGTCCCGTCCCGGCCAGGGCGCGCAGCACCCCCAGGGCCAGCGATCCCGACCCCAGCCCGGCCTCCACCACCGTCAGGCCGGGGTACAGGTCGGCCATCACCAAAATGAGGGCAACGTCCTTGGGATAGATGATCTGGGTGCGGCGCCGCATGGTCATGATGTACTCGGAGAGGGACGGCCGCAGCACCACCAGGGGAAAGCCCTTATTGGTGGACAGGACCTCGCCCTCGCCGCGCCCCATAATCTCCTCGTGGCGCAGCGCGCCCTGGTGGGACTGGAAGCTGCGCCCCCGGCCCAGGAACATCAGGAAGCGGTGGTCCTCATTGTCCACCACCAGGACCGCATCCCCTTCCTGAAACACTCGACTCTCCGCAGCCATGCGCCCTCCGCCTCTCGTGCGTCCCCGACGGCCCGTCCGGCACCGCGTGCCGCCCGCACCAGGGTACCATATCCGCCCGCAGCGTGCAGCCATCCCACGCCTTCGGCGGAGGAAACCAGCCGCGGCGGGTTCCCCATGGCGGTTTCCCGCTGGCGCAGAACCCATGTGCGCCCATGGTGGGCCACGTGACGAATGCTGTGCATATCACAAATATATATTTTAAAGATAATATTTTATTACACATAACTGAGAGAGAAGAGTACGCTGTTCATATATCTGGCAATGGTGCTTGACACGCAAGTATAAAACAGCTACTATCTGGCTATTCATCTTTTCTGGTATCTGAAGCGGCAGTACATCTAAGGTACGGCAATATCTCACCATCACGCTCAGTAGTGGTTGATGCACATATGAGGAGTAGGGACACCAACAACGGTGTAGCATCTGAATGGAGGGTAACGTGACCCAGATCGATACCGGCACCCCAGACCTTATCTTTGAGAAGCACGGCAACGGTGTCGCCGTCATCGTGATGAACCGCCCGGACAAGCTGAACTCGTGGACGCCGGCCATGCAGGATGCTATGGCCAACGCCATGAAGGACTGCGATGCCGACCCCAGAGTGCGGGCCATCATCATCACCGGCGCCGGGGACCGGGCGATTTCCAGCGGGGCGGACGTGGTGGCCATGGCCGCCGGGGCGGACCGACGGATGGCGCAATTGGAAGAAGCCGCGGCGAGCGATGTCCGGTACGTGCCCAACCCGCCACCCGGCAGCCCGTACTTCCGGGACATCCTGGCCTGGACCGAGAAGCCCCTGATCGCCGCCGTCAACGGCGTCACCTCGGGCGGGGGGTTCGGGATTGCCCTGGGCGCCGATATCCGGGTGATGTCGGAGAACGCCCGCTTTGTGAGCGTCTATATGCGGCGGGGCATGGTCGTCAGCGCCGAGACCTGGTTCCTCCCCCGCATGCTGGGCCTCAGCCGGGCGATGCAGATCATCCTTACCGCCGGCGAGATCAGCGCCAAGCAAGCAGAAGACCTGGGGCTGGTCGCGCGGGTGGTGCCGCGGGCGGAGCTTATGGACGCGGCGATGGAGTTCGCGGAGAAGCTGGCCGACGGGCCGGCCGTAGCCATGCGCTTCACCAAGCAGGCCATCAAACAGGGGTTGAGCTGGGACTTCGCCACCACCATGAACTTCGTCGGCTGGGCGCGTGCCATGGCGGTAGCGTCCGGTGAGAACCGGGAGGGCGCGCGGTCCTTCGTCGAGAAGCGGGCGCCGCGCTTTCGCCCGCTGTAAGGGTCGCCTCCAGCGGCCGGGCGGGACGCACCCGCTGCGGCGGGCCTGCTGCGCAGGCAGCCGGCCCACCCGTGTGCGGGGAGGGCATCGGTGCTCCGGGGACGAGGGCGCCGCGGTTCCCGGCGGCGCCCGTGGGTTTCGCGCTCGGCCCGGCGTGGGGAACGAGCCGAGGCGCTGAGGGCAAGAGAGGTGAGCAATGCGCATTCGTGTGAGCGTGGGCCCGGTCCTCGTTGCGGTTGCGGCCTTTGCCACCGCAGTAGCGTGCGCGCCGGCGGGCGAACCCCCCGCGGCGGCGTCCGCCGCCAGCCCGCCGGCCGCGGCGGGCGCCCCCGACGTGGCGCAACCCAAGCGCGGCGGCACCCTGATTCTTAACGAGAACATGCAAAAGCCCGCGATGGACCTGGATCAGCACCGCGCCATTAGCAGCGACAGCCTGAATGTCGGCGGCAACCTCTACCTCCCCATTCTGGGGGAAGATACCCAGAACCGGGGCCTGAACAACATCGGCTACGTCGCCGAGTCCTGGGAGCAGAGCCCGGACGGCAAGACCTATACCCTCAAGATCCGGCAAATGACGACCCACAAAGGCAAGCCCTTCACCGCCGAGGACGTCGCCTATAACCTGGAGCGGATGCGGACCCAGCCCAACAAGCTCTCGCTGGTCCGCAGCGGGTGCTTGCGCGCGGTCGTGCAGAAGGCCGCGGCTCCCAACCCGACCACCGTGGTGCTGACCCTCCAGACCCCCAGCGCCTCCTTCATCTCCTGCCTGGCGAACCCCCATATCCTGATGATCCCCAAACACGTCCTGGAGGAGATCGACGGGCCGGGCCAGGGGCGGGCGATGCAACCGGAAGATGTCGATGGGATCGGCCCCTTCAAGTTCGTGAAGTGGGTCGATGGCTCCATGCTCGAAATGGAGCGGTCGGATACCTACTTCCGACCGGGGCTGCCGTACCTGGACCGGATCCAGTTGGTCCAGTTGCCGGACCCCAGCTCGGCCATCGCCGCCTTCCGTACCC
>JACQUQ010000117.1 GCA_016210175.1 Chloroflexota bacterium | reverse complement strand
GTCCGACAGGCCCGCCATGAAACGCTAAGGCGAGCGTCCAGTAGGGGCGCTTCGCGAAGCGCCCCTACCCGACTGCGGCCGCTATGTCCGGGCCATTATCGGACCTTGTCCCTCCGTGGGGCAGACCCTCACCCTGCCCTCTCCCAGAGGGAAAGGGGAGACCCACCACCTCTCCCTCTGGGAGAGGTCGCCCGCCGCTCGCCAGAGGCGAGTCGCCTCTGGAGACAGCGGGCGGGTGAGGGCGTGCCCGGCGGTGTTCTCTCAGGAGAGTCCTATCTTAGCCGCTCCACCAGGGTCTCATAGAAGCGGCTGCGCTCGCCGGTGCGCAGGAAGCGGGTCACGTAGGGGCTACGGCGCACCTCCACCCGGTCCCCTTCGCTCAGGGGGAGGTTGAGCTGGCCGTCCACCGCCAGGACCGCCTGATGGTCGGTCCGCACGCGCAGCTCGACCATGGTATCGGGCTGGAGCACCAGGGCGTTGCGCAGGTTCAGGTGGGGCGCCACCGGAATGAGCACCAGGTCCTGGGCCTGGGGGTGCAAGATCGGCCCGCCCACGGACAGGTTGTACCCGGTGCTCCCCGTTGCTGAGGAGACGATGATGCCGTCGCAGCGGTAGGTGTTGAAGAACTGGCCGTCGATAGCGACCTCGATGTAAATAGGTCGGCCGGGGGCATAGCGGCCCACCACCACGTCATTGAGGGCGTGGTGTTCCGGTTCTTCGTCCGGCGGCTCGTGTTGCGCCTCCCCAAAGCGGTGCAGCCGGGCCTGGAGCATGGCCCGGTCCTCGATGTGCCCCTGCCCGTCCAGCAGCGCCGGGATACGGGCCAGGGCCTCGTGCGGCGGGAGTTCGGCCAGGAAGCCCAGGCGCCCGAAGTTGACGCCCAGGATAGGGATAGCGCGGGCCAAGGTCGCCCGCGCGGCCAGCAGGATGGTGCCGTCTCCGCCCAGCCCGACCAGCACGTCGGTGCTGTCGAGCTGCGTCTGCAAGCCGTCACCCTCCTGCCAGGCGGGCGTGAGCCACACCCGGTCGCCGCGCGCCTCCAGCGCCTCGGCCAACTGCCGGGCCAGGGTTGCGGCGGCTTCCAGGTGGGGCCGGTACAGGATCCCGACCGTCCTCACGATGCCCGCCCTTTCTCCAGGAAGATGAAGAACTCCCGGTTGCCCCGGTCCCCCAGGATAGGCGACGCGGTCAGCCCCCGCAGGCGGAGCCGCTGAGCGATAGTCCACAGGATGATGCGTCGCAGGACCTCGGCGTGCAGCACCGGGTCGCGCACCACCCCGCCTTTGCCGACCTTCTCTTTGCCGACCTCGAACTGCGGCTTCACCAGGGCGACGATGTGTCTCCCCGCACGCAGGGCTGCTGCCACCGACGGGATCACCAGCTCCAGGGAGATGAATGCGACATCAATGGTTGCCAGGTCCACTGGTTCTGGGATAGGGAGGGGATAGCGCGCATTCACCCGGTCCAGGACCATAACCCTGGAATCGGTGCGCAACCGGTAGTCCAACTGGCCGTAGCCCACATCCACGGCGTACACCCGGCGCGCCCCCTGTTGCAGGAGCACGTCGGTGAAGCCGCCCGTGGAGGCGCCGATGTCGGCGCAGACCAGCCCGGTCACGTCCACGCCGAAGCGGTCCAGCGCATGGGCCAGCTTCAGGCCGCCCCGGCTCACGTAGGGAGGCCGCTGGGCCACCGCCAGGGGCAGGGTCTCCTCGACCAGCGCGCCCGGTTTGGACACCGGTGCGCCCCCGGCCCGCACGGCGCCGGCCATCACCAGGGCTTGCGCCTGCTCACGGCTGGCGGCCAGCCCCTGCTCCACCAGCAAGACATCGATACGTCGCCGAGACATAGTGTACCGCGAGCATAGGGCCTACGCCGGAGGAAAGTCAAGAGTTGACGGTAGGGGAGTAGCGCCGTAAGATGGCCCCACATACGTACACTTGGGGAGGCAAGGTCGTCCCTCGCCCGCTCGTGGCGTGGTGAGTGTGCCGCCCCATCTCCGCGAACTTCCAGAAGGACGGTACGCTGCCCGTGTCCCGTGGCCCACACGCCGCCCGACCTCCCAGCCAGGCCCCCGACCGCGCTTCCCCCCTGGCCAGGGAGGCATGGGCGCTGCTCCAGGCAATGCGCCCCCGCCAGTGGACCAAGAATGGGACCATCTTCCTGGCCCTGCTGTTCTCCGTGAACCAGTACTGGAGCCCCTTCGACCTGGTCCAAGCGACGCAGCTCCTGGTCCTGACCGGCGCGGCCTTCCTGGTCTTCTGCATGCTCAGCAGCGGGGAGTACCTGATCAACGACCTGGCCGACATCGACCAGGACCGTTTGCACCCCGCGAAGCGCCTCCGGCCCCTGGCCTCGGGCCGGCTCCGGGCCAGCGTGGCCCTGGCGGCCGCGGTGGTCCTGCTGGTGGGCGGTATCGGGCTGGCCTTCGTCCTCCAGCGCGGGTTTGGCATCGTCGCAACGGGCTACGCCGTGCTCATGCTGGCCTACACCGCAGTGTTGAAGCACACCGTCATCCTGGATGTGTTCACGCTGGCCGCAGGCTTCGTCCTGCGGGTGGTCGCGGGCGCGGTGGTCATCGCCGTCCCGATCTCCCCCTGGCTCTACCTGTGTACCGTGCTGGGAGCGCTGTTCCTGGGCCTGGCCAAGCGGCGCCATGAGCTGACCCTGCTGGAGCAGGGCGCTACCGCGCACCGCCCCGTCCTGGAAGAGTACTCGCCCCGCTTGCTCGACCAGATGATCGCGGTGGTCACGCCCTCCCTGGTCATCGCCTACAGCCTCTACACCTTCACGGCGGAGAGCCTGCCCAGGAACCACGCCATGATGCTGACCATTCCCTTTGTCCTCTATGGCATCTTCCGGTATCTCTATCTCGTCCACAATAAGCAGCAGGGTGGCCGCCCGGAGGAAGTGCTCCTGAGCGACCTGCCCCTCATCATCGACATCGTGCTCTGGCTGGCAACGGCGGGGATCATCCTGGTGCTGTTCCGGGGAAGCTAAACGGGTGTGGGCAAAGGCGATGGGCCGGTGTTCTGCTGGGAACACCTCCACGGGAAGGGGGAGCGGTTTCCCCCTCTCCGTTGCGGAGAGGGGCCAGGGGGAGAGGTTTGCCACCACGCTCGCCCTGGGTTCCTACCCACCAACCCCGCCCAACCCACTCCCGGAGAGGAGGGGCGCTGCTCCGCTTTCCAGGCGCAGCATCCGGGCTTTCAGGTCCAGGCCACCGCCAAAGCCACATAGCCGCCCGTTGGCCCCCACCACGCGATGGCAGGGAATGACGATGGGCACCGGGTTCGTCGCCATGGCCCGACCGACAGCGCGCGCGCCGCGGGGGCTCCCCGCCTGTTCCGCCAGCCACTGGTAGCTGCGGGTCTGGCCCCGGGGGATGGTCCGGGTGATGGCCCACACCCGCTGCTGGAACAGCGTCGCCTCGGTCAGGTCCACCGCGTCCGGGAAGTCCACCGGCTCGCCCTGGGCATAGCGCCGCAGCCGCTCGGCCAGGTCCCCAGGGAGCGCCGCCACGGGAGCCGCCGCAGGGCAGGCCCGCCGCAGGGCGGCCTCGGCCTGTGCCGCGGTCGGCAGCGGCAAGACCAGGCAGCGCAGCCCGCGCGCCGTGGCCGCCACACCGATCCAGCCGAGATCGGTCGCAATGAGGGCATACTGTGGCGGCGCTCCATCCTTCCCCGGTACCAGGCTCATCGACGGCGCCCCCTCCAGCGCAACGCCTTCAGCAGCAGCGCCGAGCGCACGGTCCGCCAGGCAGCATCGATACGGCGGGCTTCCTCACCCTCCGCGGTGCCTTTGCCGAACATGTGCCGCATATAGGCCTGGGCGATCTCCAGCACGCTGGCGCGTACCGGGGGGATGGCCGCGCCCACGCGCTGGGCGTACTCCCAGGGTGTATCCTGGGGCCGCATCCGGACCCCGGCCAGGGCCGACAGACGGCAGACTTTCTCATAGGCTTGGGCGGCCACATCCAGCCCGGACAGGCCCCAGAGCCACGCGGTCCGCCCTACCAGCACCAGCAGGCTCAGGACGGCCAGGAGGTACGCATACGGTCGCAGCACCTCCGCCCAATCGATCCCGCCGGCGGAAACTGCGGTAGGCAGGCTGGGTTCTTCGTCGTCTGGCAGGAGCAGGTCCGGGTCCGCGTCCGGCGGCATCCCCAAGTCTTCTTCCTCGATGCCCGGGCCGCCGGGGTCCTGGCTGGTGCGCCGCAGCACAGGCCAGGCCGGTGTGGGGTTGAACTCGATCCAGCCGTAGCGCGGGAAGTAGACTTCCGGCCAGGAATGGGCGTGGGTCTCCCGGACCACAAAGGCTTCTTTCTCGTGATCGTACTCTCCGGGGACGTAGCCGACGGCGACCCGCGCCGGGATGCCCAGCGACCGCAGCAGCACCACCATGGCCGAGGCGTAATAGTCGGCATAGCCCCGCTTCAGCGTGAAGAGGAAGTAATCGACCCCATCCACACCCTGGGGCGGCGCCAGAATGTCCAGGCTATAGGTGTAGTCCATCCGCAGGCGCCGCTCGATGGCGGCAGCCTTGTCGTAGGGGGTAGCGTACGGGTCGGTCCACTCCCGCGCCAGGCGCCGCACGCGGTCGGGGACGCTGCGCGGGAGCTGGAGGTAGTGGTCCTGCACCCAGCCCGGATAGTCGGTCCCGGCCTGGCGCAGGTCCTCGTCGCGCGCTTCCGAGAGCGAGGAGGTCATCTGGTAGCGGGCGCCCTTGGTCAAGCGTTCCCGGGAGCGTACCGCCGCGGTGGTGGGCGGGAGCGGTTGCAGACGGGTGACTCCCACCGCCTGGATCTCGGCCCGCTGCCGGGTCACGCTTTGCACCACCGTATCGGGAGGCAGCATACGCTGGATCTCCCCCTGGTCGTACAGGCGGTCGGCGCTGCGCAGTTGGTCGCGCAGGTCATCGGCGGAACGGCGCAGATCGCCGGGGAGACCGCGGTTCCGGCCCGGCTCCGTCAGGTAGACCGTATAG
>JACQUQ010000114.1 GCA_016210175.1 Chloroflexota bacterium | reverse complement strand
GCGCCCACCCCGTCGATCTCCTCCGGCTGCATGATCCGGTTCTCCCGGTCCACCGTCTCCACCACGTATTTCGGCTGGATGGCGAGATAGGGGTTGGTCATACAGGGGATAAAGGAGGCCGCCGGCGCCTTGAGCTCGATCACCACCGTGGTGGGGTCGGGGGCCGTGGCCCGCTTCACCACCGCCCGCAGACAGCCCGACCGGGCTCCCGTGACCTTGCCGGGGCGCTCCACCATGCGGTAGACGCTGTAGGCCACGTCCTCCGCGTTGAAGGGCTTGCCCTTGTGGGTCTTCAGGCCCTCCCGGATCTTGAAGGTGAAGGTGGTGCCGTCGGCGCTGGCCTGCCACGAGGTAGCCAGGTACCCACGGACCGTCACCCGGTCATCGGGGCTCAGCTCCAGGATGGAGGCATGGATGTTGCTGAAGGCCTCGATCATGCCGATGCTGGAGGTGCTATGATAGTCGGCCCCCTGGCTGGTAGCGTCGGCCATCACCACGAAGATACCCCCGCGCTTGGGCTGGCTCGCGGGCTGCGCCGCGCCTGCGGGCTGCCCCGCGCCGGGCGACGGCTGCGCCGCGCCTGGAGCGGGCGGCTCGGGAGACGGTGGGGCTTCAGTCCCCGGCGCACACGCGGTCATCGCGAGGGCCATGGTCAGCGTCGTAAGCGCCACGAGCCAATACCCGGCGTGCTTCACCGTGCGATGCATCCTTTGCCTCCTTTCGCCCCGTTAGGCCCAGCAAAGCCGTACGGCGCTACGAGAAAGAACGAACCTCACCGAGTTTCGCGGAGAATAACAGTACTGTTCAAAGAAGTCAAGAGGGAAACGGCCAGCGTCATGGATTTTGTCGTAAAGCTATGCAGCAGGGTACACTGCGACCAGCAATGAGCGGGCTGGGAACGGTACTCGTTCTCCGGCGCCCCCGCACCCCTGTTTGGTCAATGATAGAGTGATGGGTGCTGTCATGCTGAGGCCGCAGGCCGAAGCATCTGGTGGGGAGTGGCTCCCCTCCCCAGATGCTTCGCTGCGCTCAGCATGACCATGATGGCCCGTCTTTTTCCACTGTAGACGCTTTGCCAATACGCCCCAGAGTCGTATTGGGGCTCTCCGTGGGACAAAGGGTGCAGAGGTGGGGTCTGGCGGCGGCGATGCGCTCGGTGCTACCGCCGCAGGGGACAGGAGACGCGGACACGGCGGCGCAGCCGGTTAGCGGTGGCCCCGTGGTACCGTTCCTTACGCTTTCCTGTGCTGGGAGCGTGAGCGGTCAGACGTGAGCACCGCGCGGATGGCCTCCACCAGGCGGCGGCATTCCGGCAGGGTCCGGACGCCGATGCGGATGTACTGGGGCAGGCCGAAGGAGGTGCAGTCCCGGACGACGCAGCCGTGGGGCAGCAGCACAGCCCGAAACGCCGCCGCATCGCCCACCCGCACCAGGAAGAAATTGGCAGCCGAGGGCACGACTTCCAGCCCCAGGGCGGTCAGGGCATCGACCAGGTAGGCTTTGGCCTCTCCAATGGCCGCGAGCGTAGGCTCCAGGTCGGTCGGGTTCGCCAGAGCGGCCAGCCCCGCGGCCAGTGCCAGCGTGTTGACGTTCCAGGGCGGCCGTACCCCCCGCAAGGCGGCGATGACCGGCGCCGTGCCCAGCGCAAAGCCCAGGCGCAGTCCGGCCAGAGCGTAGTCCTTGGTCATGGAGCGCAGGACCAGAAGGTTCTCAGCGCAGGCGACGCCGCGGCGCGGACCAGGCCGGAGCGCCTGGGCAGCCGACTGTCCGCCGGGCATGAAGGCCAGGTACGCCTCATCCAGCACCAGCAGCGTATCCGGGCCTGCGTCCAGCATGGCCTGGACCTCGGCAGGCTCCAGGTAGACGCCGGTGGGATTGTTGGGGTTGCACAGGAAACAGAGCCGGGGCCGTTCCTGAGCGAGCGCCTCGCAGACCTGGGGCAGGGACCAGCGAAAGCCCGAGGCTGGCGTGGCGCTCAGCGTCATGACCTGCGCCCGCACCAGGCGGCAGACGTGCTCATACTCGCCGAAGGTGGGGGTAAGGATGAGGGCGCGGTCGCCGGGGTCCAGATAGGCCAGGACCGCCAGCCACATCAGTTCGACCGAGCCATTGCCGCAGAGCACCTGGGCCGGGGACAGTCCCTCGCGGGCAGCGATGGCCGCCCGCAGCGCGCGCGCCTCGGGGTCGGGGTAGCGCGCCAGGTCGGCGCGGCGGAGCGCGTCAACCACCGCCGGGGGCGGACCAAGGGGGTTGCTGTTGACGCTGAAGTCCACGACCTCGGACCAGCGCAGGCCCCAGGCCGCCAACTCCTCATCGCTGACCGCGCCGTGGACTACGGGCGCCAGCCCCTCACCGCGGCGGGGATACACCGGCATAGCGTCTTCCCTCCCAGAGGGCCAGCAGGCCCACTGCCAGCCCGACCGCAGCCCCCACAAGCCGTCCGGCCTGGGCGATGGTGGCCGGGGTCACGGGCTGGATGGGGTCGCCCAGGCGGTAGTGGTCTGCCTTCTCCAATTGCACGCCCAGCGCGCCGGCGGCGGCGCTCATGGTCCAGCCCGCGTTAGGGCTGGCGGTGGCGTCCCGGTCGCGACCCAGGATGCGGAGCGCCCCGCGCAGGCTGCCCCCGGCCAGCGGCGCAGCGGCGACCAGGAGCAGCGCGCTCAGGCGAGCGGGCGCCAGATTGAGCGCATCATCCAGGCGAGCCGCGACCTTGCCCAGGTACTCGTAGCGGCCGCGGTAGCCCACCATCGCATCGCAGGTATTGACCGCCCGGTACAGCGCCGCCCCTGGCAGCCCGAACAGCCGGTAGGCCAGCAGCGGGGCAACGACACTATCGGTCAGGTTCTCCGCCAGGGACTCCACCGCGGCGGAGGCCACCAACTCCGTCGGCAGCCCCGCCGTATCCCGGCTGACCAGGGCTGGCAGGTGCTGTCGGGCCTGTTCGAGGTCGCCCCGCTCCAGATCGCGCTGGACCTGCGCCCCCGCCCGCAGCAGCCCCCGCAGGGCGAAGGTGGACTTGAGCAGGGCCGCCTCCAGGGCCAGCCCCAGCGTGCCGCGAAGCCACGGTCCCGGCCAGTGTCTCCCCGCCGGCAGCCGTCGCAGCCCGCGCTCCGCAGCCCGGTATGGTCCCAGCATCGCCAGGGAGGCAGCCGCGACCACGACCAGGCCGTAGGCCAGTTGGCGGCGCGGGCCGGTCTGCGGCGCCCGCCGGGTGAGCCAGGCCACCAGGCGGCCCACCCAGGCAACGGGGTGCCACCGGTCGGGAGGGTCGCCCGCCACCAAGTCCAGGACCAGGGCTGCCAGCACGACCGCTGTGCGCCTCACGGGAACCTCACCCCCCTCCTGGAAGGCAGTGGGCAGAAAGCAGAAGGCAGGAGGTGACAGGCGCTGCTTTCTGCCTACTGCCTACTGCCTTCCGACCACCGGGTGCAGGCGGCCACGAACCGCTTCGCCAGGTCCGGGTCGGCGCCGAAGTGCAAATGGATGTAGGAGGCCAGGATGTTGCCCTGGGCAAAGCCGTCGTCCCGCCCTTCGCCCAGCACGTCATAGGCCATGTCCTCCTGGGGGAGCGCGCCCTCCAGCACCGACCAGTGGAACTCGTGGCCCCGGACCCGGCTCCCCGCCGACAGCAGCAGGGTATCCCGGCGGGCCTCGACCTCCCGGTAGCCCAGCCCCACCCGGCGCCGCTGCATGGCGCAGCGCCCCGGCACCACGCCGACCATCGGGTAGGACCGCCCCTCGAAGTCGCTGATGGCCTCACAGAGGTACATGAAGCCGCCGCACTCCGCGTACACGGGCATGCCCGCCGCTGCCGCAGCCCGGATGGCCGCCAGCATGCTGGTGTTGCCTGCCAGGTCGGCGGCGTACTCCTCAGGATAGCCGCCGCCGAGGTAGAGGCCGTGGACCCCATCGGGGAAGGCCGTGTCCCGCAAGGGGCTGAAGGGCACCAGCTCCGCGCCCCACATGGCGAGCAGGTTCCAGTTGTCCTCGTAATAGAAGCTGAAGGCCGCATCCAGGGCCACCGCGATGCGGCAGGTGGATGGCACCCGCTCCCTGGGAAAGATGCTGACCGCGTGCTCAGGCGTCGGCCCGGCGGACTGTGCCAGCGCCAGCAGCCGGTCCACGTCGCAGCCCTCGGCCACCCGGTCGATGAGGCGGTCCAGGGCATCAGCGCCCAGGGGGTGCTCGATCGCAGTAATAAGCCCCAGGTGGCGTTCGGGCAGGTGCAGGTCCTCATGGCGCAGCAGGCCCCCCAGCACCGGCAGGTCCGTCGCTTCCTGAATGGCCTCCTCAATCATCTCCCGGTGGCGCTGGCTGCCCAGGTTGTTCAGGATGACTCCGGCCAGGCGCAGGTCTGGGTCGAACTGGCGGAAGCCCAGCACCGTGGCGGCGGCGCTCCGGGCCACCTTGCCCGCGTCCAGCACCAGCACCACCGGTGCGTCCAGCAGCTTGGCGACGTGGGCGGTGCTGCCGACCTCGCCCTCGCCGGTGCGCCCGTCATAGAGGCCCATCACGCCCTCGATGACGGCGACATCGGCCTTGGCCGCGGGTCGGGAGAAGAGCTCCCGCACCGTCGCGGCAGGAAGCATCCAGCTATCCAGGTTACGGGAAGGAACTCCCGCGGCAAGCTGGTGGTAGCCGGGGTCAATGTAGTCCGGCCCTACCTTGAAGGGATGCACCCGCAGCCCCCGGCGGGCGAAGGCGCCCATGATGCCCGTGGCGATGGTCGTCTTGCCCACGCCGCTGGCCGCGCCTGCCACCACCAGCCGGGCGAAGTTGCGATCGGTGCGGTCTCGGTACATGGAGCCCTCTCATTCACCGCGCAGCGCGCAGCGCACACAGGGAATCGAAATCGAGCACATGGCTGGAGCGTCCGCACACGTGCTGCTGCCCTGACGCTCCACCGCTGTGCTCTCCGTGTGCTCCGGCGAGTTCGGTCAGCTGGGAGAAGCAGCACGCTCCCCCTCCCCGCTTCGGCCTGCCCTGTGCCTTGTCGAAGGGGAAGGGGGCTGGGGGTGAGGTCTCCCCCCGCCCTTTTAGCTCGCGGTCAGCAGCACCAGGGTCAGGACTTCACACACGGCGCCGATCGCGCCGTACACATCGCCGGTCAAGCCGGGCAGCCGGGTCAGCGCCCAGCGGCCCAGCAGCCAACAGGCCAGTGTGACCGCGAGCGCCACCAGGAGCCCCTGGATGCTGAGCAGCAGCGCCGCGCCCGCGGCCGCCGTCAGGACCGCCGCCGCCACGCCGAGCGGCTGTGCACCGTCCTTGAAGGCCCGTCCCAGTCCCACCGGACGGGCATAGGGGAACAGGGCAACCGCCTGGACCATCGCCCACCGGGAGAGCAGGCCCGCCAGCACCAGCGCCACGCCCCGCTGCTCCGGGGCCAGCCCGCTGAACGCGCCGTACTGCACCAGCAACACGCAGGCGACCCCTGCGACTCCGAAGCCCCCAACCCGGCTATCCCGCATGATCTCCAGCCGCCGGGCCGGGTCGGCGCGGGCGAACAGGCCATCGCAGGCGTCGGCCAGTCCATCCAGGTGGAGTCCGCCGGTCAGCAGCGCGCCCGCCAGCAGGAGCAGCCCGTTGACCACGCTCAGGGGGAACACCTGCCGCAGCGTCCAGTCCAGAACAGCCAGCGTTAATCCCAGCAGCGCCCCCACCAGGGGGAACCAGGCCAGCGCGCGACCGAAACGCTCCGGCGGCGCGTCCGGCGGCTCTTGCGGCAGGGGCAGCGCGGTCAGGAAGCGCAGGGCGGTCAGCAGCCCCACGGCAGACCTCGCTCCCCCGGCCCCGGTCTCCTACCAGGGAGACGACAGCCAGGTGCCCTCTCTGCTCGCGCCGGGAAGGGCCTGGGGATAGATGGAAGCCCCATCTCCCTATCCCTCGTCGGCATCGCCAGCGGGCGCGTGCGGTGGCTCCACTGCGCCCGATATGGCCGCCTCCGCAAAGGTTGCCATCTCCGCTAGAATGCGGCAGGCGGCCTCCAGCAGCGGCAGGGCCAGCGCGCCGCCGCTGCCCTCCCCCAGGCGCAGCCCCAGGTCCAGGAGCGGCCGCAGCCCCAGGTGCCCCAGGGCCGCCCGGTGGCCGGGCTCCACCGAGGTGTGGGCCGCAATGAGATACTCCCTGGCGCCGGGACACAGGCCCACCGCGAGCAGGGCCGCCGCCCCAGAGATAAAGCCGTCCACGACGACCGGCACCCGGGCCGCCGCCGCCCCCAGGATCACCCCGGCCAGGCCGCCGATCTCGAAGCCCCCGACCGTCGCCAGCACCTCCAGGGCGTCGGTAGGGTCGGGCTGGTTGACCGCCAGCGCCCGCCGGACGGTGGCGACCTTGTGCGCCCAACGCCGCTCGTCAATCCCGGTGCCCCGGCCCGTCACCAACTCCGGTGGCGATCCGGTCAGGGCCGCAACGATGGCGCTGGAGGCCGTCGTGTTGGCGATGCCCATATCCCCCGTGACCACGATATCCAGCCCGCGGGCAACCTCCTCCTGCACGATGGCGATGCCGGTCTCGACCGCCCGGCGCGCCTCCTCCTGGCTCATAGCCGGGCCGCGAGCCAGATTGCTGGTGCCGCGGGCCACCTTGCACGAGCGCAGGTCGGGATGGGAGTCCAGGTCGGCAGCCACGCCCATATCGACGACGACCACCCTGGCCCCGGCCTGGCGCGCCAGCACGTTGATGGCCGCGCCTCCCCGCAGGAAGTTCTGTACCATCTGCCCGGTGACTTCCTGGGGATAGGCGCTCACGCCCTCCTCAGCAACGCCGTGGTCTCCCGCCATTACGATGACCGCCTTGCGCTGGACCGAGGGCGGTACCCGTCCAGTGATCCCGACCAGGTGGATCGCCAGCTCTTCCAACCGGCCCAGACTGCCCGGAGGCTTGGTGAGGTGGTCCTGGCGCTCCCTGGCGACGGCCAGCGCCGCTACGTCCAGCGGGCCGATACGGGAGCGTGTGCGGTCAAGCAGATCCATATCCCGCCCCTTACGCTACCTTCTTCACCACTGAGGGCACAGAGAACCATGCGGATTTGCAGCCTGCACGGTGTTTCTTTCAGGTCCGTGCGCGGTGAGCGACCCCCTCAAACACGCTCGGAAACGCCTTCGGGCAGCACCAGGGGGGTGCCCCAGCGGGGATGGGGCACCACCGTCGCCTCCACGCCGTAGGCCGCGGCGATGTGCTCGGGCGTGAGCACCTCGGCCGGCGGTCCAGATGCCCCTATCTGTCCCCGCCACAGCAGAGCCAGCGTATCGCACGAGCGGGCGGCCAGGTTCAGGTCATGGAACACGGCGAGGACAGCCAGGCCCTGCTCTCGGCACAAGCGCCCGACCAGATCGAGCAGGGCAAGCTGGTGCCCCAGGTCCAGGTGGGTGGTTGGCTCGTCGAGGAGCAGCACATCAGGCTCCTGGGCCAGCGCTCGCGCCAGGACCAGGCGTTGCCGCTCGCCCCCTGACAACTCGCTCAGGCGCCGGTCGGCCAGCGCCAGGCTCTCGGTGCGCTCCAGGGCCCGAAACACGGCCTCCCAGTCGCGGCGGCCCTCCCCCTGCAACAGCCCCAGGTGGGGGGTACGCCCCAGCAGCACCAGGTCCAGCCCGGTGAAGGCCTCGGGGAGGGCCGGGCTCTGCGGCACCACGGCCACCCGCCGGGCCAGTTCCGCCGGCCGCAGCAGGGACACATCCCTCCCGTCCAGGAGCACCCGGCCGCGGTGGGCCGGCAGCGTGCAGGCGATGGCCCGCACTAGAGTGGACTTGCCGCTCCCGTTGGGGCCAATAAGCCCCACCAGGCAGCCCGGCTCCACCCGCAGCCCAACGCCCCGGAGCACGGGGTCAGGCCCGTACCCGGCCCAGAGATCTTCCACGACGAGGAGTCCCGTATGCTGTCTCCTTGTATATCGCCCGCGGATGAGGTCCGCTTTTTCTCGCCACGCAGCCGATTATTGTCGCAGGTTCACTTCGGCATACCGGAAACAGTCCACCGTATGGTCATTGACCATACCGACGGCCTGCATCACCGCGTAACAGATCGTCGGGCCGACAAACGTAAAGCCCCGTTGTTGCAAGTCCCTGCTGAGCAGATCAGACTCCGGCGTCCTGGCCGGAAGCTCCGACAACGCCCGAAACTCGTTCCGCCGCGGGGCGCCGTCCACGAAGCGCCACAAGTAGGCATCAAAGGAGCGAAATTCCTCCCGCACGCGCAACACCTGGCGGGCGTTTTTGATGGCCGACGTCACTTTCTGTCGGTTGCGGATGATCCCCGGATTGACGAGCAGCCGGACCATGTCCGTATCATCCAGCGCAGCCACACGTACCGGGTCAAACCCGAAAAAGGCTTCCCGGTAGGCGTCCCGCTTACGCAGCACGGTCTCCCAACTGAGACCCGCCTGCGCGCCACCCAGGACGAGGGCCTCGAATAGCTGGTGGTCGTCGTGGACCGGGACACCCCATTCGGTATCGTGATAGGCAATCATCAGGGCACTGGTGTTGACCCATGCGCAGCGGTTCATCGTACACCTACATCACCATCCGCTTGCGCCCCCGCAGCAAATAGAGGAAGAAGGGCGCGCCGCAGAAGGAGGTTATGATCCCCACCGGCAGTTCGATGGGAGCCAGCACGGTCCGGGCGACCAGGTCGGCCAGCACCAGGGCCAGCGCACCGTAGGCCAGACACGTCGGCAGCAAGGCCCGGTAGTCCGGCCCCACCAGCAGCCGGGCCACGTGGGGCACCACCAGGCCCACGAAACCGATAAGCCCGCTCACGGAGACCGCGGCCGCGGTGCTGAGGGAGGCCCCGACCAGCACCAGCAGCTTCACCCGCTCCACGTCCACACCCAGTTGCCGGGCCTGCTCCTCGTCAAGCTGGAGCACGTTGAGCAGCCGGGCATGCACGAAGACCAGCCCCAGCCCCAGGGCCAGATACGGCAGCAGCACCAGCACCTGGCGCCACCCCGCCAGCGCAAAGCTCCCCAGGAGCCAGGAGAAGACCGCCCGCAACTGCTCGCCGCTCATGGTCATCAGGAGGGAGGTGCCCGACGATGCGAGATAGGAGATAGCCACGCCGGCCAGCAGCAAGGTCGTGGTGGGTACGGTGCGCCCGACCCGGCCCAGGCGGTAAGCTGCGGCCACCGCGCCCAGCGCGCCCAGGAAGGCCAGGGCCGGCACCAGCCCGGCGCTGGCTAAGGCGGTGCCGTAGGGGAGCACCAGGGCGATGGTCGCCCCCAGGCCCGCGCCGGCGGCCACGCCGATGAGATAGGGGTCGGCCAGGGGGTTGCGGAATACCCCCTGGTATGCTGCCCCTGAGACCGCCAGGGCGCTCCCCACCAGGGCCGCCAGGACCACCCGCGGCAGCCGCAACTGGAACAGGATGGTCTCGTAGCTGGCGGGCCAGGAGGCCGCCCCGCTCGTCAGGCCGAGCTTGGCGAGGACCAGCCCCAGGACGGTATCGACCGGAATGGATACCGAACCCTGGGAGACCGCCAGCACTACCGCCAGGCCTAGCCCGGCCAGCCCGATACCCAGCGGGCCGGTGCTGCGCCGCACGGGAGCCGCGCGCGCCCGGACCAGGGCTGGGTCGGCCAGGATGCCCTCAGAGCGCATGCTCCTCCTTAACGGCAGGCGCGGCTGTCAGTCTCAGCGATGGGTGAGCAGGCCACTCCCCCCGCTCAGGCATGGGTTTCTGCGAGCTTCCATGCCTCGATGACGCAGTGGAGTGGGACCTGGGCGATCCACTGGCCTTCGTCGTCCTGGGCCAGCAACTCCTCGGTCGGCTCCGGCTCCTCCAGGGCGGCCAGCAGCAAGCCCGCAGCCCGCAAGGCCCGGACGTACCAGGACAGGGGCCGGTGGTAGATCCGTGTGCGCCATACCGCTCCTGGCCCGACGTTCCAGGTACACTGCTCCTCGAACACCTCCCGGTAGCGGCTCACCTTGCGCCAGACGGTGGTCGTCGGGCCGGCTTTCTCCACTACCCAGGCCGAGGCGGTCTCCAGGTCGAAGCACGGATGGCACAGACTGGCGATGAAGCGGCCCTGGGGCCGCAGCACCCGCCCGACCTCCCGGATGGCCCCCTCGGCGTCGGCGATGTCCATGAGGCCCATGTTACACAGCACCGCATCGAAGGAGCCATCCGCCAGTATACCCAGGTGGACGGCATCGGCGACGTGGTAGGTGATGCCCAGAGGCTCCTGCTGCTCGCGCGCTCGGGCCCGCGCAATGATCGGAGCGGAGGCGTCCACTGCCGTCACCTGAGCGCCCTGGCGGGCCAGCCGGCGTGCCAGGTAGCCATTGCCACACGCCAGGTCCAGCACCCGCTGCCCGGACACCGCGCCCAGCGCCCGGAAGACCGCGGGGTCAATGAGGGCGCGGTGCCAGAGGTCGCCCCCGTCGCCCTGTTTGTGGTCATACCACTCGGCGATCTGCTCCCAGTCTTCGACGTTGACCGGCATCGCGCCCCCTTCCTGGTCGCTCCACGCTCCGCCTGGCAGCTACGGTGGGGGAAAGCGCTCGGGGTAGAGGGCACGCGCCAGCATCTCCAGGCCCTCCACCACGCGCGGCCCCGGTCGGTGGACGATATCCCGGTTGGGTATCGGGAGAATCCGGCCGGTGCGCACCGCCCGCACGTCCTGCCAGCCGGGGCGGGCCGCCACGGTTGCCGGACTCTCACCGGCCTCCACGTCACCCAGGAGGACCACCTCCGGGTTGCCCGCTACGATCTGCTCCTGGCTTAACTGGGGGAAGGGGCTGGCCGCCCCCGCTGCCACATTCTTCGCTTTCAGGCGCGCCAGCATGTCGCCAATGAACGTTTCTGGAGCGATCGTATGCAGCTGCGGGCTGAGTTCATAGAACACCGTCGGACCTGCCACCCCCTCCAGACGGGCGGTGACGGCATCGATGCGCTGCCGCATCTGCGCGACCAGGGCTTCCGCCTCGGCCTGCCGCCCGGTCATCTCCCCCAAGCGGTGAACGCGGTCCAGGATGCCATCCAGGTTCTGCGCTTCCGAGAGGAACAGGTTGGGCAGCCCCAGACGCTCGAGCTCCGGGATGATCCGCTGCTGGCGGGTCACCACCAGCACCAGGTCGGGGCTGAGGGCCACGGTGCGCTCCAGGTCCACGTTGGAGTAACCTACGCGCGGGAGGCGCTGCGCCGCGGGCGGGTAATCGGAGAAGTCGTCCACGCCCACCAGCAGGTCCCCGGCCCCGAGCGCGAAGAGCGTCTCGGTGTGGCCGGGGCTGAGGGAGACGATGCGCTGCGGCGGGCGCTCCAGCGCCAGGGTACGGCCATCATCCCCCGTCACCGTGAGCGGAAAACCGGACGCCGCGACGGGCGACGGCGGGACCGTCATCGTGGGCGACGGGGACGCCGGTGGAGCCACTGCGGGTGGAGCGGTACACGCCCCCGCGAGCATCGCCAACGCCACCAAGATAAAGGTAAGGAATCGCATCGGGTGCCTGCTCCTCCTGCACGGGCCATAAAAAAACCCCTGCCCGAGGGGACAAGGGAAAAGCGGACACCGAGGCGTCCGTCGGCCCTAGCCTTTTCCTCGAAGGCCCACGGAACCGGGCAGGGCCGAGCGACCGGGCTTGCCCGCCCCTGAGGAGCGGGACCACCGTTGCGGGACAGCGCCGGATTCTCACCGGACTTCCCCCGTTGGGCGCTCCCGTCCTGCTGCCAGCCGCCGGGCCAGCGCAGTCCCAGGAGCACCCACCCTGCCGATGCTCTATGGAAAACGCCCGTATGGTAGCAGAGGGAAGGCAGCAGTGTCAACTGCGGCGCCAGCCGCAGCCGCGTCCACACCCGCGGAAACGACCACCCACCCAGGACAACCAGGCATGATGCGCTGGCGCCGCGAGCAGGGCGGGCTCGCCCTGCTCGCGGCGCCGCGCGAGCGGAGGGAACGCGCCACGGCGTTCGCGCGGCCGCTACTCTTCCGGTTCTTTCCTGGCAGGCGGGGTCAGGGTCACGAAGGGCATGGCCGCCGATCCCGGCAGGCGCGTGATGCCGCCGCCCGGACCGGCAGACGGCATAGCTGCCAGGGAACTGGCCTGGGACAGGCGCGCGACGGCCTGGGGGATGGCCGCCGGGTCCTGGAGCGGAGGCGAGCACGCCATCTGGTAGCAGACGTAGGCCAGGGGTGACGGCCCGGCCACGTAGCCCAGGGCATCGAGCAGGTCGGCGTCTTCCTGCGGGTCCAGCGCCTGCACCAGGCGGTGGGGGTGCCGCAGTCGGAGGCCCGCCGCCAGCAGCGCCTGGGTGCGCGGATCGTCGGGGTTGCCGGGGATCACGATATGGAGCGGCTCGTCCTGCACCCGCAGGGAGGCCAGGGCGTAGGCGGCGGCAGCCAGGGGATGGGCGCGAGCGCCCAGCGCGCCGGCCCGGAGCGCTTCAAGGGCCAGGTCGTGGTAGCGGGGTTCGCCGGTCGCCAGCGACAGGCGCTGGAAGAACTCCGCCGCCCGCGCCTGGTCCTCCGGCAGCTTGTCCCGGAGCGCCAGGCTGCCCTGCCCTTGCTGCGGCTGCCGCAGATCCCAGAACCCGCCCGCCTCCGGGTCACGGAAGCCCTGCACCACCGCCGTCGCCAGGGCCGTGGCACGGGCGAGGACCTCGCTCCGTCCGGTCGCCTCATACAGGTCCAGCAGGGCGAGGCCCACCGGAAGCTGATCGGTCAACAGCACCGGTCCTCGCGCTTCCCCGTCGTAGTAGGCGTGGTAAAGCAAGCCCGCCGGGTCCCGCATCCGCTCCCAGAGGAAATCCAGGATGCGCCCCGCCCGGTCCAGGTGCTCCGGCGCCTCCAGCACCCACGAGGCCAGCACGAGCGCAGAGGCCGCCAGGCCGTTCCCGTGCGCGTAGATGGTGCGGTCCACCGCCGGCGGGGTGTGCTGCCTGCGTGCGGCGAGCGGCAAGCGATAGTAGGTCTCGTCGGCGTCCTGGCTGCCGTACAGGGCGCCGGTCTCCGGGTCGAGCAGGGTACGCTCCAGGTACGCAAGCACGTGACGGGCGGTGTCCCGGTACTCCGGCACCTCCAACAGATGGGCCGCCACCAGGTAGTTCGCCAGGAGGAGGGCATTGTTCTCCAGCAGCTTTTCGTAGTGGGGGGCATCCCAGGTACTGGCTGCCGAGTACCGGAAGAACCCGCCTTCCTCCTGGTCCAAGATACCTCCCTGGCGCATGCGGTCCAGCGTCGTGGTGAGCATCTCTCGCGCGGTCTGGTCGTCGGCCGTCAGGGAGCGGTACAGCAGCAGGTCGTGGACGGCGGGGGCCGGGAACTTGGGCGCGGCGCCAACGCCGCCGTGGACGCGGTCGAAGCGCTCTCGCAGGTCGGCCAGCACCGCCGCGACGACCTCGGTGGCCGCGGGCACCGGCTCCGGCGTCCGTCCCAGCGCGGCCGACCGCTGGGCCAGCAGCGCGGCTGCCTTCTGGCGGATCTCTCCCTTGTGCTCCCAGTAGTAGTCCCGCACCTGGGCCAGGAAGGACCGCATACGCTCCGGCTCGATATACGTGTCGCCGGCCAGCAGGTCGCCCTCGGGGGTCAGGATGGCGGTCGTGGGCCAGCCGCCGCGGTTGTACCGCCGGTTGATGTCCGGACGCCGGTCGCTATCCACCCGCACCGGAATGAAGTCCTGGTTCAGCGTCTGGATCACCGCATCGTCGGAGTACGTGGTCTCATCCATCACGTGGCACCAGTGGCACCAGGCCGCAGCTATGGCGAGCAGCATGGGCTTGTCCTGGGCGCGGGCCTCCGCGAAGGCGGCATCACTCCATTCCTGCCAGCGGACCAGGTGCGCCCGGTGGGGGCGCGGTGAGAAGCGCAGATCAGCCATCGTCTCCCTTTCCCCCGTCAGTGATTATGCCCCTCTGGGGTACCACTGGGCAGGAAAAGCCGCTCGTGGTGAATTGGTCGAACCACGGGCGGCCCGCTCATCCTTCGACAAGCTCAGGACGAGCGGGTTGTTTTCAGACCAGCCCCAGGTGAAGCGCAGGGCGGGAAGGCGCAGGCACCTCCCGCCCGCGCCTGCTCGGTGCGCCCGTGCGCTATGCCACGCGCACGATGCGCACGATGCTATTGTAGGGAGCGGCACGCGCCAGCGTCAAACCGCAGGGATACCGGCGCACGGGAGCGCTCCGTACCCTCCATGATACACTCCGCTCCCGCCGTCCCCAGGCTGCCCCTGGTATTTGCGAGAGAATTGCCATGCCCGCTCCCTGCGGACGCGTGGCACCCGGCCCGTCGCACCCACTACCATACGAGCATAGGAGACCGCGAGCGGCGGGAGCACCGAGCGCTGCCCATGGGACACCCGGCTCCGGAGGGCCTGGCTGCGGGCCACGGCAGGAACCTATCGCCAGCATGGCATACTGGCATTCCCCAAGGAGGCGCGCCATGCAGAACGTCGGCACTTTCCAGCCGGAGCGACTCTATACGCAGATCGTGGGAGTGGTCCTCCTCATCTGGGGCATCCTGGGTCTCTTGATCGGGGAGGTCGTGAACCTGGTCAATTTTGAGCTGGTAGAGGACCTCCTCCATATCATCCTCGGCGTGGTGGGCGTGTACCTGGGGTTCTTCAACCCGGAGCTGCGGCTGGACCGCATGTTCGCCCAGGTGAGCGGCGCGCTCTTGTTGCTGCTGGGCATCCTGGGCATGGTGGATCCCACGCTGTTCGGCCTGTTCGCCCTGGGCCTCACACCGTTGGACCACGCCATCCACCTGGTGGTCGGGGTCATCGGCCTGGCTATTGGCTTCTACTACAACACCGAACGGATCGCTGCGCCGGGCCGCCTGGGCCGCCGAATCTAGCGCGGCGGAAGACGACGCCAGCGTTCAGTCAAGCAACACGCGTCCAGACCACCGGCCTTTCCTCGCGTTCCGGATCTGTGCCGGAGGGGAAAGTCCGGTGCGCTCCTCCGGGGCCGGAGAGCGCTACGCACGCACGGGTAAAGGAGCGCACTGTTGGCGCACACTCCGCCGACTATCCTGATTCTCGGGGCTGGCTACGGGGGGCTTCAGGCCGCCCGCTCCCTGGATGAGGCGTTTCGCCGCCGCCTCCAGCCACCCGCTCTGGTCCTGGTGGACCAGCGTCCTTTCCATCAGCTGATCACCCAACTGCACGAGGTCGCTGCCGGGACGCTGGAGGCCGGGCAGGCGATGGTGCCCCTGGAGGGGATCCTGGAGGGGCGCCGTATCGAGTTCGCCCTGGGACGGGTACGGCGTATCGATGTGCAGGAACGCCAGGTGGTCCTGGATACCCGGCAGGTGTCGTACGACTACCTGGTGATGGCCCTGGGGAGCGAGACCGAACTCTTCGGCATTCCCGGCCTGGCGGAGCATGCCTTCCGGCTCCGCTGGCTGGACGAAGCGCGCCACCTGCGCGCCCATTTGGCCCGGTTAGTACGACAGGTCAGTGTCGAGCGGGACCCGGAGCGCCGGAAGGTGCTGCCGCAGGTCGTGGTGGGCGGCGGGGGTTACACCGGCGTCGAACTGATCGCAGAGCTGGCGGACAGCCTGCGCGCCGCCATGGGGCGCCTGGCGCAGACCCAGGGCGCGCCGCAAGAGCCTTTCTCCCTGACCCTGGTGGAGGCCGGCCCGGAGATCATGGCAGGGTTCCGACGGCAGCTGGTGGAGGAAGCCCGGCGCCAACTGGAGCGCAAAGGGGTCGCCATCCTGACCAACACGGGCATCCAGTCGGTTGCGCCCGAGGTCGCCCATCTGAGCACCGGCGCATCCCTCCAGGCAGGCACTATCGTGTGGACCGGTGGCATCCGGGGCAACCCGTTGATCGAGAGTTGCGGTCTGGCGACCGGCCCGCGTGGGCGGGCGCTGGTGAACGCCTATCTTCAGTCGGTCAGCGATCCCCGCGTGTATGTGATTGGGGATAGCGCCTTTGCGACCGACCCGGCTACCGGCGTGCCGCTGGCGCCCTCTGCGCAGCTTGCCATGAAGCAGGGGCAGCACGTGGCCCGCAACCTGCACCGCCTGCTTCTGGGTCTGGAGCCGCGGCCCTTCGTGCCGGGTCATCTCGCCACTATCGTCTCCCTGGGTACCGACTCCGCTATCGCCGACCTGGAACGCCTGGTCTTTTACGGACGGTCGGCGCGTATCCTCAAACATCTCGCCGTTATCCGCTACCTGTACGGGCTGGGTGGGGTACGCCTTGCGCTCCGCCACGCGCCCGAGGTGCTGGAAGCGGTCCCGGTCATCGGATCACCCCCCGGGAGGCTGGCAGCATGACCACGGTTCCCACCCAGGCTACTCGTCTGTTCCGCTGTCCGGTGTGCAACCAGGCCGACATCCACCAGGTGGAGGGGCGTGGGCTGCTGTTCCGGAGCCACCAGATCGCCCCCTGTCCGGTGTGCGGCGTGCGCTTCACCTACCGCGGCGGCGGACGCTTCGCGCTGGCCGCCTGCGATCCGGCCCGCGTCGCGGTGGTACGGGCCATGCAGGCGCCGCTGGGCTGCGTGCGGTGCCTCCCCTGTCCGGTCGGGCGCGCCCGGCCTCCTGAAGAGTGGGAAAGCCTGCGCCAGGTCATTCACCTGCCGCCGGGACAACCTTCCTGGCCCCCGCTGCCACCGACCATCCCGCTCCCGCCCCTGGAACCCGGCGAGGTGTTGCGTTTTGCCCAGGGCGGTATCTACCTCGGCGAAGCCTGGCCCGGCCATCTCACAGCGGGCGGCCACCTCTTCATGACCGACCGACGCCTGGTGTACCGCGGCCCCCTGGGGGAGGCGCTGGAACTGCCCCTGGACCAGGTAGCCGCGGTGGAGCACCGGGTGCCAGCGCTCACCATCTGGCTGCAAGGTCGCCACGAGCCCCTGGTCTTCTTCTCCCGCACGGGCGATGGCGTGTTGCGGTCGCTGGCGTCTTTCCTCACCCGCTGACCGCGCGGAAACACGGGGGAATTTGTTATGTCACGTTTTCGACTCTTCTGGACCAGTGTACTGGCAGCCCTGGCCCTGACACTGGCGCCGGCGGCGCCGGGCGCGACCCCGACTCGGGCGCAGGACCATGTCGCCCAGATGGAGCGCCACTATCTCGCCATGATGGTCTTCCACCATCAAGACGCGGTGAACATGGCCGAACTGGCTGAGGAGCGGGCAACCCACGAAGAACTCCGGGAGTTGGCCCGTGCCATCAAAGACGAGCAGCGCCAGGAGATCGCCACCCTTCGGGAATGGCTCCAGACCTGGTACGGTGAAACTCCCGAGCGCGCCCTGCCGATGGGGCCGCACGGGCCAGTGGGCGGCATGGATGAGGGCATGATGGGTATGATGGCCCAGGGACACACGGCCTACCTGGGTCGCCTCGAAGGGGCAGCGTTCGAGCAGGCCTTTATGAACCTGATGATCGGGCACCATGCGGGTGCGGTGATGATGAGTCAGATGGTGGTGGACACCGCACCCCACGAGGAAGTGCGCTCCTTCGCCACCGACGTCATCACCAAGCAGTCCGCCGAGATCGCGCAGATGCGCTCCTGGCTCGACCAATGGTACGGGCAGCCGCCGGAGTAGGCGGATCCCTCTTGCCATGCAGTGCTCTGTCACATTGCGTTGACGGGATTGAGACGCCGCCGTGATGATCCTTAACAACTGAATCGCGTAGCGGGTAGAGGGAGTCGCCGCCCTGAAGGGCGGGCCTTCTGTCCGTCTCGGAGGTCCGGCCTTCAGGCCGGCGACCCTCCTGATTACGCGAAT
>JACQUQ010000111.1 GCA_016210175.1 Chloroflexota bacterium | reverse complement strand
TATAATGGGAGTAGCGGCGTTCCCTGAGCTGGTCGAAGCCTGCCCTGAGCTAGCCGAAGGGGCACGCCGCCCGATCCCTTCGGCAGAGAATACCCTGAGCGCAGCCGAAGGGCTCAGGACCAGCCTTTCGACAGGCTCAAGGAACGGGCCTGACCTGTCCAATTTGCACTCCCCGTGCAACAGGAAGGGGAGCCTGGCGGCCCCAGCCCCTTCCTGTTGAGGTGCGCCCAGGGCGGACAGGGGAGAGCTTCAGGGTCTGGGGGCGACCATCACAGGATGCGGACCATCCCGGTGGCGCCATCCACCTCAATAGTCTGGCCATCCTGAATGGCGCTGGTGGCGTTGCCCGTTCCGACGACTGCCGGGATCCCGTACTCACGGGCCACGATGGCGCAGTGGCTCAGCACCCCGCCGGTATCCGTGACTACGGCGGCGGCGATGGCAAAGAGCGGTGTCCACGGCGGCATCGTGGTCTCCGTAACGAGGATATCACCCGGCTGGAGCTTGCCAGCCTCGGCCAGGGACCGCACCACCCGCGCCGTTCCCCGTGCGATCCCCCGCGAGGCGGCCGTCCCCCGCACCGCTTGCGGCGTTGTGGGCGGCTCCGGCGGCGCGCCGAACAGCTTGCCGATGGCCCGTCCGAACGGGTCTGAGGGCGGCGGACCGGGCGGCAGAGTACCCAGCGCCGGAGGGGGCTGGATGGTGCGGAAGTACTCCATCTCGGCCCGGCGCGCGCCTGCCAGCTGGCGCCGGTTGAGGCTCGGGAGGGCCGCAGCGGTCTCCTGCACTTCGTCCAGCGTCAGGTAAAAGATATCGTTCGGCTGATCGAGCACCCCTGCCTCCGCAAAGCGGCGTCCGAACTCCAGCAGGACGAGGCGTACCCGGTGCATGGCGCCATAGTCGATCCAGAAGGTGTGGTCTTCCGAGATGACGGTCGCGGCCTGTGCCGCGCTCAGGAGCGTCGCAAACTGCGCGCGCACCGGCTCCGGTTGGTGGTGGAGGTGGGCGCGCGCCGCCGCGACCAGCCGCTCCCGTTCCGCGCTCAAGGCAGCCTGCTCCGCCACGAGGTCGCGGTCCGGCTGGGTGATATAGCCCTTCAGACTCTCGATAACGGGGGCAGGGTCTTCGATCCAGCCCGGCTCGGCCAGTTCGATATACTGGGTGCTGCGCCGGCCATACACGCTGAGGTATGCCTGGATCTCGCCCAGGAATACCTGACCGGCCGGCGACCGCGGGAGCGCCGCCAGCACCTTCCCCGGAGGGTGCTCCTGGATGGTCTGGCGCACCTCCGGGGAAGCGAGCGCCTTCCGGCTCAGCTCCCAGAGGGCGCGGTCGGTCTCGACGCTCGTATTGCCGAAGCCCTGAAGCAGCCGATACGCTTCAGCAGCGCCACCGTCGGGGAACACCTCCTGGTACAACTCCTCGAACAGGCTCATCGCCAGGTACATGGGGAACACCAGGTCGAAGTGGATCGTCCACGCCTGGGTGAACCGCTCCAGGGTCTCGTCCAGGTGCGCCAGCAGCGCGGGGAGCGTGGCGTTCTGCCGGTCGAAACTGTCCCAGAACGCGAGGTGCTGCCGTACCTGGGGCAGCCATTCCGTCTCCCAGAGATCACGCAGCCGTCCCACCGCGGCGCCGAGCTTCGCTTCAGCCCGCCTCCCGTAGGATGCTATCTCGTCCAGGGGCACGCCGGGGAAGACCGACCAGTAGTAATAGGTATTGATGCGCCGGGCGTCTACCCGGATCGGCAACTCGTAGTGCGCCGCCGCCAGGTTAAAAGCATGATGGAACGAAAAGGCGTAGGTCATGGGCGTGACCGGCCGGGGGTAGTGCATACGGAAGTGGGTCCAAAATAACCGTTCATCATCGGGTCGCTCCCAGGTCACTGGGAAATTGGGAGGCGCCGGGATCGGCGCAGGCGCTACGTGAACGCTGCTCATCGTCTCATCTGCCGCCATTGCTTCCTCCTGCTACCAAGGCGTACCGTGTCCGTCCGATGGTGGTAGCATAGCGCGCCGCAGGTGAGCGCACATCGGTAGGATTGCGGGATTTGCCCCCGATGACGGTGGAGGTGGCGGCCAGGAAGGGCGGCGCCGGTCTCCGTAGAATTACGGATCAGGCGAGATGGTGGTGGATGGCATAGCGGGTCGCGGCGCTGCGGGAGGTCACACCCAGCTTGCTGTAGATGGAACTGAGGTGAGACTGCACGGTCCGCGGGCTGACGACCAGCTGCTCGGCGACTTGCGCGTCCGTCCATCCTTGCGCCACCAGGCGCAGGACCTCAACCTCGCGTGCGGTCAGCCCGGCGGGGTACGGGCGCGGAAGGGGCGACGGCTGCGCCGCGGCTTCCGACGCGTCGGCGGGCTGCTCATCGGCTGGTGGAGACGCTTGCGCGGCGATAATCTGGTCAAGGGTCAGGGTTCTCCCCTGAGCCAGCGCCGCCGCGCAGCGCGCCTCACCCAGGGCGGTGCGCGCTGCCGCCAGGAGGCGGTCCGTTTGGACCCGGGCCGAGACGGGCATGACGGCCCCGGTCGCCTCCCGCAGCGCGGACGCCGCGCCGAGGAGCCGGGTCGCCTGCTCCGGCTGTCCCTCGGCCATTGCCACGCCTGCCAGCTCCTCCAGGCACAGGGCGATGAACCACCGCTCGCCCAGATCCTTGAGCAGCACCAACGCCTCCCGGTGCCAGGCGCGCGCCGTAGCGAGGTTCCCCTGGCGCAGGGCCACTTCCGCCAGTCCTTCGAAGCTGCGGGCGACGCCGCGCCGGTCTCCCACCTCGCGGAACCAGGGAGCGGCCTCGTCGAGCAGAGCAGACGCCACGGCATACTCTCCCCCGGCCAGGGCGACCCGACCCAGGATATGGAGCGCGTTCGCCGCGGTCTGCCGGTCCCCCACCGCCTGGGCGAGGGCCAGACCTTCCTCCAGCGCGCGGTGTGCGGCGGGGTAGTCCACCGCCATCCAGGCCGCCACGCCCTGATAGGTGAGCGCATACGCCAGACCCCACCGATCGCCGAGCTCGCGGAGGAGCGCCTGGCTCTCCTCATACATCGCCCGCGCGGTGCTATAGTCGCCGCCGGAGCGTGCCACCAGCGCCAGCCCGTTGATGGCCGCGGCCATGCCCGCCTGGTCTCCCAATTGCCGGAAGATCGTCAGGCTCTCCCCGCAGAGCGCCGCGGCAACGGTGTACTCTCCCTGGTAGTGCGCCAGCATGCCCGCGCCGTTGAGCGCCTTGGCACGCACGCGCGCGGGGACGTCAGCACTGGACGCAAGGCTGGCCTCGATCCAGCGGCGTCCCTCGCCCAAGTGGCCGCGGGTCAGCCAGAACCGCCACAGCGCACTGCCCAGGCGGAGCGCGCGGTCGGCCCTGCCCTGCTCCTGAAGCCACCGCAGCGCCGCCCGCAGGTTGCTGTGCTCGCGGTCCAGGCGCTCCAACCAGGTCCGTTGCTCCGGGCTGGTCAACCGGTGTTCGGCTTCCTCAGCCAGCGCGAGCGCGTACGCTGCATGGGCATCGCGCACCGCGTCGTCCTCGCCACTCGCCGCCAACTGCTCCAGGCCGTACTCCCGCAGCGTCTCCAGCATGCCCACGCGCGGCTCGTCCCCACCCTGCTCCTCTTGCCGGATGAGACTCTTGTCGGCCAGGGAGGCCACGCCGTCCAGGAAGTCCGCTGGCAGGTCGCCCCCGGAGTTGCACACGCGCGCAGCCGCATCCAGGGTACACCCCCCGACGAAGACCGCCAGCCGCCGGAAGAGCCGCTGCTCGTGCGCGTCCAACAGGTCATAGCTCCAGCCAATCGCATCCCGTAAGGTCTGCTGGCGCGCGGGCAGGTCTCGGATCCCGCCGGTCAGCAGGTGGAAGCGATGGTCCAGCCGGTGCAGGAGCGCCTGGGGAGAGAGCAGTTTCACCCGCACGGCAGCCAGCTCAATGGCCAACGGGAGTCCGTCCAGGCGAGCGCAGATCCCGGCGATCGCGGCAGCGTTGTCCTGCGTCACGCGAAAGCCAGGTGCGACGGCGCGTGCCCGGTCGAGGAACAGCGCCACGGCAGGTACCTGCGTCAGCGTCTCCACGTCCGAGAGTTGCCCGGCAGAGGGGAGGGCCAGTGGGGAGACGGTATACTCGTGCTCGCCGCGCACCCGGAGCGCGGCCCGACTGGTCACCAGGACCTTCAGGCGGGCGCAGGCGGCCAGGAGGCCCGTGAGCGACGGCGCGGCGGCAAGCACCTGCTCGAAGTTGTCGAGCACCAGCAGCACCCGCTGGTCCTGGAGCGATGCCCTGAGCCGGTCGAACTGCGAGGCGGCGCCGCGGTCGTAGTCGGCGATGCCGAGGGCGGAGGCAACGGTTGGGATGACCAGGGCCGGGTCAGTGACCGGCGCCAGGGACACGAAGAAGACACCATCGGGGAAGTCCGGCGCGACGTCTGCGGCAAGCTGGAGGGCAAGCCGCGTCTTGCCGACCCCGCCGGGGCCGGTCAGGGTCAGCAGGCGCACCCCCAGTTGGCGCAAGCGGTCCTGGGCGGTCGCCGTGTCCTGTTCACGACCGATGAGGGGCGTCAGCAGCGTGGGGAGGCCGATGCTCCGCCCGTCTTCCCAAGCACGGTCGCGCCGGAGCGCAGGCGCGTGCTCAGGTTCGGCCTGCTGCCCGCCGGGATCGAGGCGCAGTGCGTGATCCATAATGGCAGTGTATCGTTGTCTACCTATCGGGTCAATCTCCCTGATAACGCCGATATGCTACGGCCGCGCGCCGCAATATGGCAACTCGTGCCGCGCCGCATCTTGCTGAAGCGGCTCCCGCCCCCGTTCGTGGCGCTCTGCGGTCGCGAGCTCCCCGTCGATCCTGGACCTCCAGGCCCTTTTCCTTTGCCCCGGCCGGTGGTATAGTGCAGCATCAACGACCTTCCTTCCCACCGTGCCTCAACCTTTCCAGGGGCACGCGGGTCGGGAATCCGATGGCGCTGAGCGACCGTGCCCTGGCCGCTCCCCTGGCCTTGGCTGCGGCGTCTACAGGTACCGCGTGGTCCTGCCGGAGGTGGCAGCCGGAACGTTCGTCTCTGTCACGAGACTGCGGGAACGCCCACGCATGAAGACCCATGACCTCACAACAGGCTCGGTTTTCCGCCGCTCCCTGGCGTCGTCCCCACTGCGTTACGGCGACTTCCGCGCCCTGTGGCTCTCGACGGTCTTCACCGGTGCCAGCTTCATCGGCGAGACGGTGGTGCTCGGGTGGCTGCTCCTTGAGCGGACCGATTCGGCCTTCGTGGTCGGGCTCGGGGTGGCCCTGCGCGCGCTGCCGGGCCTCCTGCTGGGTATTCCAGGCGGCGCGCTGGCTGACCGCGTTGACCGGCGCCTGCTGATCCGTCTGGGCGGCTTCGCACTGGCGGCGGATGCCGCCCTCCTCGGTGGGCTGGCGCTCGCCGGACAGCTCGCGGTGTGGCACATCCTGCTGTTGACCTTCCTCGGGGGCTGCATCAGGACCTTGAGCCAGGCGGCGCGGCAGAGCTATGCCTTCGACATCGTTGGCCCGGCTCAGGTGGTCGGAGCGATGGCGTTCATGACCCTCGGCCAGCGGGTCGGAGGCATGGCGGGTTCGCTTGGGGCCGGCCTGCTCCTCGCCGCGTGGGGCGCTGGCGAGGCCTACCTGGCCATGGCCTTGTGCCACGTCCTCTCGATCGCTGCGGTAATGCTGGCCAGGACGCGCGGGCAGGCGGCGCCGGTGAGCCGCCCGCCGGTCTGGGATGGCATCAAGGAGTACCTCACCGAACTGAGCAGCAATCGCAGCCTGGGCGTACTCGTGGCGCTCACCGCGGCCGTGGAGGTGTTCGGTTTCTCGAACCAGGCCGTCATGCCAAGCCTGGCACGCGACCTGCTGGACCTGGGCCCCGGTGGGCTGGGCCTGCTCAACGCGTTCGCTTCCGGTGGCGGCATGGTCGCCATCCTCACGGTGTCGCTGTGGGGCGAAGTGCAGCGCAAGGGGCGCACCTTCTTGATCGTCGTGCTGTTCTTCGGCGCCGCGCTGGTCCTGCTCGGCCTTGCGGACAGGCTGGCCGTCGCGCTGATAGCGGTCGCGCTGGTCAACGGCCTCGCTGCGTTGACCGACCTGCTCTCCCAGAGCCTGGTGCAGTCGGCCGTGGCCAACGACCTGCGCGGCCGGGCAATGGGCTCCTGGGTGCTGGCGATCGGTCTGGGGCCAGTGGGCCACCTCCAGATCGGCGCGCTCGCCGCCCTGATGGGCGTGTCCCTGGCGCTGATCGCCAATGGCGCGCTGCTGATGGCGCTGGCGCTGGGCGTGTTGCTGGCGGGATCATCCATCAGGCGGCTGTAAACCCGTGTTGCCTGGTGGGACGCGGCGCTTCCCGCACGTCGCGCTCGCCATTGCAACTGATGGAGACGCTGAACACGTGGCAGCGGTTGCGTCTCATGACGGGAAAGGCAACATGGCATAGCAGCATGGCAAAATACCGATATTTTTCCTAGAATGAACGAGAATAGCTGCTTGACACACCATGGTGTTTGACGTACCATAGGTGCCGTGCCGTATCCGGCGCCGGCAGTTGTCCAGGCGCACAGCACCGGCATGTCGGTGGGTGGGTCAGCCCATGGTCGGCGCCTGGTCTGGCTCGCGGGGCCGGATGCCACATCGCACCGTGAGCGCTTCACCACGGTCTGTCGTTCGCTGGGGCGAGAGCCCGCGGCGCGCCCTACCTCTTCCTCGCCAGGCACTGTTCCCAGTGCCGCACGATCCTCACTGCGTGTCCGGGTGACCGGTACGATCATCCGGCGCTTCCCTGAGACCCGGCCAGCGTCTCGCCGGTCTGGGTCTCCCACTTGCCTGGCAATGTGCCATTGCCACGGATCTCCCCGTCCACCTCCACCGGGGCCTGCGTGTCCGGGCTGCTCGGTCAGGTGTCCTGCACCCAGCGCAGGGTCGGCAGGCCCGACGAGCGCCGAACATGCTGCCGGGCGTGTGTGGGATGGGGACCGACCTGCCATCCCGACCAGTGGTCTGTCAAGATCCAAGTGATGGAAAGCACTGCCGCCGTGAACGGCGGGCCTGGGCTACCTCCGGAAGGCCCGGCCTTCAGGTCGGCATCCAGCAATGCACGGATGACAGTCCACCAGTCGGCCGACGTGCCCCAGGTTGGAACAGCGCGCTCCGGCGCATCGGGTTCCCACCGATGCCAACGCCTCTTGCCGGGCACAACCAGCGCCCGGTAGGGGAAGCGATACTTTGCCTATCTCCAGGGTATTCTTTGTCGTCGTCCCGGTAGACCCAAAGAGCAGGAGGTACGAGATGGGTGGAGTAAAGGGGTTCTCCTACTATGGGGTGGCGGTCCTGGCTCTCCTGGGCGTGGGGCTGGTCGCCGCTTGTACGGCACCGTCCCAGCCCGCACCGTCCGGGCAGGAGCCGTCGGCCCAGGCGCCCGCCCAGACCCCGGCCCAGGCGGAGGTCGCGGGCAAGCCCAAGTACGGCGGTACCCTGGTAGTTATGGGCGATCCCACCGGCCAGGGAGCCGACTATCATAGTACCACTAGCATCAGCATGATCGAGGCCTTCAGCAACATCCATGCCACCGTCCTGGAGCTGAGCCCTGATGATCGGGTGACCGTCCGCGGCTACCTGGCCACCTCGTGGCAGGTCAGCGCCGATGGCAAGACCTTCACCTTCAAGATCCGGGAGGGCCTGACCACCCACAAGGGCAAGCCCTTCACCGCCGAGGACGTGGCCTACAGCGTCTACCGCATGGTGGAGCGCCCCGGCAGGGTCACGGGGGCCCGGACAGGCTGCCTGCGGGCGGTGGTGAAGCGGGTCACCGCCCCCGACCCCACGACGGTGGTAATTGAACTCAAGGAGGCGGTCGCCTCCTTTATCCCCTGTATGACCAACCCCTATCTCGCCATCCAGCCGAAATACGTGGTGGAGACGGTGGACCGGGAGAACCGGATCATGCAGCCGGAGGAGATCGACGGGGTGGGCGC
>JACQUQ010000009.1 GCA_016210175.1 Chloroflexota bacterium | reverse complement strand
GGTGAATTGCCGCTCGGTCGGGGCGGGTTTTAAACCCGCCCCGTCCGAGCGGTATCCCGCAAATCATGGGGGTCAGCGCCCGAGTTAAAGCGGATACGCGGGTCCAGGAAGGTGTACCCGATATCCACTAGCAGATTCGCTACCACGTAGGCGGAGGCGGTCAGCAGCACCATCGCGGTGATCACCGGGTAGTCCCGCTGGAAGAAGGCCTCGACCGCCAGCCGGCCCACGCCAGGGATGCCGAAGAGCGTCTCGGCGATGAAGGCGCCTTCGACCAGGGTGGCGAGGGACAGCCCCACCACGGTGAACACCGGCAGCACCGCGTTCCGGGTGACGTGGTCCAGCACTACCGTCACGTTGTCCAGGCCCTTGGCGTGGGCGGTGCGCACGTAGTCCTGCTTGATGACGTCCAGGGTGCTGGCCCGCATCAGCCGGGTCAGCACGCCGATGGACCCCAGGGACAGGACCAGCGCGGGCATGATGATCTTGAGGCTGAAGAGGCCGTCCCAGCCCGACGAGGGGACCAGGTTCAGCCAGCGGGAGAGCACCAGCACCAGGAGCGGTTGGGTGATGAAGACCGGGAGCGACCCCAGGAACAGCGCCACCGTCACGGTGAAGGTATCGGCCCAGCGGCCCTGGTGGAAGGCTGCCAGCAAGCCCAGGCTCAGGCCCACCACCACCGAGATCATCATCGCCACCGTGCCCAACTGCGCCGAGACCCAGACCTTGCTGAGCAGTAACTCACTGACCGGGGTGCCCCGGTAGCGGAAGCTCTCGCCGAAGTCCCCGTGCAAGACGTTCCAGACATAGCGGGCATACTGCTCGTACAGCGGCCGGTCCAGCCCCATGTCCCGGCGGATGCGCTCTACCACCGCGGGGTCATTGTGCTGGCCCATGAGCACCACGACGGGGTCGCCCGGCCCATAGTAGCCCAGCACGAAGGTGAAGAACGACACGGCCAGCAGCACGACCGGCGTCCAGAGCAAGCGGCGCACGATGTAGGCAAGCATCAGGACCGGGCCTCGCTAGCGCTCAACGGCAACGCGGGCGTAGGTCGGGACGACCATGGCGGCGGGCTGATAGCCCTTGACCCAGGGCTTGACCACCAGGTAGGAGCGCCCGTGCCAGGTGGGCAGCCAGGGGGCATCCTGCACGATCATCTGCTCGACCTGCTGGTAGAGGGCCAGGCGCTTCTCGATGTCCTGCTCCACCCGCGCCTGCTCCAGCAGCTTGTCCGCGTCACGGTTGCAGTAGGCGCCGTTGTTCTCCAGGCTCTGGCAGTGGAACAAGATGTCCAGGAAGTCCTGGGGATCGGCGTAGTCGGCGATCCAGCCCAACTGGTACATCTGGTACTTGCCCCCTTGCCCCGCGGTCTTGGGCTTGACCTCCTGGAGGAAGGTGGCCCACTCCACCTGCTGGATCTTCACATCGACCCCCAGGTTCTGCTTCCACATCTCTACCATGGCCTCGACGGTGGGGGGCGGCGTGGAGGCCTGGCCCGGAATAATCATGGTGATCTCCGGCAGCTTCCCGGCGTACTTGGACTGGGCCAGCAGCTGCCGGGCCTTCTCCGGGTCGTAGCGCAGGCCCGGGAGGTTGGCGCTGTAGCCGGGCATCCCCGGCGGCAGGATGGTGTAGGCGGGTTGCAGCAGGCCCTTGAGCACCACCTCGATGATGCGCTCCTTGTCGAGCGCGTGGCTGAAGGCCTGCCGCACCAGCTTGTCGTCGAAGGGCGCTGTCTTGTTGTTGAAGCCGATGTAGAAGGTCGAGAGCTCGTCGTGGACCTTGAGCTCCTTGTTCAGGGGGTTGCTGGTATCCAGGACGCGCTCGATATCGTTGATGCCGACGCCGCTGATGGCGATCTCGTCGTTCTCGTACATCGTCATGGAGCTGCCGCCCGCCAGGTTGAACACCAGGCGTTCCAGCTTGGGCGGGGTGCGGAAGTGGTCGGGGTTGCGCTCCAGGATGATGCGCTCGCCCTTGCGCCATTCCTTGAGCGTGAAGGGGCCGGTGCCATTGGGCTTGTCGGTCCAGGCGCGCCCACTCTCGACGTTGGCCTTATCGACCACGAAGGCGGTAGGGTAGGTCATCTTGGCCAGGAAGTAGGCCTTGGGCTCGTCGATCTGGATCTGGACGGTGCGGGAGTCCAGCACCTTGACGCCGGCCACCTCACTGGCCTTGCTCGCCAGCTTGTCCTTCACGCCCACGATGTCGCCCAGGTAGGCGTCGGCGGTGGTGGACTGGGTCTTGGGGTCGGCGGCCCGCTCGATGGAGTACTTCACATCTTCAGCCGTCACCGCGCGGCCACTGTGGAACTTGGCGTTCGGGTTCAGGGTGAAGGTGTAGGTCTTGCCATCGTCGGAGACTTTCCAGCTATCGGCCAGGTCGGGCTGCACCCGCAACTGGTTATCCAGGGTGACCAGCCCGCTGAAGACCTCGACGATGTACTCGGCCGATGCCGTGTCGCCGGCGAGATGGGGATCCAGGGTGGGCGGGTCGCTCCCCAGCAGGATAAGCTCGCCGCTAGCTCCGGCGCTGCTCCCGCTCTGCGGGCCGGGGCCGGTGCCCGGCTGCTGGGCCCCACTGCCGAAAATGAGGCTCGCCGCCAGGACACCCACCCCCAGCAGGAGCACAAACCCGATCGCTACCACCATCCCGGATAAGCGTTGCATTGCGCTTCCCCTCCTCGCAGGTCAGCCCCGCTCGTTGCCGCCACCTCGCCGTGCTCTGGTGCCCCGACTGGCGGATGTGTCGCGGGCTATGATAGCAGAAGGCTTGGGGGGCTGCAACTTACGTCCACTACGCTCTGCTCCCCGGAGCCACCTTGCGCCCGAGGACACCCAACGGTGATAACGTTGCACGTAGAGCGGACGGATAGGGGACGGAGCGGCACCGATCCGCAGCAAGCAGGGGTGGTGCGGGGAAGAGCGCCGCGCTGGCGCGCAGGCGCGTGGTTTGGCCGCTTTCCCGGTTCCTTTGCGGCCAGGGAGGGGCACACCGCTGCCAGGTCGCCCGTTTACTGCCGGAGGGTCATCTGGTCCAGCATCCAGAGCAGGGTGCCCGTCTGGCGGCTGAGGTCTTGCGGCAGGGTCGCGAGGGTGACGACCCAGCCGCGTCCGGGCGTGGTAAAGAAGGCGTGGACGTAGACCACGCGCTGCCCGTCCTGCGTCCCCTCGTAGAAGACGAGTCGGGCCGGTGTCCCCGCCGCCCGGTACGGACCCAACGGCTGGAGCGCCACCTCGCGCAGGCTGGTGGTGGCGTGCGTCGCCAGGTAGTCGTCGGCGGTCAGGCTGCCGGAGAGCGGCTCGGCGAGGACGGTAATGCTGGGGCGAAACGGCCCGGCCGGCCCGATCTGGAGGAACGCATCGCCCGTGAAGCTGCTCCGAACGAGCCCTGGCTGCACCGACCAGGACGCCGGGTAGGCGATGGCGTAGGGCGCGGCGGCAGAGATGAAGGGAAGGCTGCCCTCCGGCGGAGCGACCGCGGCGAGCGCCAGGGGCGTTGGCGTCGGCGAGGGGATCGGGGTGGCGGTGGACGTCGGGGCCGGGGTTGCGGTGCTGGTCGCCCTGGCTGCTGGCGTGGCCGTGGACGTCGGGGCCGGGGACGGGATGGCCTCCGCTGGCGCGACCGCAACGACGGGGGGTGGTGTGGCGTGCCCGGCCCGGAGGACGATCAGGACCAGATTGAGCGCCAGCAGACCCGCGGTGGCAGCGAGCACGACCTCCCAACTGAGGGCAAGCTGCCCCACCGCAGCGGCCGCCTTCTGCGCGAAGGCCGGGAGTCGCATGGATGCACACCTTCACTGTGCTGAGTATCGCGGTCCAGCGGTGGCTGCCGGTCTCCTTTAGTCTACGGTACTGGCCGGGGATGTCAATCCCGGCGGTCGGCGCGCTCCCCGCGGTCCTGCCGGGCGTCATGGCGCGCCACGGCCCCGCACCGGGCGGGGCCGCAAGCCGCAAGCAATGGTCAACCTTCAGAAGCAACCCATCCCCCAGGGAACGCTGCCATCACCTCCCCCTGGTCGGCCACCACGCCCTGGTGCGCAGCAGGAAGGCCACACGCCCCGCGCGACGCGGGGCGGACCGGTCACGAGCGCGCAGGAAGCGGAACGGGGCGGCGGCGCACTGCCGCCAGAAAGCGCGCCCGGCCGATGGCTTTGGCCTCCAGGCGAGGGGAGACGCTTCCCAGACCGCGAGCCACCACCGTTGCGGTTTCAAGGAGGGATGCCAGCTCCGGGTCATCCTGAAGTCTGGGCATTGCCCCGGTGACAGGGTGGGCCGCGGGGTCGATGATGGCATCAATGCCCTGGCTGAGGAGAGCCTCCAGCCGGTGGTGCTCGCGGTCCATTATCGCTCCTTCTCTTTGGTCCGTCCTCCCATAATGCGGCGCAAGGCGGCAATGGCGTTGTACTGAAGGACCTTCACCGTGCCTTCGTTTTTCTTCAGCACCCGGGCGGTCTCGGCAACAGAGAGGCCGCCCGCGAACCGCAGGGCGATGACCTCTTGCTGCGCCGGGGTCAGCCGCCGGACGGCGGTAGCGACCTCCTGGAGCGCCAGCGCCTTCTCGACCTCTGCGCTGGGATCGACCTCCGTATCCTGGATATTCGGCTCGAGGGACACCTGGCCGGCCCGGCTGTTCCTCCGCCGCAGGTGATCTACCGTAATATTGTGGGCAATGCGGAACAGCCAGGCAGAGAGGGTAATCCCACGCCAGCTAAAGCCACCGAGGCTGTTGAGCATCTTGAGGAAGACCTCGGCGGTCAGGTCCTCCGCATCCTCCGGCTTGCCCACGCGCGCCAAGATATACCGATAGATTCGCTCGTGGTTTTTCTCATAAATATAGGAGAGGGCCAGCTCGTCGCGGTCCTGAGCCCGCTGGATCAAGTCCTGCTCGGCGATGGTCGCCAGGTCTTCCACTCGGCTCGGGTGGCTCAGCATGTTTCCTCCCGGATGGTGCTATGCCCACCGGCATGCTGCGAGCCCCGTACACACTGGTAAACGGCCGGTATAGCCGAAAGGTTAACGGGTTCTCGCAAAAACATACCACTTGGGCGGGACCCGCCGAGCGATGTCCTCGACGGGTTAGGGCTGCGGGTGAACTCCATCCCTACTCTATCAAGGCAACCTGGGCAGCAGGCATCCCGCGATCTGAGAGAACATAGCAAAGGCGTAGCAATGCGCGCGTGGGGGAGTCACCGCTCCGGCGCGGTCACGCCTCTGTTGCGCAGACGCGCGGCATGCGGACCAGCGTGGACTACGGGTTGGGGCGGTACGGCATGCACGCGAGGAAAGACGTCCCCTGCGCCGTGGTCAGGCATCCTCCTCAGGTAGCGTACAGGATGCGCCAGCGCCGCCCCGGTCGCCGGTTTCCGGGCCAGGATTGCTAGCAGCGCCCCAGGGGATGTGCTAGTATAGCGGGCGCAGAGCGGGCGGGCCCGGCGCACCACCGCGCGGCGGCCGGGTGGGATCACGGCTGGGGGCGCCCGCAGCCAGGCACGTGGGGCAGGGCCGGGCATACGTGCCCGGCGGAGTATCGCGGCAGGAGAGGTCCCTGTGGAGCTGTGGCAGTATTGGCGTCTCGTGCAACGGCGCTGGTGGATCGTGGCGACCGTCACCTTGCTGACCGCTGCCGTGGCTTGGGGCCTGAGCCCCCAGGTCCAGGGGCGCTACGTCGCTACCCTGCGGGTGCTCCTGAGCGTGCCCCCGGAGACCAGGACCGGCAGCTACTTCGGCTATGACACCTACTATAGCTGGGTAAGTTCCGAGTACCTGGTGGACGACTTCGCCGAAGTGGTGCAAAGCGGGCGGTTCCTGGAGGATATGCGGCGGGAGCTTGGCGCGACCGAGGCGGATGGGCTCAGCTTCACCGGGGCGCCGGCCACCGAGAAGACCCACCGGGTGCTCACGCTGCGCATCAGCGGCCGTCATCCCGAGCAGGTGCAGCGGGCGGCGGAGGCCGCCGAGCGCGTGCTGACCCAGCGGGCTGCCGACTACTTTGCCCAGCTGGCTGCGCAGGACGCCCGGGTCGTGGTGCTCGACCCGCCTGCGGTCGCCATCGAAGGCGGTGGGATGGGACGCCTGGCGCTCAACTTTGCCCTGCGGGTGGCCGTGGGCCTGCTGGGCGGGATCGGCCTGGCGTTCCTGGTACACGCCCTGGATACCCGGCTGTACGAGGGCCGAGAGGTGGAGGAACTGCTGCACCTCCCGGTGCTGGGGGAGATCCCGGCCAGGCGGTAGCCTGCGGCGCCACCCACAGCTGGCGCCCGCCAAGGCAGCGCAGGGTGGGCCCCTGCGGGGCGGCCAGCGGGCGCATGGACCGCAGCGCGTCGGTTTTGACAGCACACCCACCTGATACTATCCTAATACCCGTTGTGGATCGCGAGGATTGCCCAAGCACTGAAGGAGGGGGAGACGATGTGGAACCAGCTGAGGACCGACGCGTACGAGGGGATGCTGGCGGAAACGATATCCTTGACCGGGTACAATGGCGACCTGATCAACGCCTACGCCTCGCGGCCCTTGGGTCCGGGACCCTACCCGGGCATTGTGCTCGTCCACCACATGCCGGGGTGGGATGAGTTCTACCGCGAGACTGC
>JACQUQ010000106.1 GCA_016210175.1 Chloroflexota bacterium | reverse complement strand
GGTCAAGGTCGGGGGCGGGATATACTGCGTCGGGGTCGGCGGCAGCGTGCTCGTCGGCGTGGGCGTGGCAGTGGGACTGCCCATCGGCGTGGGTGTAGCAGTGGGAGTCGTGGTCGGCAACACGCGCAGCACCGGCGCGGCTGGAATGAACCAGGCGGCAACGCCTACCCCCCATCCCATCGCGGACAGGGTCAAGAGCATTCCCAAGACCACACCGCCACACCGCCGCGGCCAGGAGGCGGATCGCCACTGCTGCACCAGACCCCGCACGATCAGCGCCTTTCCGGGACCGCTGAGGACCGAGAGTAAGACACCAGCACCGTTCCTAGCAAGATGGAGTGGGGGCGACGCCTGACCGTCGCAGGGACCCATAGAGACCGGCGGCAGTATAGCATGCCCGTTGTCCCCGCCGCAATCGTCCCTGCCTGCACGGCGGGAGGCACCGAGCGCAGCGAGCGACCGGTATGGCGACGCTGGCCGCCGCAACCGCGTGCGGGGGCAACCCGTTGTAAGGCGCAGGAGGAGGCGGGTCAGGAGCCGCGATGAAGACGGTGGTGGTATTGCCGACCTATAACGAGGCGGAGAACCTGCCGCTGATGGTGGAGCAACTGCGGGCCTTGCCGGTGGTGGACCTCCACGTGTTGGTGGTAGACGATAACTCCCCCGACGGTACGGGCCAGCTAGCCGACGAACTCCGACAGCGGTACCCCGATTTTGTCCTCGCGGTGCTGCACCGGCCGGGCAAGCTGGGCCTGGGGACCGCCTACATCCAGGGTTTCCGCCGGGCGCTGGAGCTGGGGGCCGACTACGTCATCCAAATGGATACGGACTTCTCGCACCCGGTGGAGGCCATCCCCCGCATGCTGGAGGCCATCGCCAGCGTCGACGTGGTGGTGGGTTCCCGCTACACCCAGGGCGGCCAGCTCGACCCGAGCTGGGGCTGGCGGCGGCGGCTCCTGAGCTGGGGCGCCAACTCCTTCGTCCGCTGGCGCACCGGCCTGAAGCTCCAGGACACGACCGGCGGCTTCCGCTGCTACCGGCGTCGGGTCCTGGAGGCGCTGGACTTCAGCCGGGTGCGCAGCGACGGCTTCGCCTTCCAGTTCGAGACCGCCTACGCCATCCAGCGCAAGGGCTTCCGGTTCGTGGAGGTCCCCATCCTGTTCCGGGACCGGACCAAGGGCGCCTCCAAGATGTCGCTGCGCATCATCCTGGAGGCCTTCTGGCGGGCCTGGGAGATGAAGGGCCGCTACTGAGTGCTGTGTGCTGAGGACTGAGGGGGTGCGTGCGCAGCCCGTTCCTTGCGCCCAAATTGCAAATTGCAGGAACGGCGCACCCTGAGATTGTCCCTGTCCTGAAAAGGCCCGCTCGTCCTGATGGGTCGACTGGCTCACCAGGTTGCAGGATGAGCGGACCACCCGTGGTTCCCCTCGGCAGGCCTGTCCTACCCTGATGAAGCCTCACGTTTGATCCGGTCCTCTCCTTCCCGCCGGCTCGAAGGCCGGGCCTACCGGGGAAACCCTGGTCCGCCGTTCCCGGCGGCAGGGGGGACATGTTATCGGATGAAGTGGTGAACCTTCATTGGGGCAGGTGAGGATGGCAAGCAACCAACCCTGCGTGAAATCAAAGGGCTCAGGATAGGCATTGGAGAGGTTGAGGCAACGCCCTGCTCGCACCCATGCTGCGCACGATGATCGGGAGTCACGCCGTCCTCAGCACGCCGTCCTCAGTCTTGCATGGGCGGGGCCGCTGGCCCTGTTCGGTCTGCTCGCCCTGCTCTTCCTCTTCCCCGTGACCCTGGGCGGCCAGGCCCTGCTGCCCGCCGATGACCTCTTCCTGACCCCGCCCTGGAGCGCCCTCGCCGCCGAACACGGCATCACCACGCCCCACAACCCCCTCATCGCGGACATGATCCTCCAGAACTTCTCCTGGAAGACGCTCATCCAGGAGAGCTTCCGCCGCGGCGAGCTCCCCCTGTGGAACCCGTACCTCTTCACCGGCATGCCCTTCCTGGCGGCGGGGCAGGCCGCGGCCCTGTACCCGCCGGGGCTGCTCTTCGTGGTCCTGCCCGTGGCCCTGGCCTACGGCTGGTTCACCGCGCTGCACCTGGTCCTGGCCGGCGCCTTCATGTACGCCTTCCTGCGGACCCTGGGGACCGGCCGCGCCGCGGCCACCTTCGGGGGCGTCGCCTTCATGTTCTGCGGCTTCCTGGTGGTCAGCTTCCTGTGGCCGATGGTGGTCAGCAGCGCGGTCTGGCTCCCCTTCCTGCTGACCTGCGTCGAACGCACTGCGCGCCACTGGCAGGCTCCCGGCGAGGGGACCGCCCCCCCCTCCGCTCTCCGCACTCCGCACTCCGCACTCCTCTGGCCCCTACTCGGCGCGCTGGGGCTGGCCCTGCACCTGCTGGCCGGGCACCTGGAGATCAGCTTCTACGTCCTGTTCACCGTGCTGGCCTACAGCCTGGTCCGCCTGGCCTTTCTGTGGTGGGACCGCGGCTGGGGCGCGGCCGCCCGCGCCTTCCTGGGCCTGGGCGCGATGGCTGCCCTGGGCCTGGGGCTGGCCACGGTCCAACTCATCCCCTTCGCCGAGCTTATCCGAGAGAACTACCGGGCGGGACAGGTGGGCCTCCAGGAGGTGCGGGGCTGGGCGCTCCCCCTGCGCCAGGTCGCCGCCTTCCTGATGCCCGACATCTTCGGCAACCCCACGCACCACACCTATTTCGACCTGCTGACCTGGAGGATGGAGCCTGTCGGCGGCGCCCAGGACGCGGCGGGCGAGGCCCGCACCTACCCTTTCTGGGGCATCAAGAACTACGTGGAGGGCACCGCCTACATCGGCGTGCTGCCCCTGCTGCTGGCGGCCGTGGCCCTCCTGCGCCGCTGGGATCGTACGACCGCCTTCTTCGCGCTGTACGGGGCCTTCTGCCTCTTACTGGCCTTCGGGAGCCCGCTGTACGCGCTGCTGTTCTTCGGCGTGCCGGGCTTCGACCAGGTACACTCGCCCTTCCGCTGGACCTTCCCCTGGGCCTTCAGCGCCATCGTCCTGGCGGCCCGCGGGCTGGACGGGCTGCTCCAATCGATCCCCTCACCCCCGACCCCTCTCCCAGCGGGAGAAGGGGGAAAGCGGTCCCTCCCTCTCCCCCTGGGAGAGGGTCGGGGTGAGGGCTTCACCCTGCGTCCTCCGTCCTCCGTCCTCCGTCCTCCGTCCTCACTTGGCTGGGGCGCGCTGCTGGCCGGCCTCGCGCTGCTGGCCGGGCTGGGGCTCAGCCGGGTCTTCGTGGACCGCTCCCTGGCCTACGCGGCCGCGCTGCGGGAACGCTCCGAAGCCCTGGCCGCGGCCTTCCCCACGCCCCAGATGCTCTACTCCTACGAGGTCCGGCCGGTCTTCCTCCTGGGGCTGCTGCTGGCGGCGGGCGGCGTGCTCCTCCTGCTGGCGCTGCGCCCCCGTGCCCGGCGCGCCCTCCCGGCCCTGGCCCTGGGCCTGCTGGCCCTCGACCTGTTCCAGTTCGGCGCCGGGTTCAACGCCGCCACCGACCCGGCCCTGGTCACCTCCCTGCCTCCGTCCCTGCGCCTGCTCCAGGACGACCCCGACCGGTTCCGCATCACCACCTTCGGCGAGGGCGGGGTGCTGCGGCCCAACTCCGCTATGCTGGCCGGGCTCCAGGACATCCGGGGCTACGACACGGTTATCCCCCGGCGCTACGTGGAGTTCTGGCGGCTGCTGGAGGAGCCCCAGGGTCTCCGCTACAGCCAGATCAACCGCCTGTCCGACCCGCGCTCCCTTACTTCGCCCCTGCTGGACCTGCTGAACGTCAAGTACGTGCTCACCACCCAGGACCTGATCCTGCCGGGCTACACCCCGGTCTACCGGGGAGAGGTGAACATCTACCGCAACGAAGACGCGCTGCCGCGGGCCTTCGCGGTCTTCGGCGCGGTGCGGACCGCGAGCCAGGAGGCCGCCGCGGCGGCCCTCTCCGATCCGGCCTTCGATCCCCGGCGCACGGTGGTCCTGGAGGGGGCGGGAGACCCTCCCCTGCCCGCGACAGATGAGCGGGCGATGGTCCCCGCGCAGGTCCTGAGCTACCGGCCCAACGAGGTGGTGGTGGGGATCGCCATGCCCCAGGAGGGGTACCTGGTGCTGGCAGACCAGTATGTTCCGGGGTGGCGCGCCCGCAGCGCGGTGGGAGAGGCTCTCCCCGTGCTGCGGGCCGACGGCATTTTCCGGGCGGTGCGCCTGGGGCCGGGCGAGCACACCATCACCTTCCGCTATACGCCCGAGAGCTTCCGCCTGGGGCTCCTGGTCAGCCTGATGGCGGCGGTCGCCTGGACCGTGGGGGGCGGCCTCCTGGCCTGGCGCCGCCTCTTCCCGGCGGCTGCCGAACTCTCCACGGCGGGCCGGGTGGTCAAGAACAGCGTCACCCCCCTGGCGGCGCAGTTGCTCAGCCGCGTAGTGGACTTCGCCTTCGCGGTGTTCATGCTGCGGCTGCTCGGCCCGGTGGAGTACGGCAACTACGCCTTCGCCGTGGTGCTCATCGGCTACTTCGCCATCCTGACCGACTTCGGCCTGGGCACCCTGCTCACCCGCGAGGTCGCCCGCGCCCGCCAGGACGCCACCCGCTATCTGACCACCGTGGCGGCGGTGCGGCTGGCCCTGTGCCTGGCCTCAGCGCCGCTGCTGGCCGTGGTGCTGTGGGCGTACGCCCACTTCTTTGGGCTGGCCGGGAGCGTGGTGGTGGCGACGCTCCTGTTCCTGGTGAGCCTGGTCCCCAGCGCGCTGGCGGCCACCATCAGCGCCCTGTTCAGCGCCTACGAGCGGATGGAGTACCCGGCGCTGGTCACGGTGGTGACCACCCTGGTGCGGGCGGCCGCGGGCGTGGCCGTCCTGCTGCTGGGCTGGGGGGTGATCGGGCTGGCCGTGGCCTCGGTGGTGGCGAGCACCGTCACCGCACTGGTCTTCGTGGGGCTGCTCCTGCGTGAGCGACCTACCCCCCCGGCGCCCCTGCTTGCGAGGGAGGGGGGAGACAACCTCCCCTCTCCCCTACAAGGGGAGAGGGGCCGGGGGAGAGAGGTCGCTCCTGCCTTTTGCGCCCGCATCGACCCGCGTTTCGGCTGGGGGCTGCTCCTGGCCGCCTTCCCCCTCATGGTCAACCAGTTCCTGAACACCATCTTCTTCCGGGTGGACGTGCTGTTCCTCCAGCCCCTGCACGGCAGCGGTGCGGTGGGCTACTACTCCACCGCCTACAAGTTCATCGACGCGCTGCTCCTCATCCCATCGCTGTTCACCCTGGCGCTGTTCCCGGTGCTCTCCCGCCAGGCCGCCGTCTCCCGCGCGACGCTGCTGTGGACCCACACCCGCGCCGTCAAGGCGCTGCTGCTGGTCGCCCTGCCGGTCACGGTGGGCATGACCCTCGTCGCCGACCAGCTCATCCTGACCTTCTTCGGGGCCGACTACGCGCCCGCGGTGCCCGCCCTGCGGGTGCTCATCTGGTTCCTGCCCTTCAGCTACATCAACGGCGTCACCCAGTACGTCCTCATCGCCGCGGGGCGGCAGCGCTTCATCACCATCGCCTTCCTCATCGGCACCGCCTTCAATGTGGTGGGCAACCTGCTCCTGATCCCGCGCTTCAGCTTCGTGGGGGCGGGGATCACCACCGTCCTCAGCGAGCTGGTGCTGCTGACGCCCTTCCTGTGGGACCTCCGCCGCCATGTGGGGCCGCTGCCCCTGGGACGGCTGCTGGTGCGGCCGGCCCTGGCCGCGCTGGTCATGGGCCTGGTGCTGTTCCCCGTACAGTCATGGAGCATGTTCCTGCTGGCGCCCCTGGGCGCGGTGGTCTACGGCAGCGCGCTGCTGGCCCTGGGCGCCTTCGACGAGGAGGACCGCAAGCTCGTGGCCGCCCTGCGCCGGTCCCGGACGCGCTGACCAGGACCTCCCCAAGCAGCGCGCCGCAACCTTCACCGTCCACCTCTCCATGCGGGCGGCCCTCCATCCCCTGAGGTGGAGGGCCGCTCTTCTCTCCGGCAGGTGCGGGAACCGACCACGGCTCTTGGTACCAGGGTTCCTTTACCGCTCGTTGGGAACGGGCAGCCAGGACCAGCGGAGCGCCCTGCCCACGGCCACGAGCACCGCGCCGAGGGCTGCTGCCAGGGCCGCCATGATACCCGCCCCGACGTCACCCGTGGCGGGGAGGAGTTGCGGCAACGCCTGCTGCGACGGCTGTTGCATGCTGGCATGCATCTGCGACTGATCAGCCTCCGGCTGCGGCTCCCCGACCGCGGCAACCCCAGCCACCGCCTGCTCCCCAGGCTCCGCGGGACGCCGGGTCTCCTGGTCGGGCTGCTCCGGCTGGCGGAGAGGCAGACCTGCATCTGCCTGCGTGTCTGCCTCTCCGCCCAGCCCCGCCTTCAGGTCAGTCCCGGTGCCGACGCGCGCATGGATGTCGTCCTGGTCAGCCTGGTCGTCCTGCCGGTACTGGTCCTGGGAGTCGTCGCGGTCAGCGCACGCCGCCTCGGACGTTACTCCAATCTTATCCCCGTGCTTCAGGTGGGCCGCGACGGCATGGGCATCCACGGTGATGAGCACCCAGGGGTTCGTCTCCGAGCTTGTGCGGTGACAGAGCGTAACCTTCTCGTGGACCTGCACCTTGCCCTTGACGTCGCTCTTCCCCTTCAGTTCGCCGTCGGCCGTTCCCTTGGCTCCTCCCTCGTTACGCTGATCCGGCTGAGGCTGGGCCGGTAGGCACGGGCCGTGACTCAGGTTGAACGCCCCGCGCCAGGACCCATCAATGCTGGCGTGTGCCGTGATGACGGGGGAATCCAGGTTCGTCGTGGTCGTGTAGTGCGCCACGCCGCCGGGCGTCACCCGCCCCAACAGCACCGATTGGGTCTGTCCGTTCGCCCAGGTGACCTGAATGGTCGCCGGAGCCCCTGCGGCGCTGTCGAGCTGGTTGATGATGAAGTGCCACTCGGTACCATTGCACGCGTGCTGCACCAGCGCCTTGGCGGCAATGGTTTGCGTGCTGCCGTGGTGCCCGTCAGCCCATGCCCCTCCTGCCGGGCCGACGGCCATCATCACGGCCGCCGCGCCCACGGTAAGCGTCCGTACCAGACTCTGCTGCATCTCGTGTCCCCTCCTCCTCCCCTCCACGGGAGAGACTAGCAACGTCGTGGTCGGTGCTGTGTACCCGATCCGCACCGTGGTAACAACCGATGGAGCGCGAGTGTTACAGCCCCTCGGCCACTGCGAGAGTTTTTCCACATTTTCTCCAACGTTTGCCCGTCATTACCCCATCCTGCCGCGTGGCCGGTCACCAGCATCTCTCCGTCCGGGCAACTGGCTTCCTATGGATGGGAATGGGGGCCACGGAGCGGGAGACGGTAGGGCCTCACGCGATAGCGACGTTCCCAAGACCCGTCGGGATGCGGAGGTGGGAATCAGGGCACACGCGTGCGTCACGCGGGATGCAGGGTAGTGGTACTGGACAGCACACCTTGGGGCTGGGAGCGCGTGCCGCTGCGGGGCTACGCGGCCGCTTCCGTTGGGGCGGCCGGCGGCCCGGCTGCCCCCGACCAGCGGCGCACCGCCGGGGCTACTACCCGCACGATGAAGACCTGGAGCGCACCGCTCAGGGGGATGGCGACCAGCGCACCGAGGATGCCCGCCGCCGAAAGGCCGGCGAACAGCGCGAAGAGGACGAGCAGTGGGGAGATGTGGGTCTGGGTGCCCATGACATACGGCGTGATGATGTTGCTCTCGAGCTGCTGGAGCGCGACCCAGAACGCCAGGACCATGAGCGCCTGGGTCCAGGAATGGAGGAGCGCAACCGCCACCGCGGGCACGGTCGCGAGGATCGGCCCCACCACCGGGACGATTTCGAAGATGCCGGCGATAATCGCGAGCACCAGGGCGAAGTTGACACCGATCAGGCTGAACCCGAGGTAGGCCAGCACACCGATAATCAGACCGTCGATGACCGCCCCCCGGACGTAGCCGCCCATGGTCTGCCCCATCTCGTCGAGCACCGCTGCCGCCCACGCGCGCTGGCCTGTCGGGAAGAGGGAAAGGATGAAGCGGAGCAGGGACGGCGCGACCATGAGCCAGTACATGGACAGGAACAGCACGGTGACGATCTCCAGGAGGGAGGAGAAGATAACGAGGGGCAGCAAGACGATGGCATTGGCGACGCGCGAGAGCTGGCTCAGGACGGTCTCGGTCAAACGGCCGCCGGTCAGTTGGTCCCAGCGCGCGATCCAGTTCTGGGCCTGGTCGATATCGAGCAGCGCGGGGACATCGGCCGTGATCTCCTGGACCTGGCTAACCAGCGGCGGCACCACCATCCACCCGCCGGCCCCCAGCGCCAGGAGCACGACCAGATAGGGGAGGAGGACCGCGACGGTGCGCGGCAGCCAGCGGTCCAGCCAGGCCACCAGGGGGGCCAGCGCCTCGGCGATGACGATGGCCAGGAAGAGGAGCATCAGCGGGCGGGCCAGCAGCCACGCCGCGGCGAGGATGCCGAGGCCGAGGGCCAGCGCGCCGGCCCCGAGGAGCATGGCCGGCCACCAGGAGACTGCCGGCACCGCCCCGGCCCGCACCCGGACCAGCCGCCGCAGTGGGTGCAGCCAGACAACCGCTCGGTCTTTCCGTGGACGGGTGGGTTCCGCAGCCATGAGCTTCCGCACTTGCAGGGCACGTGCCCGGTCTCGTCCTGATGAAAACGCCTGGGACCGGGGCGCCCGCCGACTCCTTTCAGGGTGAACGCGCGCTCCGCCCGGTTGTCGCCCGGCCTGCACGGCAATTCCCGATCGCCCTGACCCTGGTACAATAAGGGGTGCTCGGGAGGACGTTCCCTGCCGCCGCAGGCCGAACCGCACGTAAGGAGGCTCCGGTGCCCGATCTCATCGCCCTGGGCGAGTGCATGGTGGAGTTGTTCTGTGACGGGCCTCTCGCCGAGGCCACGACCTTCCACAAGTCCTTCGGCGGGGATACCCTCAACACCCTGGTAGCCGCCGCCCGGCTGGGCACCGCCACCGGCTACCTCACCCGCGTGGGCGACGACCCCTTCGCCCCCTACCTGCTGGGAAGCTGGGAGCGGGAGGGCGTGGATACCTCCCAGGCGCGCCGGGTGCCGGGGTTCAACGGGCTGTACTTCATCTCCCTCTTGGCGGGCGGGGAGCGGGAGTTCACCTACTACCGGGCCGGGAGCGCCGCCTCCACCGTGACCCCGGAGGACCTGGACTCGGCGTACCTGGCCAGGGCCCGGCTCTTCCACACTTCCGGCATCAGCCAGGCCCTCTCCCCCACCAGCCGGTCGGCGGTGCTGGCGGCCTGTCGCCTGGCCCGGGCCGCCGGGGTTGGTGTGTCCTTCGACCCTAACCTGCGGCTGCGGCTGTGGCCGTCCCTGGCGGAGGCGCGGGCCGCGCTGGAGGAGGTGCTGCCCTTGGTGACGGTGGCGCTGCCCAGCGGGCCGGAAGAGGTGGGCCAGCTCCTGGGCACCACGGACCCCGGCGCGGCCGTGCGGTTCTTCCTGGACCGGGGGGTGGAGGTGGTCGCGCTCAAGCTGGGCGCGCAGGGGTGTCTGGTAGCCAGCCGCACTGCGCCGGAGCCGGTCGCGGTCCCGACGCCGCCGGTGACGTCCCTGGACACCACCGGCGCCGGGGATGCCTTCAACGGGGGGCTGCTCCACGGCCTACTCTCGGGGCTGACCCCGGTCCAGGCCGCGCTGCTGGGCGTGGCGACCGCCAGCCTCAAGGTCCGGGGCCGGGGCGCCATCGCCAGCCTGCCCTCCCGCCAGGAGGCCTACGCCCTGTGGGAGCAGCGCCGCCCCGTCCACGACGGATAGTGCAGGCGCCCCCGCCTGCGGGCTACCCGGCGGTCGATGGAAGCGCCGCCCGCGCCGGGAGCTTGGGCTTGCGGGCCAGGAACAGGGCCACCGCCGACACCAGATAGCTGCCGATGAACAGGGTGAACACCAGGGTGTACGAGCCGGTGAAGTCGTAGGAGAGGGAGGCCACCAGCGGGCCCAGTCCCAGCCCGACCATCTGGAAGGGGGTCATAAAGCCGCTGATGGCGCCATAGGAGGCCCGGCCGTAGTACTGGGCTACGATGATCATCACCAGGGAGCTCTCCCCGCGGGCGGCCAGCCCGAACAGGACCGAGAAGACCAGGGCCATGGGCGCGCTGTCCACGAACAGGAGGAAGGAAATGGCCCCCGCGGCCAGGATCATTGCCACCACCGCACACACCCGCTCCGAGATGCGCTCGGTCAGGAAGCCCCACACGCCGTTGGCGACGGCCCCGGAGAACCCGTACAGACTGAGGGAGACGGCCGCCAACCCCACGGCAATGCCCTGGTCGGTGAAGTAGGCCACCTGGTGGAACCCCACGGCTCCGTTCGCCATGATGCCCACCGCCAGGCCGAAGATGAGCAGCCACAGGGTCGGCGTGCGCACCGCCTCGCCCAGGGTCCAGTTGACCTCCTCGTCCACCGGAGCTTTGGGCTTGGCCCGGTGTGCCGATGCCTCGGTCGGGGCCGGGTCTCCCGTGTCCCCGTCGGGCAGCAGCCCCATATCCTCGGGGCGGCGCCGCATGATGAGCGCTGAGGGGACGACGGCCAGCGCCAGGCAGGCAACGGCGAAGGTGAGAAAGGCAGTACGCCAGCCGTAGGTGCTGATGAGGTACTGCCCCACCAGGGTCAGGGCCGATCCTCCGAGCGGCAGGGACATGGCGACCAGCCCCAGCGCCCGCCCCCGCATCCGGCGGAACCAGTTGGCGGCCGCGGTCATGGGCACCACGCCGCCAAGACAGACGGAAGCGATGGCTCGCCCCACCACATAGGCGAGGTAGAACTGCCATAGCGCCGAGGTATAGGCCAGGCCAACGTAGGCCAACACGACCACCAGCGCGCCGGCCGGCATCAGCAGCCGCGGGCCGTAGCGGTCGGCGAGCCGGCCAAAGGCGGGCGACAGCAGCCCGGCGACCACCGTACCCGTCGTGATGGCCCCGGAGGTGGCGGTACGACTCCAGCCCAGATCATCGGTCATGGGCTTGAGCATAATGCCCATGAACAGTTGCGAGACCCCGGCCCCCACGAAGCCGCTGACCATCGCTAACCCAATAATGTACCAGCCATAGAAGATGCGGCCCCGGGGACGGAGATCGGCAACAGTGGCTTTCATCCAGGGCGTTCCTCCTTGCGCCGTATCTGCTCCCGCCTCCGGCCATGGTGATTGACACCGCGTCCGAAGCGAGTATGATGGGGTACCGTAATCGTTGGCGCCGCGTCCCCACGGAGGCCGAGAAGGGAGGGGAGCAGCCTTGGTCTGTTATGTTTGCCAGCAGGATGCCATCGGAACGTGCCTGCGCTGCGGCCGCCGCTTCTGCCAGGCCCACGGCCGCGACCGCTGCCGTGACTGCGCCTCCCCGCTCCGCGGGCTGCCAGCGCACCGCACCTACCGGGCGGTGGCGCTCGCCTCCCTGGCGCTGGCGGGCCTGGCGGTGGTCTTTCTCCAGGTGTGGCCGACCTCACCCGCGCCCCAACCCCGGATGATGTCGGCTGCCCAGTCCACCCGGCCGGGCGGCAGTCCCGCCGCGGCGCCTGCTCTCGACACCGTCACGGCGTCCCCACCACTCCAGGGGACGGCGACGCCCACCGCAAGCCCGACCCCGGTTCCCACGTCGTCGCCTTCCCCAACGCCGGCGGCGACCCCGACGCCGTCACCCTCCCCCCCGGCGGTGCAGCACACGGTGGCACCGGGCGATACCCTGCTCGACCTGGCGCTCCGATACGACAGCAGCGTGGAGGCCATCGTCCGGGTGAACAACCTGCGGGATGAGCACGCCCTCCAGATCGGCCAGGTACTCACCATCCCGCGCTAGGGGGTGTCGGCAAAGGTGTTTTGGGGTAGGGGCGAATCTGGTATTCGCCCCACCCTGCCCCCAGGGCGAACACAAGGTTCGCCCCTACGGTTACTCAACCCCACCCTTGCCCGCTCGCACCCGGAAGGAAGCGGGGACCCTCTCGCGGGTTACCCGGCGTTCAGCACCTCCAGGGCCGCGGCGACCCCCTGGCCCCGGTACACCCGGACCCCCAGGCCCGCCAGCACCCGCTCCAACGCCGCGAGCAGCAGCAGCACGTTCTCCTCGCTGCTGGCATAGCCCATCAGCCCCAGCCGCCAGATGCGACCCGCCAGCGGCCCCAGGCCGCCGCCGATCTCGATGTTGTCGTCGTTCAGCAGGGCACGCCGCACCTTCAGGTCATCGGCGCCCTCCGGGATGCGGACCGTGGTCAGCACCGGCAGCCGGTGGCCCTCCTGCGCGTGCAGCTCCAGCCCCATCGCCTGGACGCCCGCTTGCAGCGCCCGGCCGTTGCGCGCGTGGCGGCGGTAGCGGGCCTCCAGACCTTCCTCCACGGCCACCCGCAGCCCCTCGCGCAGGGCGTAGATCATGGTGATGGGCGCGGTGTGGTGGTAGGTGCGGGCCGTCTGCTTGTTGCCCCAGTAACGCTCCAGCATGGAAAGGTCCAGATACCACGAGGGCACCTTGCCGCGGCGCTCCCGGAGCGCCTGGAGGGCGGCCTCGCTCACGGTCATGGGCGACAGGCCGGGAGGCACGGCCAGGCACTTCTGGGTGCAGCTATAGACCACATCGGCGCCCCAGGCGTCCGTCGCCACCGGGATCCCTCCCAGGGAGGTCACCGCGTCCACCACCAGCAGCGCGCCCCGCTCCTTGGTCAGGCGGGCGATGTCCTCCATGGGCTGGAGCACGCCGGTGGAGGTCTCGGCGTGGACCACCACCACGGCCTTGGTCTCCGGGTGCTGGCGCAGCACCGCCTCCACCTGCTCCGGCGCAATGGGCTGGCCCCACGCCGCGGTCACGGGGAAGACCTCGGCCCCGCAGCGCCCCGCCGCGTCGGCCAGCCGTTCCCCGAAGAAGCCGTTGACGCCCACCACCACCTTGTCGCCCGGCTCCAGGATGTTGACCAGGGACGCCTCCATGCCCGCCGAGCCGGTGCCGGAGATGGGCAGCGTCACGCGGTTGGCCGTCTGGAACACCAGCCGCAGCAGGTCCACCACCTCATCCATGGTGGCGACGAAAAAGGGGTCCAGGTGGCCGACCACCGGGGCCATCATGGCCCGGTAGACCCGCGGATGGACATTGCTGGGGCCAGGTCCCAGGAGGGTACGCGCCGGGGGGTTCAGTTCACCGACGGCCAGCTCAGTCATGCTCACTCCTTCGTGCCCCGCATGCAGGAGATGCACGGGCGGATGTTCCTTACGGACAGGGGGTTGGGGGAGAGGTCAGCCGTGCGTACCGGACACGTCATGGATTATAATAGGCGCGGGCGGCCCTGTCGAATGGGCTGCGGCCGTTTGTGCCGCACTGATGCCGGCGTCAGGAAGGAATGAGCACGCCATGCTTCCCGATGATATGACCATTACCCCGGCCTCCCCCGGCGACCTGGCGGCGGCCCTGGCCCTGCTGGGGGAGGCCGCGCTTCCCACTGCCGGCGTTGCCGACCACTTCGCCCATTTCCTGGTCGCCCGCCGGGGGGACTCCCTGGTGGGCACTGCCGGGCTGGAGGTGTATCGCGACGCCGCCCTGCTGCGCTCGGTGGCGGTGGCAGCCGACTGGCGGAACCGGGGCCTGGGACAGGCGTTGACCCAGGCCGCCCTGGATCGCGCCCGCAGCCGGGGGGGCCACATGGCCTATCTGTTGACCACGGATGCGGCCGACTTCTTCGGTCGCAAGTTCGGCTTCGTTCCCCTGCCGCGGGACGCGGTGGACCCGCGCCTGGGGGCGTCCGCCGAGCTTCAGGGGGCCTGCCCGGATACTGCGATGGCGATGGTCCGCCCCCTGGCCGAGCCGCACGTCCTGTCCCTCAAGGAGCGGGTCCGCTGGGCGCTGGCCGGGCGGACCCGGCAAGCCGACGCTCAGCCCCAGCTCACGCCCTCGGCCGTGCTCCTCCTGCTCTACGAGAAGGGAGGAGCGCCCTACGTGCTGTTTACCCGGCGCACGTCCCTGGTCGAAGACCATAAGGGCGAGGTATCCTTTCCCGGTGGCGCGTGGCACCCCGGTGAAGACCCGTCCCTGCTGGCGACGGCCCTGCGGGAGAGCCATGAGGAAGTGGGGGTAGCGCCCGACAACGTGGAGGTGCTGGGGGAGCTGGACGACACGGTGCCGCTGTCCAAGTATGTCATCACGCCGTATGTGGGCACGCTGCGGTCGCCCCAGGACTTCCGGCCCGCAGCCATCGAGGTCGCCGAAGTGCTGGAAGTGCCCCTGGCCTACCTGAAGGACCCGGCCCACCGGCGGGACGCGGCCCGCGAGCCGCGGCGGTACGCCGGCAAGCAGATCTCCGGGGAGTACGTAGTCTACGGCGAGAGCGTCATCTGGGGCGCCACCTACCGCATTCTGCGCCAGTTCCTGGACCTGCTCGCAAGGGATTGAGCCTGGTTCCCGTTATCCGTGCGCCAGGAAGGGGAAGCATCCCCAACGCGCTTGTGAAGTGTTTGACGTCCTTTGGGAGTTATGCTATGATGCCGCCCATGAGTACGACGAAATTGCCACGGCGCGCCACGGCTGCGCTCGCCACCGGTACCCTGGATGGGCTATTCAGCGGATTGACCGGAGTCGGTGGGGGCGCCATCCTCGTCCCTCTGCTCGTGTCGCTCCTCGGTTTGAGCCAGCACAAAGCCCACGGCACCTCCCTCAGCGTTATCTGCATGGTCGGATTTATCGGCTTTCTAGAGTATAGCCGCCAGGGCTATATGGATTTCACGATGGCCGCAGGCATTACCGTCGGCAGCCTCGTTGGCGTCTACTTCGGTGCCAAGACCATGAACCTGGTTCCGGCGAAGCAACTGCGGCAGGCCTTTGCTATCTTCCTCATCTTCGTGGCCATCCGCATGCTATTCAAATAACGGGTAGGGAGCACGCTCATGGACCTTCTCATCGGGCTCGTCATCGGCGTTGCGGCGGGGTTCCTCAGCGGGCTGATGGGCATTGGTGGGGGGATGGTCCTGGTGCCGGCCCTGACGCTGGTGCTCGGCACGGAGCAACACCTGGCCCAAGGGGTGTCGCTGGCAGTGGTGGCCGTCACCGCCACCATCGGCGCCATCCTCCACTACCGCCACGGCAATGTAGACCCGTCCACAACGATGTCGGTGGCGCCGGTGGCGATCCTCTTTGGCTTTGTGGGTGCTTTCGTCGCCGGTGGCCTCGATAGCACCACCCTCAGCCGCATCTTCGGCGTGGTCATTCTGCTCATGGCCCTCTGGATGCTCTTTGGAGCACGGAACCCGGCTGCCTAGTGGCGTGGTTAACCTCGTGAGGACAGCGCCATGACCCAGCAACACGCCCTGGACGAGTTGCACCAGGCCATGCTTCCCTGCACCCGCTGCGGGCTGGCCCAGGGCCGGACCCAGGTGGTGCCTGGCGTCGGCCCCGCGGACGCCAGGATCATGTTCATCGGCGAGGGTCCCGGCTTCCAGGAAGACCGCCAGGGCCTGCCGTTTGTCGGTCCGGCCGGGCAGTTTCTCAATGAACTTCTGGCTTCCATCGGACTCAAGCGGGATCAGGTGTATATTACTAATGTGATCAAGTGCCGCCCGCCCCAGAACCGTGACCCCATGCCCGGCGAGATTGCGGCCTGCCGCCCCTGGCTGGAGCAGCAGATCGCGCGCATCAAACCCAAGATCATTGTGACCCTGGGCCGCCACAGCATGGCACGGTATTTCCCTGGCGAGTCCATCAGCCGCATCCACGGCAAGCACAAGGTGGTGGACGGCACGACCATCTTCGCCATGTACCACCCCGCCGCGGCGCTGCACCAGGACAGCCTGAAAGCTACCCTGCGGGAGGATATCAAGAAGCTCCCGGCGCTGCTCGCCCAGATGGAAGCCGCCGAACGCCAGGGACCACAGACCTCCCCAGCGGAGGCGGCCTCCCCACCGGCGCAGCAGCAACCGCACCAGCTGAGCCTGTTCTAGGCACCGCGAGCTACGCGCGCCCTGGGGAGACGCCGCGGGAGGAGGGAGGGCAGAGAAGAGGGGCGCAGTATGACCGGCAGTCGCTTACGCATCATCCCCCTGGGCGGTCTCGGGGAAATCGGCAAGAACATGATGGTCATCGAGTGCGACGATGACATGGTCATCATCGACTGTGGCCTCATGTTCCCCGAAGAAGAGATGCTCGGGGTCGACCTGGTTATCCCCGACGTCACCTACCTGCTGGAGCACCGCGACCGGGTGCGGGGCATCCTGATCACCCATGGTCACGAAGACCACATCGGGGCGCTGCCCTACATCCTCCAGCAACTCAATGTTCCCATCTACTCCACCCGGCTCACCCATGGGCTTATCGCGGTTCGCCTCAAGGAGCACGGGGTCCTGCGCGGCGCCCAACTGCACGTCATCCCGCCGGGCGGCCGCTTCAGTATCGGCAAGCTGGAAGCCGAGTTCTTCCGGGTCAACCACAGCATCCCCGACGCGGTGGGCATTGCCCTGCACACCCCCCTGGGCACCCTGGTCCACACCGGCGATTTCAAGGTGGACTACACGCCGGTAGACGGCCAGCCCCTGGACGTGATCCGCCTGGCCCAGATGGGCGCGGAGGGGGTGCTCCTGCTCATGTCCGATTCCACCTACGCCGAGGTGCCGGGCTACACCCCCTCCGAGCAGGTGGTCGGCGAGGCGCTGGACCACATCATCGCCCAGGCGTCGGGCCGGGTCATCATCGCCTGCTTCGCCTCCCTCATCTCCCGCATCCAGCAGATCATCGACGCTTCGTCTCGCTACGGACGGCGGGTCATGGTGGCCGGGCGCAGCATGCTCGATAACGTCAACATGGCCATGGAACTGGGCTACCTGGACGCCCCGCCGGGCATCTTCATGGCCCCGGACGAGCTACGGCGGCTCCCCCCGGAGC
>JACQUQ010000112.1 GCA_016210175.1 Chloroflexota bacterium | reverse complement strand
GTCAATCCTACTGTGATGGGTTCCACCCCGCCGCCCTGAAGGGCGGGCCCGCCGTTCACGGCGGCGGTCTCACCCATCAGTTCACGGCTGACAGAACACTAGCCTGCAATATGCTCCGTATCCTCGGCGCTCGCTGTGGTGCAAGACGTAGCTTCCGGTACTATTGCCGGTCGAAGGCCAGCACCTCGTTGCCACCGCCCACGTTCAGGATGACGCCGGTCAGCCAGGACGCCTCGTCCGAGGCCAGGTAGAGCGCGGCGAAGGCGATGTCCTCCGGGGCGCCCCGGCGGGTCAGGCCGCCCTCGACGTGGGGCCGGATGGGGTCATCGGGCAACGGCATGCGGATGAGGCCGGGGCAGATGCAATGGGCCCGGATGTTCTGCGGCCACAGTTCCCGCGCCAGGTTCTGGGTAAAGCCGATGATGCCGTTCTTGGCCGCGCCGTAGGCCACGGTCCCCAGCTGGCGCACCCGGTAGTCCGCCGCCACATTGATGATAACGCCGCCGCCCTGCTGGGTCAGGTGCGGCACTGCCAGCTTGGAGCACAGGAAGGTGCTGCGCAGGTTGTTGCCGATGGTCTGCTCCCAGAAGGCCAGGCCCATCTCCTGGATGCTGCTGCCCTCGCCCTGGCGGAAGAAGCCGCCGCCCACATTGTTATACAGGATGTCCAGCCGCCCTCCTCCCGCCCCTCGGCGGGGCACGGGCGCCGCAGCCGCCCGACCGAATTCGGCGCCAGTATAGTAACCGCTCGTCAGGGCGTCAAGGCGCGGAGCTCTGGCAAGCTCGCTCCTGATGCGCTACGTGCCTGGCGGAGGGGGTTCTGCCGGTTCCGTCCGTGATCCTCGCCCCGTCGGGACCACCCGCATTGACGGCGCGCCAGCAAGCCGCTATACTTCTGCAAGTGACTCGTGTGCTCCTATCTTCCTCCACGCCATGCCGCTCCGTCGTATCCTCTTGGTTCACACCGCACGGACCGTAAGGAGTAAAGCTTGAGTGCTGTTGCCAGCCATCCCCAGGTGCAAGCGCCGATCTTCACGCGAGATTTCTTGCTGACGTGCTTCGCCAGCGTTGGTATCTTCGCTGGCATGTCGTTCCTGATGCCGGTGCTCCCCCTGTATGTCGTGGCGGTCGGGGGCGCCCGCTCGGATATCGGCCTCATCATCTCCGCCTTTGCCATTACCTCCGTCGTGTTGCGGCCCTTTCTGGGGCGCCTGGTTGACCGTCGCGGCGCCAAGGGCGTGCTGTGGGCCGGCCTCGCGGTCACCGCGGTGGCCTCGGCCCTGTATCTGGTGGTCCCCAGCGTGCCGCTGCTGGTAGGGCTGCGGGCGCTGCACGGGGTGGGCATGGGCGCCGCCACCACCGCCGCCTGGGTGCTGATCGCCGACTACGCCCCTGCCGCCCGCCGTGGTGAGGCGATGGGGTACTTCGGCATGTTCCTGAGCGGGTGCTTTGCCATTGGCCCCATGGTGGGCATTGGGCTGGTGGAGGTTGGGGGGTTCCCGGCGTTGTTTGCGGCGCTGACGCTCGCCGCGCTGCTGGCCCTGGTCGTGACCGTGCCCCTCCAGGAGCGCCCCAAAGCGCCGGGCCACAGCGCCCGGCAGCCGGCGCCGCTCGTGGCCCGCTCCGCCTTGCTCCCGGCCGTGGTCTTCTTCTGCATGGCGAGCACCTTTGCGCCTATCGGCGCCTTCCTGCCTCTGCTGGTCGAGGAACGACAGCTGGGCACGGCCGCGGCGGGCATCTTCTTCAGCCTCCAGGCCATGACCATCTTTGCCTCCCGCATCGTCGGGGGGAAGACATCCGACCGTTATGGGCGGGCCATCGTCGTGCTTCCCAGCCTGGTGATCATCCTGGTCGGGATGGTCGTGCTGGCCTTTGCCTTTTCGATCCCCATGCTCTTCCTGGCCGCCATCATCCACGGGGCCGGGGTGGGAATGGTACAACCGGCGCTCCTGGCCCTGGCGGTGGACCGGGCGCCGGAGCACGAGCGGGGCGCGGCGATGGCGACCGTTACCTCCGCCATGGACCTGGGCATCGGCCTGATGGCGGTGCCCCTGGGGATGCTCCTGGAAGCGACGGACTTCACCACGACCTTCCTGGCCGCAGGCAGCGTGACGCTGATGGGACTGGTCGTCTTCAGCACCGCAGCCCGCCGCGCCGGCCTCCTCCTACGCCGGACTCCCCGCCTGCCCGCGGCCTGAGCGCGCCGGGGCGTCCGCACCTCAGGGAAGGGTTCCCGCTGCCCTGAAGGGCGGGCCGCGTCCCTTGCCAGCAATGGCCCGCCCTTCAGGGCGGCGATGCCCAACTATTCCGCTACATTCCCCGTGTAAGGAAGAACGCCCGCCGAGCGTCTTGCTCAGCGGGCGTTTCCCGTGGGTGGGGGCGGCCCGGTGGACCGCTACGCTTTCTCTGTCACCTGGTAGACCAGCGGCTTCCCCCGGAACATCTGGGTCTGGGCATCCAGCGCCGGGAGCGCCGAGAAGACCAGGCTGGTGACGGGCAAGAGGAACCATTGGAGGTGCATCGCGGCCACCTGCCAGCCCTTGAGGTGCTCCGGCGGGCTGGGCCGCATCTGGGCATCCAGCCAGATGACCACCACGAAGGGCACCAGGCAGGCCGTGAGCAGGAGGCTGACCAGGGTGGGCAGCCCCCCAGGGACGATCCCCCAGGCATTCAGTTCCGGCGCCAGCGTCGCCGGGATGGTCCCCCCCAGGCTCAAGACGAACCAGTGGGTAGACCAGACAAGATGGTTCTCGGTCACGGCCCACAGGCGCTGCGCCTTGCGCCGGACGGAGACCTCCGGGTGCAGCAGGAACTGCTGGATAGTATACGGGATATCGATGGCGCCCCAGGCATGGCGCTTGGCCTGCTTGTAGCGGGTCACCAGGCTGCCCCAGTAGGTCCCCGAATAGACCGCATCGCTGCCGGTCGGCAGGAAGATGGGAGCGACCCGCACCTCGCCGCCCAGGGCGAAGAAGCACTTCAGGAACATGTGCCAGTCTTCCGGGATCACATCGCCGTCCCAGTAGCCCACCTCATCGGCCATCCGCATACTGAGGGAGTAGGTGGACTGCGGGAAGACCAGGCCCCGGCCGTTGGCGAGGTCCGCCAGGAAGTTGACGGTGGACAGGATGCTCACTAGCCGGGTGGGCGACGGGACCTGCCAGATGTTGTTGTACAGGAAGATAGGCGACTGCCAGAACGCCCGGTAGCGCTGCGGGTCGGTGCAGAACTGATAGGTCAGCGCGCTGAAGTAGCGCGGGTGGAACAGGGAATCGGCGTCGCAGCTGGTGATGGTCAGGGCGTCCAGATCATAGCCCAGCTCATCCACCAGGTAGCGCTTGGCCCAGCGGGCTGCCCAGTCCTCGTTGGACGACTTGCCGGGCACCTCACCGGGCAGGCCGACGGGGTGCAGCGTGAAGAAGATATGGGCGAAGCGCCCGGTAAACTCCTTCTGGAGCTGCCGCGCTTTCTCCGCCGCGCCGTGCTCGCGGGCTTCCATGGCCAGGACGACGATAATCTGGTGTGCCACCCATTCCTGCTGGGCCAGGTGCTCCAGGGTCAGGCGCAGCTTTTCGATACGCTCGTTGAAGTTCGGAATCACCACCACGTGGTACACGGACTCCCAGGCGACCGGCATGCGCCTCTCGTCCAGGTCGGTCTCGTAGCGGCGGCGCCAGTCGGTCTGCGTCTCCTGGCGCAGGCGCCGGAAGCCCTGCACCCCGTAGTAGGCTGCGCGGATGGACCGCCCCAGCCAGTTCAGGTTAAAGGCGAGGACGAACAGTGCGATGAGCCAGGGCGCCACCAGCGGCGCCCAAAACAGGGCGCTGATGATGACCCCGGTCAGCGCCGCCGGGGCCATCTCTCCCCAACGCTGGATGATCGGTCCGTGGCGTGCCACCAGCCGGGGGCCCCAGGCTTTGGGGTCCGGCGGCACCGGCCGTACCGGGCGCAGGGGCGGTGCGCTGCGGGGCAGCGCCTGCGGCACAGCGCGGGCCGTCAGGGGCGCGATCTCCGCTGCCGGGAGCACCGAAAGCTGCGCGCCCCGCCCGGCGTGCCTCAGGGGCGCGGGAGAGGAGCGATGCTGCACCGGTCGTTGTTGGTCGAAGGCGTTCGGTAGAGCCAGGGCACTTTCCCCCTTTTCGTCAGTGTGCGTCGTCAAGCGGTGGGGGTGCGGCCGACTGCACCCGGTCCTGCGCCCGATCGGTCCCCATCCGTTCCAGGATGTCGGCGTTCTCGACCGTGGCGGCTACGGTGTAATGCGCGTCTATCTCCTCCTTGAGCTTCGGGTACAGCGGTTTGTTCTTGGTCCAAACGATATAACGAGGCTTGCGGACCCGTACCGCGTATACCACTTCATCCAAACCGCTGGGCACCTCATAGGTGAAATAGGAGACGCTATAGCGCGTCGGGTTGCGGATGTCCGCCAGGGGATAGATCCAGGGCTCATCGCCCCACACCAGGACGTAGGTCCGGGGGCCGGCGTGCTGGCGCAGGTAGGATACGATGCGCAGGTTCCGGTTCACCCGGCGGTCAAAGAAGTCATTGTACTGCTGGAGCGTGCGTCGGCCGCGCACCAGCTCGGCAAAGTTCTGGTAGTAGCCCACCGTCCTTTCTGGGCTGGCCCAGGTGGGCCAGGGGATGTAGATGACCACAAAGAGCCACACGGTCGCCGCGACCGCGGCGCAGGCTGCCACGAGTCGGCCGCCGCTCCAGCCCGACACCGGTACAGTGCGCCAGACGGTCAGATAGGGCGCCAGCACCATGGCCAGGGGCGGGACCCCCTGGAGGATGTAGTGCGGGTAGGGCCGGGCCGTGAAGAAGACCCCATACCCGGCGCACACCAGCCAGAGCCAGGGCAGCCCGCGGGCGACGCGCTCCCCGGAGCGGGGCTGCCCCCGGAAGTGCTGCCACACCAGGGCGGCGAGCCCCAGAAAGAGCAGGGTCCGCAGGGCGAAGAACGCGGGGGTGGCGGGGATGCGGGTCCCCCGCTGCACATAGCCGAGGTAATAGCCGAAGCCGGCGAACAGGAAGTCCGCCAGCACCTCCTGCTGGGCCAGGTAGCCCAGGGTCACCAGCAGGGGCGCCAGGAACCCCAGGGTCAGGTACGCCAGGGGCCGGGCCGGGTGGGGCGCCCACCACAGCAGCGCCAGCGCGACCGCCAGGAACTCCAGCCCGGCGATCTGCTTGATGAGGAAGGCCACTCCCAGGGCCAGGCCCGCACGCAGCCAGTGTCCCTGAAGGGCCAGCAGCATGCCCAGGGCCACCGGCACCGCCATGAAGACCTCGGCATTGGCGATATTGCCCTCCAGGACGGGGGCGCTGAGCAGCACGCCGGTGCTGGCCGCCGCCACCAGCCCGGCGCCGGGGCTCCAGAGCCGCCGCCCCATACGGTACAGGATGACCTGCGCGGCCAGCACTGCCAGGGCCGCGCCGATCTTCACGAACACCGGCTGAAACCCCACCCCGCCCAGCAGCAGCGCGTACAGCAAGTACAGGCCGGGCGGGCGGTTATCCAGGGCCTCCCGGTAGATGTCGCTGCCGTTGAGCACGGCGTGGGCGACGGCGGCATAAATGCCCTCGTCATCGTACCAGGGCGGCTCGAGAAAGGAGGGCGCGCGCAGCGCCAGGGTGAGCACCAGGATCCCCGGCAGCATCAGAGAGGTGCGCAGCGCCGCAAGGCGTCGCATCACGAAGGTACCCCCCCAGAGCACCGCGCACCGGACGAATGCGGGAAGGCGCCCGCCTTCCGGTGCGCTGGCGCGCGGCTCCTGTCCCAACTCAAGCGAGTACCGGCCAGATCAGGCGGCCACCAGGGTGCCGGCGCGCACGCGGCCACCGGGTGCGGCAGGGTGAAGCCGGAGGAGACGCCGCGGCCCAGGGAGGTCCCGGAGCGCCCATCCCGGCGGAGGGGAGGCTGGACCGGAGTGTCCCGGTGTGCGGGAGCGGCGCGTCGGGGAGCGTCGAGGAGGGCTGGGAGTGCGGCACCGCGCGCGGCGCCCCGCGCAACGGGCACGGCGGTGCAAGTGGAGCGGATACCCGGCGTGGGGAGCTTGGGCCGGCACGGTGTCCGGGGCGCGTCCCCCCTGGGATCGGACGGGCAGCGTACTGCACCCTCCATCCTGGGGTCAAGCGACTCCGGGATACCGCACAGCAGGGCGTGCCACAGTAGGTCGTATCGCATGGCAAAGAAAAGAAGGCGCCTCCAACGCGGATTCGCCTTCCCAACGCCTACGGGGTTAGCTGACGGGTTAGGGCGGAAAGGTACCCCCTCGCGCTACGGCGAGTTCACCCCACAGTACGGGTCCCCCGTCTTCCTCGTGGAAGTTCGGCGGTTACACTGCCACTTGGCATCATCGTAAGGCAGGAAGTGCTCGCTGTCAATGGCAGCAGCGCGTTAGAAGATCGCAAAGATATGTCTCCCCCTATGGTGACCACGAGCCCCACGGCGGTTGCTTCCTGGCACCGGCGGCGGTGTGCCAGCGCGCCGGGCGCGCGCTTCCCGTACCACGCGTGCCTGCTGGCGGCCTTGATCTCGTACACTATCGCTCATGGTCATGGAGAACGCGCGCCGTTTGACACCCCAAAAGGAGGCATGGTAGTATCCCAATGGACAAGCGCCAGACACACCGGGCACGAGCCGACCGCAGGCGCGCGACAGGGTTGCGGGCGGGGGTCCTCTCCCGGAGGTGTGCGGAGGTGAGCGTATGGCAGGCCATTCGAAATGGGCACAGATTAAGCGGCAGAAAGGGGTCGCCGACCAGCGACGGGGCCAGATCTTTACCCGACTGGCACGGGAGATCACGCTGGCCGCGCGCCAGGGCGGGGGCAACCCCGACGCCAATTTCCGCCTGCGCCTGGCCGTGGATCGGGCCCGGGCCAGTAACATGCCCGCCGAGAATATCGAGCGGGCGATCCGGCGGGCGACCGGCGAGGGCGATGCCGCGGCCCTGGAAGAGGTCAGCTATGAGGGGTACGGACCCAACGGCATCGCGATTCTGGTGCAGGCGGTGACGGATAACCGCAACCGTACCGTCGCCGAGGTCCGCAACGTCTTTGCCCGTGGCGGCGGGAACCTGGGTGAGAGCGGGAGCGTGGCCTGGCTCTTCGATGAGCGGGGCGTGATTACGGTGGACGCCCGCGGCAAGGACCCGGAGGATCTGGCCCTGGTCGCCATCGACGCCGGCGCCGAGGACTTCAAGCTCGACCAGGACACCCTGGAGGTCCATACCCGGCCCGAAGACCTGGATGCGGTGCGGAGCACGCTCGCAGCGCGCGGGCTGGAGCTCGCTTCGGCCGAGCTCGCGCTGGTGCCGAAGACGACCGTCTCCGTGGACGAGCGCACGGCTGCGCAGGTCCTGCGGCTTTTGGACCGGCTGGAGGAGTTGGACGACGTGCAGAAGGTCTATAGCAACGCCGACTTCCCCGAAGAGGTCCTGGTCAAGCTGGCCTCGTAACCCCGCAGTCCCCGGCTACCGTGAACATGCCGGACCTGTCTCGGCCTCGCCTCCCTGCGTGGGCGTGGCTGGATGGGCCTGTTGCCACCTCAGGCGACGTCCGCACATCTGCCTGCGTCGTGTCGGGGCCGCCCGGTGCGCGGCCCTGGTTCTCGTTTGCTCCTGGAGGAGTTCTACCCCGGCGCCTCAGGGGAGCGTCAATCCTCTTTCGCCCCTGGCTGTGTTTTCCCGGCGGGAGTCCGGCGGTGCGCCGACTACAGCAGAGGAGTGTAGCGATGGCTGACGTCCGCGTGACGGTAGGCAACGTCGAGATCGTCGCCCTGTTGGATGCGGTCATGATCTTCCCGCTGGAGCGGTTTTTCCCCTCGGTTCCCCCCGAAGCCTGGGCGCCCGTGATCTCCCAGTACCCCAACGCTTTCGCCGACACCACGCGGCTGCGCACCAACGCCACCGGCTACGTGGTGCGCTCCCAGGGCCGTACCATCCTGGTGGATACCGGCCTGGGGCCTGGTCCCCACGAGTTTCTGGGCGGGGCGCGGGGCAACCTCCTGGTCGATATGGAGAGCAAGGGCGTCCGCCCGGAGGCCATCGACCTGGTCGTTATCACCCATCTGCACTTTGACCACGTGGGCTGGAACGCGACGGTCGTCGGGGAAGCCGTGCGCCCGACCTTCCCCCATGCCCGCTACCTCATCCCGCAGGTCGATTGGGAGCACTATCGCCGGCCGGAGGTGTTCGCCCAGTCCTCCTACATCCAGCACACGGTCATTGCCCTGCACGAGCTGGGCCTGGTCGATCTGGTCGCGGGCGAGCGGGCCGTCACCGACGAATTGACCATCATCCCCACGCCGGGGCACACGCCGGGCCACCAGAGCCTCCTGGTGCAGTCTCAGGGCCAGCGGGCCGCCATCACTGGCGATGTAGCGCACAGCCCCGCCCAGGTCGAGCACCCCGACTGGAGCCCCGGCGCGGATATCGATCCCGCGCAGTCCCGCCAGACCCGCCACCGCATGTTCGACCGCATCGAGGCGGAGGGCGCGCTCATGGCGGCCTGCCATTTCCCCAATCCGGGCTTCGGCCGCCTGGTGCGCCTGGAAGGCCGGCGGGTGTTCCAGGCCTTGTAGGAACGCACAACCGGAAAAGGCGAGGGGCGGGTGTGCAACCCGCCCCGCCCGCCATCCCCATCGTAGTGGGAAACACCTTCCTCAGTGCCCCCCACCGGAGCCTTCGCCCTGCGCCAGGAACTCCCGCAGCCAGGCGACCTCACGGGCCAGCCCTTCCTCCAGGGGCACCTGGGGCCGATAGCCCAGCACCGCCAGAGCCTGGGTGATGTCGGCCGCAGTATGCCGGGCATCGCCGCGCTGGGCCTCCCGGAAGCGCACCGGCGCCTCTCGCCCGGTCAGGGTCATCAGCGTCGCCAGCACCTCCAGCAGGCTCACCCGTGACCCGCCGCCGATGTTGAAGACGCTCCCGGCCGGCCCGCGCGTGGCCGCCAGCAGGTTGGCCGCCACCGCGTCGTCAATGAAGGTGAAGTCGCGGGTCTGGCGGCCGTCGCCGAAGACGCTGATGGGCTGGTCGCAGAGCAGCGCCCGGATGAAGATATGGAAGGCCATATCCGGGCGCTGGCGGGGGCCGTACACCGTGAAGTAGCGCAGGGAGACGGTGGGCACACCGTAGTTGCGCCAGTAGAGGTAGCACAGGTGCTCCGCAGCCAGCTTGGTCACGCCGTAGGGGGAGACGGGCTGCGGGCGGGCGGTCTCCGGCGTGGGGAAGGTCTCGGCGTCGCCGTAGACGGAGGAGGAAGAGGCGTAGACGAACTTCTGGAGGGAGGCATCCTTGGCGGCTTCGAGCAGGCGCTGGGTGGCCAGCACGTTGAGCCGGGTGTAGACCTCGAAGCTCTGGCCCCAGCTGGCCCGCACTCCGGCCTGGGCCGCCTGGTGGAAGACCACGTCCACGCCGGAGAGCAGGGCGGACAGGTCCAGGTCCAGCAGGTCGGCCTCTAGGAAGCGGAAGCTGGGGTGCTCCAGGACGCTTTGGAGGTTGGCCTCCTTCTGGGCGCGGGCGTAGTAGTCGGTGAAGGCATCCACCCCCACCACCTCCCAGCCCTCCCGTAAAAGGCGCTCCGTGATGTGGGAACCGACGAACCCGGCAGCACCGGTGACGAAGGCCTGCATGCACGATCCTCTCGCTGAACTCTCGGTTCTCGGTCGCTTCTGCCTATCAAGAGCGGTACCGTTAAAGACTCGGCCAACCTCGAATAATTTCTTAATACTGAACTATTCTACATAAACGAAACATGCCCTGATGACGCCTTGTGGCGGTCACGCTCGGCTCTGTTATGCGCGCTCCGGGAGCACGACGTCCTCGTCGCATTTCGTGATGGCGAGGATAGCAATACCGTAGCCATCCGCGGCAGGGATCCCTGCCGCCATCAAAGTGAGTCCTCCCATGAGTACCTCGCCCATCCCAAGGAAGTCACTTCTTCGCATAACAGACCTGAATCGTTAATTCATCCAGAAACCCACTACAATTAACAAATACGAAGGGGTTAGTCTCATATTGAATGAGGCAACCCCTTCGTATCGTGCTTACTGCTATGGTTACTCCTTGCTCACGGACTCCGCCACCAGTTCGGCCAGGTCGCGCACCCGGATCTTCTCCACCGCGTCGGCCTGCTTCACGCCGTCCTCGAACATGATGGCGCAGAAGGGGCAGGCTGTCGCCAGCACGCTGGCCCCGGTCTCCAGGGCCTGCTCCGCCCGCATGCGGTTGATGCGCTGGCCGATCTTCATCTCCATCCACATGTGGCCGCCGCCCGCGCCGCAGCAGAAGCTTTGCTCCCGGTTCCGTTCCATTTCCACCGTCTGCACACCGGGCAGCCGCGCGGCGATGTCCCGGGGCGCCTCGAACTCGCCGTTGTGCCGCCCCAGGTAGCAGGAATCGTGGTAGGTCACGGTATCGCCTGCGAAACCCTTGTTCAGGCGCAGCTTGCCGGACTTGATCAGGTCCGCGATGAGCTGGGTGTGGTGGACGACCTGGAAGTTGCCGCCCAACTGCGGGTACTCGTTCTTGATGGTGTTGAAGCAGTGCGGACAGGCGGTCAGGACCTTGTTGAACTTGTAGGAGTTCATTTTTTCAATGTTGGACTTGGCCAAGGT
>JACQUQ010000110.1 GCA_016210175.1 Chloroflexota bacterium | reverse complement strand
GAGCTGCTGGTCGTGCCCAGGGCGCCGGAACCATCGTCTCATGAAATTCAGGAAGTATCTATTGACAAACTTCTTGGGAGCGTTTACCCTCTGCTGAAGAAACGTAGACCGATGAGATAATACAACGTATATAGAAAGCGCTGCCATATCGACGCACGCCAAGCTGGTGGGCCAGGTCTCGCCGGTGCGCGAGCGCGTGTCCGCCGGTGGTGGTCCAGGAAGGGCTACTCTCGGCGGAACTTCCGGTGAGGGTATGCCGCGGCGGGGGAGACCCCGCAGTCGTGGAAAACATCCCAGGAGGTGGAGACGACCAGGATGAAAGAAAGCGCAAAGGGGAGTATGATGGACAGCATCGCGCCGGCCGGCCAGCACGACCTCTCCGCCTTCTTCAGCGCCATCGGCCGCTACCGTGCCGCACAACGGCGGGTGTTGGCCGGGTGCTGCGTGGTCTGCGGCGTGGAGTTCAAGGGCACGGTGCGCCGACGCTATTGCAGCGGGCGGTGCTCCGTCCGGGCGTACCGACAGCGGAAGGCTCAAGATGTCGGCGGGCAGCGTGCTCCGCTCCGGGCCCCGGAGGGCGCAGCCCGCGCGCCGAGAAGCTGACCGCGGCAGGGCCGGAAAGCCCGGTCCCCGTGCTCTTCCTCCGGTCCCTGAGCGGTGGACCGACGCAGCGCCCAGCGTGCGGCAGGGAAGGTAGGACGGCGGCGCGGCCCGCACGGGACACTTGCAGCAAGGGAGACGCCATCATGCCCGAGGATCTGTCCCCGAAAGCTCACACCAAGCACGGCGACCTGACGCTGGACCAGATCGGCGAGATCCAGCCGGGGATGGCCCGGCTGATGCTGGAGATCTCGGAGCGGTACTGGATCGTGTACTACGCGGCCCAGGCGGAAAACTGGGAGCTGGCGCGCCACGAGCTGAGCGAACTGCGCAAGACCATGCAGATCGCGCAACTCGTACGGCCCAAGTACCAGGAGACCCTGACCCAGTTCGATGCCGACTACCTGAAGCCGCTGCTCGACGCGGTGCGTGCCCAGGACTGGCCGGCGTTCAACGCCGCCTACCGCCGCGGGGTGGACGGCGCCAACGAGTACCACCATACCTTTGGCTACGGGTACATCGAGTGGCAACTGCCCGACGTGGCGCCCCCGCACCTGCGCCTGGCAGCGCGGCGGCCGGCGCAGGAAGGGAGCGCGTAACCCCCAGCCCCGGCCCCACCCCTTGCCGGGGTGGAGGGCAAGAGCGGCCCCTGCGCTGCACGAGCAGGGGGCCGGGCGATCCGGTGTCACACGGTCCGGTGGGCGCGAGGGCACGATCGGAGGAGGTCGTAAGGAATCGGGCAGGTGTAGGGGCGCAGGGCCCTGCGCCCCTACACGGTTGCCCATGCCGAAAACGTCTCCTGATACTGCCCTACCGATGGGTCTTCCGCAGGGGGATCTCCGGGAGGAAGAGGCAGGCGACGAAGGCGGCCGCCACGACGGCGATGGCGACCAGGAAGACCTCGTGGACGCCCTCGGCCAGGGCCAGCCGCAGCGCCGTCAGGGTCTGGTCCAGCAGCGCCCCGCTCTGCGGACCCAGGCTGGCGAAGGTCTGGCGCAGCCCCGCGGCTGCCTCGGGGTTCATGAGTGCCTGGGGCGTCGCCAGGGCGTCGAGGCTCCCATCGGGCAGCGCCGCCCGGACCTCGGGCGGCAGCGCCCGCCCCAGGGCCACGTGGAAGCGGGCGGTCATGGCGCTGCCCATGAGCGCAACGCCGACCGTCCCGCCGATCTGCCGGAAGAACTGGGTGGAGCCGGTCACGACGCCCAGCACGTTCGCCGGTACGGCGTTCTGCGCCACGATGACGAACAGGGGCATGGTCGTGCCCAGGCCCACCGCGGTGATCACGAGGTTGAGCACGGCTGCCGACCGCGACGTCTCACTCCCCATCCGCGCCAGCAGCACCAGGCCCACGCCCATGATGGCCAGCCCCGCCAGCATCAGCGGACGATAGCGTCCCCAGCGGGCCACGATCTGGCCGCTGGTGGCCGTCGCCAGGACCATCACCACCATCATGGGGATGAGGATGGCGCCGCTCTCGGTGGCGCTGGCGCCCAGCACTGCCTGCACGTACAGGGGCATGTACACTCCCGCCCCCAGCATGACCATCGCCGTCAGGAAGGTCGCCAGGATAGTCAGCGAGAAGGTCCGGTTGCGGAACAGGCTCAGGGGGATGACCGGCTCGGCCGCGACCCGCTCGACCGCCAGGAAGATGATCAGCATGACCGCGGCGACGGCGAACAGCCCCAGGATGGTCGGCGACCCCCAGGGGTACAGGGTGCCGCCCCAGCTCAGGGCCAATAGCAGCGGCACGACGCACGCCACCAGCGCGCCGATCCCCAGCCAATCGATGCGACGGCGGCCGGCTCGTGGCGGGATGTGGGGGAACCAGCGGCCAATCAGCGCCAGCGTGACCAGCCCCAGGGGGATATTGACATAAAATGCCCAGCGCCAGCTCCCGGTGTCGGTGAGGAAGCCGCCCAGGGCGGGACCAATGACGCTCGCCAGGCCGAACACCGCGCCGAACATGCCCTGGTACTTGCCGCGCTCGGCGGGCGGGAAGATGTCGCCGACGATGGTAAACGCATTGGCGATGAGGATGCCGCCGCCCACCCCCTGGAGCCCGCGGAAGACGATGAGCTGGAGCATACTCTGGCTGGCGCCGCAGAGGACCGAGGCCACCAGGAACAGGACGATCCCACCCAGGTAGAGCCACTTGCGGCCGTAGAGGTCGGAGAGTTTGCCGCTGATGGGCGCCGTCGTGGTGGAGGCCATCATGTAGGCAGTGAAGACCCAGGCATACTGCTCAAAGCCCTGGAGATCGGCCACGATCCGGGGCATAGCGGTGCCGACGATAGTCTGGTCCATGGCTGCCAGCAGCAGGCCCACCAGCAGCCCGGCCAGGGTGGTCACCAGTTGGCGACGGGGGAGATCGTGGTACGTCAGGGTCGCTTCGGGCGCGGCCGGAGTCTGGGAGCGCATGCAGCGGGGTTCCTCTCAACGGGGGTGGTGTACCCAGGGCACGGATAAGGAGGTCCCAGGGTTCCAAGCAAGCAGCAAGGGCGCATCCGGGCGGGATACCCAGGTGCTCCACGTTCCACACGTACTTGCAGTATACTCTCTGCGGTGCTGGCGCAGCAACACAGCGGCCCAGTGCGGGCAGGGCCGTTTCATTTTGGGGCGAAGGGTCGCCAGGTCCGTTCACGCCCGTCGCAGGGGGAACGGACCCGACCGCTCGTGGTGCGCCGGAACAGGACCACGACCGCGCAGGACACGGCGCCGTACCGGAGCAGGCGAGAGGAGGCAGCAGCATGGACCTGGGGATGGTCGGCATGGGGCGGATGGGGGCGAGCATGGCGCATCGCCTGGTGCAGGCCGGGCACTGCGTGGTGGCCTATGACCAGAACCCCGACGCGGTGCGCCAGGCCGAGCAGGCCGGCGCGGTCGCCGCGGCGTCGCTGGCGGACCTCGTAGGACAGCTGCCGCTGCCCCGTGCCGTCTGGGTCATGCTCCCGGCGGGAGCGGCCACCGAGCGCACCATCGAGGCCCTGGTCCCGCTCCTGAGCCCGGACGACACCATCGTGGATGGCGGCAACTCCTGGTATAAGGACAGCATGCGCCGGGCGGAACGCCTGCGGGAGCGGGGCCTGCACTTCCTGGATGTGGGCACCAGTGGGGGTATCTGGGGGCTGCGCGCGGGCTACAGCCTGATGGTGGGCGGCGAGCGGGAGGTCTTCGCCCGGCTGGAGCCGCTCTTGCAGGCCCTGGCGCCCGGCCCCGACCAGGGCTACGGCTACGTTGGTCCCAGCGGAACCGGGCACTTCGTCAAAATGGTCCACAACGGCATCGAGTACGGCGCGATGCAGGCGTATGCCGAGGGCTTTGCCCTGTTACAGGCCAAGCCGGAGTTTGGGCTGGACCTGGCGCAGGTGGCGGAGATCTGGCGCCACGGCAGCGTGGTGCGGTCCTGGCTGCTGGACCTCATCGCCGCGGCCCTGGCCCAGGACCCGGAGTTGCGCGACCTGCGGGCCTATGTGGAGGACTCCGGGGAGGGCCGCTGGACGGTCTTCGAGGCGATTGAGCTGAACGTCCCGGCGCCGGTCATCACCCTGGCCCTCCAGCAGCGCCTGCGCTCGCGGCAGGAGGAGCCCTTTGCGGAGCGCCTGCTGGCTGCGCTGCGTGAGCAGTTCGGCGGCCACCCCGTGCGCCGCCGTGCGGATGGCTCCCCGCACCCGACGCCCGCGGGCGGTGCATCGGCAGCGCCATAAGCGGGGAGGGCTGCCTTTGACTCCCTCCGGCAGGCGGACTACACTGAGAAAGAGTCGGCAGGGTTCACGCTTGCTGCCGCCCCAAGCATGAGAACAGGAGGATGTTCCTGATGGAGCGTATCGTTCTGACGGCGCCGGATATTTCCTGCGACCATTGCATCAACGCCATCACGAAGGCGGTCGGGTCCCTGGAGGGCGTGGAGAGCGTGGACGGCAGCCCGGACACCAAGCAAGTGACGGTGGTGTTCGACGCCGGGCGGGTGTCCCTGGAGGCCATCAAGGAGGCGATGGAGGAGGAAGGGTACCCGGTTGCCGGGTAAGGACGCGAGCAGCCGGCCGCCAGGGTAGGGCCGAAGGAGGACACATGGACCGCGAGACGCTGCGGCAGGTGCAGGACCCCCTCAAGCAGCAGTACCGTGACGACCCTGAGGCGGCGCGCCTGCGCCTGGTGGCGACCAGCGAGGCCCGTGGGGACACGCCCCTGGTCTGCCAGGTGAACGCCGGGGGCATGGTGTTCGATGTGACGGCGCACCCCGCGGTCGGCGGCAGCGAGGCGGCCGGGTGCTCCGGCGAGCAATTGCTGGGGGCGCTGGCTGCTTGCGCCCAGATCACCATCCGCATGGTGGCCCTAGCGATGGATATCGAACTGGAGTCGGTGCAGGTGACGGTGCAGGGTGAGCTGGATGTGCGGGGCACCTTGGGCGTGGCGCAGGGGGTGGAGGCGGGCTTTCAGCACATCGCAATGGAGGCGCAGATCGTCACCGGGGCCGACCGGCGCCAGCAGCGGGCGCTGGAGCGCCTGGTCGAGCGGAGCTGCGTGGTCCTGAGCACGCTGCGGCGTCCCCCGCCGGTCCAGTCACACTTTACGTTTGTGACGCCTGGGGGAGCGACGCCTGCCGGTGCCGAGTCCTGAGCCGCCGGCTGCGTTGGCTGGGAGCGCCGCGACGCTCCCCAAGGGGCGTCCAGCGTCCGGTCTTATCCCAGGCTCCGCACTATCTCCTCACAGAGGGCTTCGATGCCTCGCCGGGGCACCTTGACGATGCGCAGGTGCTCCGGCGGGGCATCGGTGTACAGGTGGGAGACTTTGTGCGGCAGGGGGGTGGCGCCCCAGATGACCATGAGGTGCGCCCATTGCAGGTTGGGCAGGGCGTCCCGCTTGGAGTGCGAGCCGGTGGCCCCGTCAACGTACCGCAGGTGTATTCCCTCCGGGGCCAGGAGCTGGTCAAGCTGGGCGTGTTGCGTGGGAGTGCCGCCCACGATCAAGAGGCGGTAGATGCGCCCGGCCTTGAGCTGCCGGGCCAGGCGTTGGGCCGCCCGCCGGTTGTTCGACCCGCCACAGACCTCACAGGAGGGGTTGGCGACCAGCACCGCCTCGCGCGGCTCCCCTGGGCCTGCCAGGCCGAGGTGCAGGCACGCCTCGCTGCACACCCGCAGCAGCGCCGACGCCAGGAGCGCCCGTGCGGTCGGCAGCTTGCTGGCGGCCATGCCCTGCTTGCCGGGGCGCGTCAGGTGGTGCGCCTCCAGGAGCGCCCGCGCGCGCCGAAGGGCCTCCGGGGTATCGAAGCCCTCGTCCCGCAAGAACTCCTCGATGTTGAGTACATCCGACACGCCGTCCCCTCCACGCGGAGCCTGCGCTTCCGCACCCCGGCAGGCCACGCCTTGCGCCACTCCTGGTTCTATCATAGCGCCATCGTCAAGAGTGTGCAGCATCCCCACCGCGGTGAAAGGAGCGGGTGGCTGCGGCTGGCGCAGCCATTGCCTGCCGTGCCGCGTGATTGCGAGCCTTGAACGCCGATGCTATCCTTTCCGTTGAGTACGCATGCCGCCGAGGGGAGAGGGATGATCGAAGTGCGCAAGCGGGAGAGCATCTACCATAAGGAAGGCGGGTCGTTCTCCGCCAACTGGCATTTCTCCTTTGATGAGTACGACGACCCGGCCAACCTGGGCTTCGGGACGCTGCGGGTGTTCAATGATGAAACGCTCCGCCCCGGCGCGGCCTGGCCCATGCACGCCCACCGCGATGTCGAGGCCATTATCTATGTGGTGGCGGGCACCTTCGAGCACCGGGATAGCCTGGGCAACGATGGTGTGCTCCCGCCGGGGTCGGTCCAGCGGGCCACCCTGGGGCGGGGCATGTGGCACGCGGAGGCCAACCACTCCCCAACCGAGCCGCTGCGCTTCCTCCAGATGTGGATTGTGCCCCGGGTCCAGGGCCTGGAGCCCTCCGTCGAGCAGCGAACGTTTGCCCCCCACGAGCGGGCCAACCGTTTGCTGCCGGTGGTGACGCCCAGCGGCGTGGGCACGGTGAAGGTCCACCAGAACGCCTCGGTCTTCGTGGCGGCCCTGGACCAGGAGGCCATGGTGGGCCACGACTTCCTGCCAGGCATGGGCGCCTATGTGTTCCTCATCCGGGGTGCGGTCACGCTCGACGGCGTGCCCCTCGCCGAAGGCGACGCGGCGCGGGTGTGGGGCGAGGACCGGCTGGCAATCCGCGCCAGCGCGCCGGCTGAGCTGCTGCTGGTCGAGGTCGAGGTAGAAGTCGAGCAGCCAGAGGGTCCCGCCGCCGGGGACGAGGAGCGCCAGGAGGCTGAGGAAACCGAGTGAGCGCGTGCCGGTGTGCTGCGGCTGCCCAGCCCCGGCCTTCCCCTGCCGGGTCCCCTGAGCCGCCCGCGGCGCTGCGGCTGCCGGAACAGAGCCTTTTATTTATCGGGCAGCCAGCGTCAAGCCCGCTCGTGGTGAGCCGAAGCTTGCCCTGAGCTTGCCGAAGGGAACCATGAGCGGGCGGGTCCGCCCGTCCTTCGACGGGCTCAGGACGAGCGGACCTTGGTGCCAAGCCAGGAAAACTCAAAGGCCCTGCCGCACGGAACACCTGGGGTTGCAAGAAGTTTGCCACATCGGATCGGACGGTCGCCGTTGAAATGGCAGAAACCATGCCCTCACAATGAACGCGTGACGGTGATGCAGCGCCTGCCCTGGTCCGGAGCGTCGCCCGTGCCGACGCGGTGGCGGGCCGGGTGCGGGTGGATGGACTCTGAGCATGGAGGATAACCCGTTATGGAAGCACGCAGGCCGTTCGAACGGGAGCCTGGCGAGCGGGTGGAAACACGTCCGGTCGAGGCCACCGCTTTCCAACTTCGTGACCTCGTCCACTGGGGCCCGGTCTGGTCCGGCTTCCTGGTGGCTACGGCCGTCACCGCGCTGCTGGTCTCGCTGGGCATCGCGGTGAGCCTGACGGCCACGGCAGGGGGTGCCGCGGCGCCGCCTGCGCCGGGTACCCCGGCGGGAACCGGGTTGGGCATCTGGGCGCCTATCAGCTTGATCATCGGGCTGTTCGCCGGCGGCTGGCTCATGATGCGGCTGTCCAGCCTCGGCGGGGTCTTCGTATCCCTGGCCCACGGCGTGCTGCTCTGGGCGCTGACTGTCGGTGCCATTGCCTTTCTCGGGGCCTTGGGCCTGGCAATGCCGGGCGTGACCGGGGTCATCCCGGGGATGCCAGGGGATGCAGCGGCGACGGCGACCGGGGCGTGGGGGTCGTTCATCGCCATCTTGCTCGCTTTGGGTGCCGCGGTCCTGGGGGCCTGGCTAGGGAACCCCGGCGTCCGCGCCGCCCGGATGGAGCGCCTGGAACGCGCCGCAGCGTAGCCTGAGCCAACAGGTGCCCTGAGGATGTAGACGGGGGCGGGAAGGGCGTCGGCGGGCACGGGGTCGGCGCCCGCATCGCTCTTGTCCTGGCGCAGCTTGGTCGCACGCGGTTGACGGTGACGTAGCGGACAGGAGTCCCCCTGGCCTCTGCCCCCGAACCGGTGACTGGCTTGATGGACTGGGGTACCAGCCCATCAAGCGCCGCTCTGCCCACGATGCTATTTTGGTCTACGGTCTGACCACGGGAGCGGCCAGGCCGCTTCCGCGCGTTCGTCAGCGCCGGGAAGGGAAGTCCGTGGCTGGTCAGCGGTGGGCGGCGCTGGTACAATCGTTCCGTACCCGACCACGGGTCACGCGGTTGCCGGCGTTCTCGCGCTTCGCCCGGCCAGTGTTGAGGAGGTGACCTGTGCCCACCCGTCCCAGCAAGGCCCTGGAGACCTTTCCCAATCCCCATCCGGGGCGTGCATACGAGATCGACATCACCTGCCCGGAGTTTACCTCGGTCTGCCCCATCACCGGCCAGCCCGACTTTGCCACGATCCGCATCACCTACGTACCAGGGCCGCGCTGCATCGAGCTCAAGTCCCTTAAGCTCTACTTCTGGGCGTACCGGGACGAGGGCGTGTTCTACGAGAACGTCACCAACCTCATCTTGGACGACCTGGTGGCCGCGTGCGATCCGGTGCGCATGACCGTCGTCGGCGACTTCAACGTGCGGGGCGGCATCAAGACGGTGGTCACCGCCCGCTACCAGCGCAGCGGGGAGTAGCCGCGCGGCGCCATGCTCCTGCTACTGCATGGGCGAGTAGGGGGTGGGCCGCAGGATGGTATTGGTGATGTACTCCACCAGGGGGCCATCGACTTCAGTGGCCGCCCGCGCCTGCTGCCACTCGGGGTCGGACTGGAAGCTGGACCAGGCCTGCTCGCGGTGGGCCAAATCGCGGTAGGCCAGCAGGTAGTGCAAGGTGTTGCTGGTCCCGATGACCGTCTCCCAGAAGCCCACCACCTGGATGCCATGCTTCTGGAAGAGGGGCAGGGTGATCTCGGCGAAGCGCGCGTTGAGGGCTGGCAGCTTTCCCGGCAGAGCATGGTACACCCGGTATTCGTAGATCATCCTCGGCTCCTTTCTCTCCTGGCCGCACCGTGCGGTGGTACCAGTATACTCGTTCCCCCGCGTGTCGCAAGCCCGCACACCTTCCTCCGCGCGGAGCGGGCAACCTCTCCCTGTGACGGGTGATGCGCATTCACCACTGAAGAGCGGAAGATGCCGAGGCGGAGGACGCTGGTCGTGGTATGTGAAAGGCGGACCGGCTAGGACTCGCGACTCGACCCCGTCTGGTCATATCCGCTTGCCTTTTGACAGTGCGCTCTCCCTTTGCTAGGGTAGGACTGGCAGTCGCGGGAAGGAGTGGGCGCGGGATGATGGTGTTACTGACCGGAGCTACCGGATTCGTCGGGCAGCGCGTGGCGCGCTGGCTGGTGGGGATGGGCCATCAGGTGCGCTGCCTGGTGCGCCGCACCGCCGACCTCACCAACCTCCAGCCCCTACGTGTGGAGATCTGGCACGGCGATGTCACCGACCCGGCCTCGCTGCCGGGCGCGTTCGCGGGCGTGGATACCGTGGTCCACCTCGTCGCCATTATCCGGGAGCAGCCGGCCCGCGGCATCACCTTCCAGCGGGTGAACGCCGAGGGCACCCGCCATATGGTGGCGGCGGCCCGCCAGGCCGGGGTACGCCGCTTTGTCCACATGAGCGCCATCGGTGTGCGCGACGACCCCCGCTACCCCTACTGGCACACCAAGTGGCTGGGCGAGCAGGCGGTGCGAGAGAGCGGCCTGCCCTCCGTGGTGCTGCGGCCCAGCCTCATCTTTGGCGAGGGCGATGAGTTCTTCACCACCCTGGCCGACCTGGTGCGCAAGCCCCCCAGCGGGCTGTTCCCCCTGGCGCCGATGGTGCCCGTCCCCGGCCGCGGCGCTACCCGCTTCCAGCCCATCTTCGTGGAGGACGTGGGCCGCTGCTTCACCCACCTGGTCACGGAGGAGCGCTTCCTGGGCCAGGTGGTCACCATCGGCGGCCCCGACCTCTACACCTACGAGCAGATGCTGGACCTGGTCATGGAGACCCTGAGCCGGCGCCGCCTGAAGGTCCACCTGCCCCTGGCGCTCATGCGCCCCAATGTGTGGCTGCTGGAGCGGCTGCTGCCCCATCCTCCCGTGACGACGGTCCAACTGGACATGTTCCCCTTCGACAACGTGGCCGAGAGCCTGGACGTGGTGGAGCGCACCTTCGGCTTCCGGCCCAAGCGCCTGCGCGACGAGATCGGCTATATTCGGAAGTCCACCGCGGCGCGCCATCGCAGCTAGTGTTCTGTCAGGCATAAACTGATGGGTGCGACTGCCGCCGTGAACGGCGGGCCCGCCCTTCAGGGCGGCGGGATGG
>JACQUQ010000109.1 GCA_016210175.1 Chloroflexota bacterium | reverse complement strand
GACTCCACGCGCGTGGCGGCGGGGGCGGTGACCGAAGCGCGGGAGTACATCAAAGGACGCTGGGGGGCGGACTACATGCCCCGCAGCGCGCGGGCCTTCCGGACCAAGGCCAAAGGCGCCCAGGAGGCCCACGAGGCCATCCGGCCCACCGCGGTGGCGCGGGAGCCGGAGCGCCTGCGGCCCTACCTGAATCAGGACCAGTACCGGCTCTACGACCTGATCTGGAAGCGGATGGTGGCCAGCCAGATGGCCGCCGCCGGGTTCGATACCCTGACGGTGGAGATCACCGCCGACGACCAGGAGGGCGGGCGCCAGTACCGGCTGCGCGCCTCCAGCACGCAGTTGCGCTTTCCCGGCTTCCTGGCCCTGTACAGCGCGGACCGGGACGAGGACGACCAGCAGGAGCCGAGCAAGGCCATCCTGCCCGACCTGGTCCAGGGCGAGGCCCTGGACCTGCACGACCTGTTCCCGGAGCAGCACTTCACCCAGCCGCCGCCCTGGTACACCGACGCCTCCCTGATCAAGGAGCTCGAGGCCAGGGGCATCGGGCGGCCGAGCACCTACGCGCCCATCCTGGGCACCTTGCAGGAGCGGGGGTACGTGCGGCGGGCGGGCCGCCACCTGGAGCCTGAGGAACTGGGGATCATCGTCTGCGACCTGCTGGTGCAGCACTTCCCCAACATCGTGGATGAGAAGTTCACGGCGACGATGGAGGAAGACCTGGACCAGATCGCGGCCGGCGAGCGCGACTGGGTGCCCGTGCTGCGGGAGTTCTACGCGCCCCTGGCCGAAGCGGTGCAGGAAGCGCGGGAGCGGATGCAGGCGGTGCGGGTGGAGCCCGAGCCGGCCGGCGAGGACTGCACTCTCTGCGGGCGGCCCATGGTCATCCGCACCGGGCGCTACGGGCGCTTCATCGCCTGTAGTGGCTTCCCGGAGTGCCGCAACACCAAGCCGATCCTGACCACCATCGGCGTGCCCTGTCCGCAGTGTGGCCAGCCGCTGGTGGAGCGGCGCACCAAGCGGCGGCGCACCTTCTTCGGCTGCTCCAGCTACCCGGAGTGTACCTTCACCACCTGGGAGCGGCCCCTGCCGGAGCCGTGCCCGGTCTGCGGCGGGCTGCTGGTGCGCAGCGGCGTTGACCGCGCCAAGTGTCTGAAGTGCGGCGCAACCCAGACGCAGGCCCCGCCGCGTCCCAGCGCCCGCGCCAGGAAGAAGGAGCCGGTCGCCGCCCGGCGCTAGGGACGCCACTCCCCCCATCCCCCATCAGGGGGAAGGCGGTAGGCAGGAGGCAGAAGGCAGCCCCGTGCCACCTGCTTGCTGCCTCCTGCCTTCTGTGCGCGGGACAACCCTCCAGCCGTTTTGGGAGCAGAGTAGGAGGCAGGATGCGCATCCTCCTCATCAATGGGCCGAACCTCAACACGCTGGGGCAGCGCCAGCCCGCCATCTACGGCCGCACGACCCTCCCGGAGATCGTCGAGCGAGTGGCGGCGCGCGGCCGGGAGCTGGGCGTCGAGGTACGGGACTTCCAGTCCAACCACGAGGGCGCGCTCATCGACTTCCTCCAGCAGGAGGCCGGGCAGGCCGACGGCATCATCATCAACCCCGGCGCCTTCACCCACTCCAGCATCGCCCTGCGGGACGCCCTGGAGGCCACCGACCGGCCCATCATCGAGGTCCACCTGTCCAACATCTACCGGCGCGAGGAGTTCCGCCACCGCTCGGTCATCGCGGCCGTGGCACGGGGGCAGATCACCGGCCTGGGCTGGCGCGGCTACCTGGCCGCCCTGGAGGGGCTGGTGGGGATACTCAGGGAAGAAGGGGAGCAGTAAAGCAGTTCGGGCGCTGGCTGCCTGCTGACCCTTCCCGGTGCCTTGAGGGCTAAACGATGGGTTACTCGAACATCCGGGATATTATCGCTGGGCTCAGGAGTGTCAACGAGGACGAGCAAGAGGCAGCTGGCAGGGAATTGCGCGAGCTCCGCAAGCGAGGCCTGAGCTTTGAGGAAGGCCAGCAATTGCTGAGGGCGGCAGCGGAACAATATCCAGCCCCGCACCCTTCGTCTCGGGACTCTGCACAGGACCTCTTGTATACGGTCATAGCGAAGCCGCTGCCCGGATACATTCCCTTGATCATCGAGTTGTTCCCCCGCTTCACCGAGAAGGTGAAAGTGCTGGCACTACGCCTGCTTGCCGGGCTGGAAGACCGAGACGCGGCCGTGGCCTATATGGACATCCTGCGGGAACATGCTCAGACCGGCGGCGTCCCCGAGTTGGTCACGGGATCCCTTAGCAAGAAACCGCGCCATCCTGATGTCTTTTTCCCAGAGTTGCTGGAATACACCAGCAACCCGAAGCTCGCGCTGCGGGTGTGCTCGCTCTGCCTGGATTATTTCGAAGCCGGCCTGCTCGACCCGACAACACTCTCGCCTTGGCTTCCGAGCATCTTAGGCGTCTACACAGAGCGTAAGAACAAGCTCTTCCCAGCGCAAAGGTCAGAGGGTGTCGCGTGGATGTGGGAGGACAAGTATCTGGAGCCGAGATTCGAGACCGATATATTGCTGGACCTTCTTGGGTACTTCCCAGGTCCAGAGGTAGAAGCAGAGTTGCGACTGGCGTTGAAATATCGCGACCCCCTGTTGCAGTGCTTCGCTATCGTGTCGCGCCTTCGACTTGGCAACGACGTTGAGCCACACTACCTTGAGGAGGTGGCAGCCAGCCCGGAGACCCGTGGACTGCTCTACGACCTCCTAGCCGACCTGGGCAAGCTATCACTCTACCCGGAGAGATTTCGGACACAGGAGGCTCTGGCCGAATCCAGAATGGTCCGGTGGCTGACGTTTCCCACGGAGCTGAACCGAGTGCCGGACGAGATCGAACTGATGAAGGTGATCCCATTCGACACGGGGATGCCGGACGGATTACTGGACTATTACGTCTTCCGGTTTCGCACCCATCCTCCGCACTGGGCAGCGAAGGACGGCTGGATGGCTGGCGTAGCGGGGCCGTATCGTAGAGACGAGGCGCCCACCACGAGATCGTACGGGCACACGTTCAGCGACTTCGCGGCATGGGACAGCAGGGCGCCCGAAGAGCACGTCAGGCGTATCAGAGAGATCATGAAAAGCTAGGACTGAGCAGTGGGCGCGCCGAGAGATCAACGACTCGCTCAACCCGTGCAGCACTTGTTGCCAACAGAGTCAAAGGAGAAGCGATGAAACGTATCGAGCGCCTGCGGGCCAAGCTGGCCGAGCAAGACCTGGACGCCATGTTCGTCTCGCAGCCGGAGAACCGGCGCTACATGAGCGGGTTCACCGGCTCGGCGGGGTACCTCATCATCTCCCACAAGGAGGCGGTGCTCGCCACCGACTTCCGCTACACCGAGCAGGCGGGCCTTCAGGCCCCGGACTACCGGGTAATCCAGGTCGCCGGGGATATGTCCAAGTGGCTGCCCGACGTACTGGCGGCGGGAGGCGTGCGGCGCATCGCCTTCGATGCCGACCACGTCTCCTACAACTTCTTCCAGCTCCTCACCAAGGCTACGGGCGAGAGCGGCGTCACCTGGGCGCCCACCTCCGGCGTGGTGGAGTACCTGCGGGCCATCAAGGAGCCTGAGGAGATCGCCGCCGTGGAGCGTGCCCAGGCCCTCACCGATGCCGCCTTCCTGCACGTGACCCAGCATGTGCTCCACCCCGGCATGACCGAGGCCCAGCTCGCCTGGGAGTTGGAGAAGTACATTCGGGAGCACGGGGGCGACGGTCTGGCCTTCGATACCATCATCGCGGCCGGCCCCAACGGGGCGCGGCCCCACCACCGGGCCGGGAGCACCGTCATCGAGGAGGGCCAGCCCATCGTCATTGACATGGGGGCCAAGGTGGACGGCTACTGCGCCGACATGACCCGGACCATCGTCCTGGGCCAGCCCGATGACACCTTCAAGAAGATCTACGACATCGTGCTGGGGGCGCAACTGCTGGCGGAGGAGCTGATCCGCACCGGGCAGACGGGCCACCAGGCCGACGCCTTCGCCCGCGACCTCATCGACCAGGCGGGCTACGGCGAGACCTTCGGGCACTCCCTGGGCCACGGCATCGGCCTGTACGTCCACGAGTACCCCCGGCTGTCCAAAGGCGCCACCAACATCCTGGAAGATAACATGATCTTCAGTGTGGAGCCGGGCATCTATCTCACCGGCTGGGGCGGCGTCCGCATCGAGGACCTGGTGGTGCTGGAGAACGGCTCTGCCCGGGTGATCACCAGGTCCCCCAAGGCGGCGCCGTGAGGTAACGCGCGCATGGCGAGGGTGGTGAGTTCTGGCCCATTCAGCATCTATGTGTATGCTGAAGCCGGGCAGCCGCACCACCTCCCCCACTGCCATGTGCGCTGGAGTGAGGGCTCGACCCAGGTGGCCCTGCCGACCTTGCGTGTGCTCGCTGGCGACCCATTGCCGGCCGCAGCACGGAGACTGCTGTTAGATCATCTGGAAGCGATCTGTGGAGCATGGGAGCGCCTGAACCCAGGGAGACCCATCGCATGAGTGTAGCGACGAGATGGAACACACACGCCTACCAGCGTATCGCCTCGGCGAGTTATCGAGAGCAGAAGCTTACCGTGTGCTTCGAGGACGGTGCGCAGGTCAGCGTCACTGCGCAGCAGGTGCTCCCACCCCACACTCGCGAGGTAGACTGGGAGCACATGACGTTCAACTCCTACGAGGTCGTCGTTCCCACTGCCAGCGGCCAGATTGAGATTCCCTGGTCTGCCATCCGTGCGCTGACCGACGATGCCTACCGCGCGCACCTGGCTGCTGCCGCCGAGGAACAGGCCCGTGAGATCGGGAGGCGTCTCAGAGAGTTGCGCAAAAGTCGTCACCTCAGCAGAGAGGAATTGGCAGAGCGTGTCGGGATCCCTCTCCAGCGCCTCACGCGGATCGAACAGGGCCGCCACGCGGTAAACTTTACTACCCTGCGGCAGTTGCTCGCGCCAATGGGCTACTCCCTGAAGGATCTCGTGATGGCCCTGCCAGACAACGAGGGTGCCTAAGAGCGACCGGCAATAGGCCGCGAGCGGAGGGCGGTAACGAGCGGGCATAGGGATCTGGTCAGGCACGATTTTGATGCACCGGCCCTGATTTTCCTGCGAACTCTCCGGGCGAGGTCGAGCCTATTGCCGGTCGCTCTAATAGTATAAACCACGTGACTGTGGCTCGACTCACCCGCCGCTGGCCTGCATCTGCCCGCTCATGATTCGATAAGCTCACCACGAGCGGCCTTTCCCGTCCGGTGTACCTCAAAGGGGCGTGACGACTGCGGCGACAAGATCAGCACGTCAGGAAAGGGAAGCGTCCTATGCCCAGGATGACCGGCGGGCAGGCCCTGAGTCAGTCCCTCTACCGGGAGGGCGTGCGCACCATCTTCGGGCTGCCGGGGGTGCAGATCATGCACGCCCTGGATGCCCTGTACGGGGAATCGGGCATCCGCTTCCTCACCACACGCCACGAACAGGGCACCACCTACATGGCCGACGGCTTCGCCCGCACCGGGGGCGGCATCGGGATCGCTCTGGTGGTGCCCGGCATCGGCATCTACAACGCCGCGGGCGGCGTCGCCACGGCCTACGCGGCCTCCTCTCCGGTCTTCCTGGTCGCCGGCCACATCAACCGGGACTTCATCGGGCGCCAGCGCGGCGTGCTGCACGAGGTGGAGGACCAACTGGAGACCATTGCGCCCGTGACCAAGTGGCGGGCCAGCATCCGCGACCCACGGGACATCCCCGGCGCCATCCATGAGGCCATGCGCCAGCTCCGCAGCGGGCGGCCGCGCCCCGTGGCGGTGGACATCCCGCCCGAGACCCTGGCTGAGGAGGCCGAGATCACCCTGCTGGAGCCGGAGTACCCGCCGCGCCGGGCGGGCGACCCCGACCTGATCGACCGGGCCGCCCGATTGCTGGCGCAGGCGTCGTCGCCCCTCATCTGGGCGGGCGGCGGCGTCAACCTGGGGGACGCCGCCCATGAGCTGACCCACGTAGCCGAGTACCTGCAAGCGCCGGTGATCACCACCCCCGAGGGCAAGGGGGCCATCTCCGACCGCCATCCCCTCGCCCTGGGTGCCGCCTACAACGCCACCAGCCCCCTCCAAGCGATGCTGGCCCAGGCCGACATGGTCCTGGCGGTGGGGACGCGCCTGGCGACCGCGATCCTGGCGGAGCCGCAGCAGGTCATCCAGATCGACGTGGACCCCGAAGAGTTGGGGCGGAACTACCCCCATACCCTGGGCATCGCCGGGGACGCCCGGCTCACCCTGGCCCTACTCCGGGAACGGCTCCAGGCCCACACCCCGCCTCGGCCCTCCCGCAGCGCCGAGTGCGAGGCCATCCGGAACCAGGTCGCCGGCAGCATCCGGCAGCGTCTCCAGCCCCAGGCGGGCATCGTCGAGGCCATCCGCGCCGCGCTGCCGGAGGACGGCATTCTGGTACCCGACATGACCCAGATCGGCTACGCCTGCCACCTGTACTACCCGGTCTACCAGCCGCGCACCTACCTGACCTCCTCCTATATGGGCAACCTGGGCTACGCCTTCCCCACGGCCCTGGGCGCGAAAGTGGCGAACCCGGACCGGGCGGTGGTCGTGGTCTCCGGCGATGGCGGCTTCCTCTACAACTCCCAGGAACTGGCGACAGCGGTGCAGTACGGCATCAACGTGGTGGTCATCGTGTTCGACGACCACGCCTACGGGAACGTCCTGCGGGACCAGCAGGCGCGCTTCGGGGGGCGGGCCCTCGGCAGCGAGCTGCACAACCCCGGCTTTGCCCGGCTGGCCCAGGCCTACGGCGCCGATGGCATCAAGGTGAACGGCCCTGAGGACGTCGGCCCGGCGCTGGCCGAGGCGCTCCGCAATACCCGCCCCACGCTCATTGAGGTACCGGTCGGGCCGATGCCCTCCCCGTTTGTCCTCCCCACGGTGGAGCCGCGCGAGCAGGACGCACCGCGGTCGCGGTAGATAGAGGCGCAGCGCCCCGGGCTGCATGCTCATCCGCGCGCACAAGGCAAGGCGGGTGGCAGACCCGCCTTGTCGTGCTGCGGTATCCGGGAGCAGGGACCAGAGAGAAGGCTGCCTCGTGGGAATGGGGGGCTTACGCTGCCTTTCCCTTGCTGCTGATGACGTAGTCGTAGAGGAGGGCCGCAACGACGCCGCCGAGGATGGGGGCGACCCAGTAGACCCAGTGGTCGCTCCAGGCGCCCAGGAGCAGGGCCGGACCGAAGGACCGGGCAGGGTTCATGGAGGCCCCGGTCAGCGGGCCGATGGCGAGAATGTCGAGGGCGACGGTCATGCCGATGGCGAGCGGAGCGATAGCGCCGGCGCCGCGCGGATCGACCGCGCTGCCAAAGATGACGCTCACCAGGAAGAAGGTGGCTACCACCTCCAGGAGGAGCCCTTGGGCCGGACTGACGCCGGGCGCCAGCAGTGTGGCCCCAAGCTGCGCGGCGGCGACAGCTTCGGCCGGCATGGTTGCGACCAGGATGAAGGCCGCCAGCGCCGCCCCCAGGAGTTGGGAGACGATGTAGAGCGCCCCGGTGGCCGGATTCAGCCGTCCGGTGACGAGGAAGGCGACCGTTACGGCCGGGTTAAAGTGGCCGCCCGAGATATGGCCGAGCGCGGCGGCCATGGCGAAGATGGTGAGCCCATGTGCCAGGGCCACCCCTGCCAGTGTGGAGAAGCCGTGCCCGCCCTGGGGCGTGGTGAAGGCGTTGACGACGATGCTGCCCGCACCGATGAAGATGAGGGCAAAGGTACCGATGAACTCGGCCACGGCAGGACGAACCAGCGTATTGGGCACGATCTCCCCCCCTTGCCAACTGGTGAGCGCTCAGCGGTCACTCCGTCGGAAACCCGCTCCGAAGCGCAACGGTTCCCTGCTTCCTCCACCCTGTGCTCCGTCGTGTGCGGGTGGGCGCTGGCATCTCCCGCTCTGCTGCGGGAGGCGACGGTCCACCCTGCTGGAGCGCGGACCTGGCTGCCACAATAGGGACAAACGCAGTCCTGATGATAGTCGGCCACTGGTGAGAAGTCAATGGGCAGGCAGTACCGGGCCAGGGCCTTTTAGTTATCTGTGAAGCGGGTAAGAGCCCGTTCGTGGTGAGCCTGTCGAACCACGAGCGGGCGGGTCCGTTCACCCTTCGACCGGCTCAG
>JACQUQ010000108.1 GCA_016210175.1 Chloroflexota bacterium | reverse complement strand
TGGGCGGCGTGCTGGTCCACCAGGTACATCCCATCGGGGCCTTCAGCGATGATATAGGTCGCGCTCACCTGCCCCACCACCCGCAGGATGGGCAACGCCCGGCCCGGCGTGGGTAGGGCAGGGGGAGCAGCGGCCCCGGCCGGTGCCTGGCGGCGGTCGGGCAGGACCCGCTCCGAGGGGAGTAGGCCCAGGACTGAGGACTGAGGACTGAGAACTGAGGAGGAGAGGCCACCGGGTGCCGGCTGCGGCATGGCTGCGGTAGGGTGGAAGGATGGCACCGGCGCAGCGTCCACCAGGGCGCTCCGCACGGCCCGCTGCACCAGCGCAAAGACCTCTCGCTCCCGCTCGAAGCGGACCTCCCGCTTGGCGGGATGCACGTTGACATCCACCTCGTCGTAGGGCAGGGTCAGATGGAGCACGGCCAGGGGCGAGCGGCCGGTCATCAGCAGTCCCTGATAGGCCTGCTCCACCGCGACGGCCAGGGCGCGCGACTGCACCCAGCGCCGGTTGATGAAGAAGCTCAGGAAGCCACGGCCCGACCGGGTCACGCCGGGCGGGCTGGTGTAGCCTGCCACCCTGTGAGCAGGAGCGCCGCTGTCTCCCACCGGGAGCAGGGCGCGGGCCGTCTCCACGCCGTAGACCTCGGCGACGGCCCCCAGCAGGTTGCCGTCGCCGGGGGTCTGGAGGCCGCGCCGCCCCTCGACCACGACGCTGAAGGCGACCTCCGGGAAGGCCAGGGCATACTGGGCGACCAGGGCGGTGATATGGCCGGTCTCGGTGGTGGGGGCTTTCAGGAACTTGCGCCGGGCCGGGACGCCGGCGAAGAGGTCTCGCACCGTGACGGTGGTCCCCGGCGGGCAACCGATGATACGCCGCTCCAGCCGGCGGCCGTCCCGCAGGTGCAGGGCCACGCCGGACACCTGGACCGCCGGGCGGCTGACCAGGGTCACGTCGGCCACGGCCGCGATGCTGGGCAGCGCCTCGCCCCGGAAGCCCAGGGTCGTAATGCGGTCCAGGTCGTCGGCCCCGGTGAGCTTGCTGGTAGCGTGGCGGATGAAGGCGGCTTCGACCTCGTCGGCCGGGATGCCGCACCCGTTGTCCACCACCCGGATGAGCTTGACCCCGCCACCTGCCACCTCGATCGTGACCTGGGTGGCGCCCGCGTCCAGCGCGTTGTCCAGCAACTCCTTGACCACCGAGGCGGGGCGCTCGATGACCTCTCCCGCGGCGATCCGGGCGACCATATCCGGGGGCAACGGCTGGATGGGCATACTCTCCTCCCACGACGCAGAACTATTGTACCATAGGAGGTCGTGATCGCCGCAGTTGCTGCCTTCGCGGCCCGGTGGGAACTGCCCCTGCTGGCCGCCCTGAGTCCGGCCCTCGTCTTCCCCGGCCCCTGGAGCCTCGCCGCCGCAGCCCTCATCCTGGCGCTCTGGGGACTGCGCTGGCGCGCCACGGGGCGCCTCTGGGCGCGCACGCCCCTGGACCTGCCGCTAGCCCTGCTCCTGGCCGCGACGCTGGTCGCCTACAGCGTTTCGCCGCTGCCCGCCCTGAGCGCCAGCAAGCTCTGGGGCATCCTCCTGGGCCTGGCGGCCTACGTCAGCACCGTCCACTGGGTGCGGTCGGGAGGGCACGCCCGCGCCGTGGGCTGGGCCCTGGCCGCGCTGGGGGCGGGTATCGCCTGGCTCTCCCTGGTGGGGACCGACTGGGAGGCGGCGCAGTTGGTCCGCCTCCCGTGGCTCTACGACCGGCTGCCACGCCTCATCCGGGGGGTGCCCGGCAGCGGCCTGCCCAGCCCGTCCGACCTGTTCAACCCGCGCGAGGTCGGCGGGGCGCTGGCGCTCCTGCTGCCCCTGGCCGCCGCCCGGTGGCCGGACCGCCCCTGGGGGAGGGCGCTGCTGGCCCTGGCCGTTGGTCTGATAGCCGCGGTCCTGGCCCTGACCCAGACCCCCAGCGCCCTGGTGGGGGCGGCCCTGGGACTGTGGCTGATGGTGGTGGTGCAGTCCCGCCGCTGGCGCTTGCCGCTCCTGGTGATAGCGGCCCTGGGGCTGAGTGGGCTGCTGGCCCTGGGATGGCTGGGCGGCGACCGGCTGCTGCGCTTCACCCCCGACGACCTGGGCGGCCAGCGACGCTTGGGCTTCGGCCTGGTATCCCGCCTGGAGATCTGGGGGCGCGCCCTCCAGATGGCCCACGACATGCCCTACACCGGCATCGGGCTGAATACCTTCCCCCTGGTCATGGACCGCTTCTACTCCGGCTTTTCCCTCGGCCCGGAACCGCACGCCCATAGCCTGTTCCTGCACACCGCGGTGGACCTGGGGCTGCCGGGTCTGGTGGCCCTGCTGTGGCTCCTGGGGGTGGCGGGCGTGCTGGCGGCCGGCTCCCTGCGCCGGCAGCCCGACCCGGCGCTGCGGTCGGCCGCGCTGGGGAGCGGCTGCGGCATCGTGGCCTACCTGGTCTTCGGCCTGCTGGATACCTTCACCCTGGGGGCCAAGCCGGGCCTGGCCTTCTGGGTCATGGTCGGGCTTCTGGGCGCGGCCTGGACCACGGTGGACGCGCAGGGGAATACCAGGGCGAACCGGGCCGCGCTTGGGGTGCATCTCGTGGCCCTGGCGCTCCTGGGGGGTGTCCTCGCGTGGCCCCTGAGCTACCGCGGGCCGGCGCTGAACGCGGGGCGCGTGGCCGCCCAGAGCGCGCTCCTCACCCCGTCACCTGAGCCGGAGACCGCGGCGTACCTCCGGCGCGCGGCCCCCCTGTTGGAACAGGCGGTGCAGGCCGACGCGGCCAACAGCGGCGTCTGGTACCTCCTGGGAAGCGTGTATATCGGGCTGGAGGAACCAGACCGGGCGCTCTCAGCCCTGCGCCGGGGTGTGCTGCTGGACCTGGCAGCGCCCCTGGCCCGCTACGCCCCGGCGGAAGCCTGGGCCCAGTCCGCGCCCTCCGAGGAGGACCCGCAGGGCCTGCTCCGGGTGTACGGGCAGTGGACGGTCCGCTATCCAACCCGCGCGGAATGGCACCTCACGACCGCGCTGGTCTACTGCGAGGTGCTGGGCGACCGGGCGGCTGCCCTGAACGCGCTGCACCACGGCCTCACGCAGGCGAGCCACCGGGGGATCGTGCAGTTCTATCAAGCAGAGGTCCAGCCCGGAGGGCGATGTTCACGGGTCCTGCGGTAACGGTCGGAGAGGGGAGCCGGTGCAGCGGTGCCCCTGCCACGCGGCACGCCGGGAGGTGGGAGCCCCTGGCGGCCATGACGCCCCGGTAGGCACCGTCGTTGGCCGACCTGGTGCGTTCTCAAGGGTAACGGAGCGCAATGTTGCTCCCTATCGGAGCCGCGAAAGGGTGGTGAGAACAACGTGAACGGCAATGCCTACCGGTACCTTCTGGTGGAACACCGCAGCCCTGCCGTGGTCTGGATGATCCTGAACCGGCCAGAGGTGCGCAACGCCCTCCACCCCGACCTCATCGCCGAGGTAGAGCACTGCTTGCGATCGCTGGCCGACGATGTGCGTACCCGCTGCATCGTGCTCACCGGCGCCGGCGCCGCCTTCTCCGCCGGCGCCGACATCGGCTGGTTGCAGCGCGCGGTCGATCTGACTCAGGCAGAGAACGTTGCCGATGCCCTGGCCTTATGCCGGATGCTGGAGGCCGTGGACCGCTGCCCCAAGCCGGTGATCGCCCGCGTGAACGGGAGCGCGTTTGCGGGTGGCGCCGGGCTGGTGGCCGCCTGCGACCTCGCGGTGGCCGTGGCGTCGGCGCAGTTCGCGTTCACAGAGGTTGCGCTTGGCATCGTGCCCGCCACCGTCTCCCCCTACGTCCTGCGAAAAATCGGCCCCAGTTGGACCCGGTACCTCTTCCTCACCGGGGAGCGGTTCGATGCACGGCGGGCGTGTGCGTTGGGCCTGGTTCACGCGGTCACCGAGGAGGCGGAGCTGGACGCGGCGGTGACACGGCTGACTGCGGCGGTGCTACGAGGCGGCCCCAGGGCGCTGGCAGCCGCCAAGGAGCTGGTCGCTCAGGTTGCGGCGGGCGACCACCGCGATGACCTGGACCGCTTCACGGCGGAGCTGCTGGCGACGCTGCGCACCAGCCCGGAGGGCCAGGAGGGGCTGCGGGCGTTCCTGGAGCGCCGCCCGCCCAGTTGGGCAGAGGCCGTCAGTGAGAGGACGTAACTCCCCGCAAGGACCGGGGCGGCGCTCCGCCCCCGCTTATGGGGCGCGCTCCGCTCCGGCCGGCCGAAACAGGGGGAGGATGACCCCGTCCGTTTCCTGGTGGAATACGACCTCCACCGGCATCCCGATGCGGACCTGGTCGGGCGTGCAGCCCAGGACGGTGCTGGTCATCCGTACGCCCTCGTCCAACTCCACCAGGACGATCACGTGCGGGGTCCGCCCCACCAGGGAGGGATGGAGCGCCTGATGGGTCACGGTGTAGCTGAAGACCGTGCCCGTGCCGGTGGCGGGTACCCACCGGCTTTCCAGGCTGGTACACTGGGGACACATCGGCCGGGGTGGGTACCGGACCACCCCACAGGCAGCGCAACGCTGGAGGAGCAGCTTCCCCTCCCGGCAGCCCTGCCAGAACGGCTCGGTATCTTGCGTCGGCACCGGGGCGGGAAACTCTGGCATGGCTCACTTCCCAAGAATGAGTGCGCCCGCGCCGATGCCGCTGTCCACCAGCACCAGTTCGGCGTGCTGCACCTGGGCCGTGGATGTTCCCCGGAGCTGGCGCACGGCCTCGTTCACGTGGTTCATGACGTGGAGATAGGCCTCGGAGAGGTGGCCCCCCGCCGTGTTGACGGGTAAGCTGCCGTTCGGCCACTGGATGTTGCCTGCCTCCACAAACGGCCCGCCCTCGCCCTTCTTACAGAACCCGTAGTCCTCCAGCGCGAAGAGCACGAGGGCCGAAAAGTGGTCGTAGATCTGGGCGACATCGATATCGGCGGGCGTGACCCCCGCTGCGGCGAACAGTTCCGGCGCGAGGATCCTGGCGTTGGACTCGGTGAGCGAGGGCAACGGCCCGCGGTAGCCGGGGAGACATTGCCCCGCAGCCAGGATGAAGGCCGGCGGCTGGGGCAGGTCCCGCGCCCGCTCCGCCGAGGTCACGACCACCGCGCAGCCGCCATCGGTCTCCAGGCAGCAATCGAAGAGGCGGAAGGGCTCGACCACGTAGCGGGAGTTCTGGTGGTCCTCCAGGGTCAGGGGGGTATCGTGGAACACCGCTTTGGGGTTGCGGTTGGCGTGGGCACGGAAGGCGACGGCCACCGCCCCAAACTGGCGGCTGGTGGTCCCGTACTCGTGCATATGACGCCGGGCCAGCATAGCGAGGGCCTGCTGCGGCACCAGCTGTCCGAACGGCTCGGTGAACGCAGCCGGGCCAACGCCGCCGCGCATGGTGACGTCCCCCCGGCCGTAGCGCCGGCCGGAGCGCCCGTTCATGGCCCGATACACCACGACGTTGTTCGCCAGGCCGAGCGCCACCGCGGCTGCGGCATGGGCCACCAGGCCACACCCCGCCGTCCCGGCGCCACCCAGTTCCCCATAGAAGCGGAGGTGGTCCATTCCCAGGCAACTGGCGATCTCGCCCTCGGTGACCGTGTCCACCTGAAACTTGAGCAGCCCGTCAATATCCTTGGGGGTGAGGCCGGCGTCCCGGATCGCCGCGGTGATCGCCTGCAACGCCAGCGTCAGCTCGCTGCGACCGGACTCCCGGGAATAGTCCGTCTCGCCGATGCCCACAATGGCTGCCTTCTTGGAGAGGCCATGCTGCATGGCGTTCCTTTCTTCCCGCCGGAAGGTCTGCGGCGCACCAGTCGGCTGCGGGTGCCACCGCGGGACGCCATCGCGAGGAAAGGTGTTGCGTCGGACGCGGCAGGAGGGGCACCGCAGATCAGGCAACAGGTGGGCGCTAGCATACCTTTGGCGCTCTCCGCTGTCAAGGGCGCGCAGCGGGAGGGAAGCGTTCCTCCGTGGGAAAGCAGCATCGCCCGCCAGAGCGGGGCCGCCGGGCGCCAGCGCGCTCCCTTACGTATGGACGCTGACCGCTACGGCTACCCATTGCGTTCTTGCCTCAGGGGTGGTATACTCTAGGTGATACAGGGTTCTTGTGTAAGTGGGCTCCCGCCCACTTCTTTGTTGTAGAGCCAGTTAGTCTATCAGAAGCAACTCAGGGGGGCAGCTTTTCTCACATGAAGACGGGACTGCGCTTAGCCATTACTCACCTCGCGGCTGAGAAGAACCTCCCTCCCGACGTCGTGCTGGACGCGTTGAAGGCCGCCCTGGTGTCGGCGCTCAAGAAGGAGTATCCGAATCTCTCCGACGTGGACATCAACCCGGACACCGACGAGATCCGCGGCCATTTCCAGTACGCGGTGGTAGCGAGCGTCCACGATCCCCGGACGGAGATCGGCCTGGAAGAGGCGCGGCGGATCGACGCCGACGCGCAACTCGACGAGACCGTGACGGTCCAGCGCACCGTCAACAACGCCGGACGGATCGCCGCCCAGACCGCCAAGCAGGTGGTTATGCAGCGCCTGCGGGAGGCGGAGCGGGAGATCGTCTACGAAGAGTTCCAGGATAAAGAGGGCGATATCCTCAGCGGAGTCGTCCAGCGGGTGGAGCCCAAGCAGATCATGGTTGACCTGGGCAAGACCGAGGCGGTGCTGCCCATCTCCGAGCAGGTGAAGGCGGAGCACTACCGGCCCGGCCAGCGTATGAAGTTCTATGTGGCCGAGGTCTTCCGGACCAATAAAGGCCCGCAGGTGCTGGTCTCCCGGACCCACCGGAACCTGCTGCGCCGGCTCTTCGAGATGGAAGTGCCGGAGATTTACAACGGCACCGTCGAGATCAAGGCCATCGCCCGGGAGCCGGGCTACCGTAGTAAGGTCGCGGTGGCGGCACGTCAGGAAGGGGTGGACCCGGTCGGCTCCTGTGTCGGCCTGCGGGGTATCCGCATCCAGAACATTATCAACGAGTTGAACGGCGAGAAGGTGGACGTCATCCAGTGGCACCCCGACCCGTCCCAGTTCGTGGCCAATGCCCTGAGCCCGGCGCAGGTCCTGAGCGTGGACATTAACGAGGTCGACAAGACGGCGACGGTCATCGTTCCCGACCGCCAGCTCTCCCTGGCCATCGGCAAAGAGGGCCAGAACGCCCGTCTAGCGGCGAAGCTGACCGGGTGGCGCATTGATATTAAGAGCGCCAGCGCCATCGAGGCCGACCGCCTGGAGCGGGCACGGGCTGCGCTGTCCGGCCCCATTACGCCGGAGCCACTGTCGGCCTCGGAGTCCGAGCCGTCCCTGGCGCCCGCTGCGGCGGTACCGACGCTGGAGGACGTGGACCGGCTGCTGCCCCCGGTGGTGCCCCCGGCGCCGGAGGAGTTCGGTGTGGTGATGCCTGCGGCTGAGGCGCCGGCCCCGCCTGCGCTCGAGACCCCGGCAGCGGTAGCGCCGGAGGAGGCGGTCGAGACCGTACGGACGGTGGAAGCCACCGAGCGGACGGCGGAGGCCGCCGAGGCCGCCCGGAGCCGGGTCCGCTTCGCGGAGGAGATCATCGACACCCGCTCCAAGCGCCCGGCCGCCCGCACGTCCAAGCGGGAGGAGGAGGAAGCCGAGAAGGCCCAGGTCAAGAAGAAGAAGAGTCGGCCGCGCCACTACGTTGAGGAAGACGACGAGGTCGAAGCCTACGAGGATATTCTGCGTCGTCTCAAGTAGGGGCGCGACCGCTGGCAGGAACCACGCCCGCGCGTCCTGCCGATCCAGGGCCGTGGGGGATGTGCCCCACGGCCCTCATGCTCCGCGCAGCAGGCGCCGAGCGTTCACCCCAGGAGGGAGCAGCGACGCGACCATGACCTCGCCTCAGCCTAGGGACCGGCCTGCGGCCGGCTCCCGACCTCGCCATATTCCGGAGCGTAGCTGCGTGGCCTGCCGCCAGGCCCGCCCCAAGCGCACCCTGATCCGGTTGGTGCGCACCGCCGCGGGGCAGGTGGAGGTGGACACCACCGGCAAGCAGGCGGGCCGGGGCGCCTATCTGTGCGCCGATGCTGCCTGCTGGGAGCTGGCGCTCAAGCGTGACCGGCTGGCCCGCGCGCTGCGGGCCCGGTTGGTACCGGAGGATGTGCAGCGCCTCGCCGCTTATGCGGCGACCCTGCCGCGCCAGCAGCCCGGCCCCTGATACTGCGCGCGGTACCTGAACCCCGGAAAAGGAGGGATCCGTATGAACCGAAGAGGAACCAGGCCGACGCCATCGCGTGGCCGTCGCAACGGGCGATCCGCCGTGGCGGATAGCGCCCGGAGTCACGCCGCTCCGCTGCGGGCGCGTGTCGAGCAAGTACGCATCGTCGAGATTCCGGCGACCATCACCGTCCGTGAATTGGCCGATCGTATGGGCATCGGTGCCGTTGAGATTATTAAAGAGCTACTGAAGAACGGTATTTTAGCCAATATTAACCAGGTTATTGACTACGATACCGCAGTGGTTGTTGCTGGCGGCCTGGGGTATGAAGTCAAAGAGCCCGCGACGCCAACCGCCGAGGTGGTCGCCAGCAGCGTGGAGGAGCTCCGCCAGCGCCGTGCCCGGCAGGAGCAAGCCAAGCAGGCGCAGCCGCGGCCTCCGGTGGTCACCATTATGGGCCATGTGGACCACGGCAAGACCAGCTTGCTGGATGCAATTCGCAGTACCAACGTGACCGCAAGTGAGTACGGTGGCATTACCCAGCACATTGGGGCGTACCAGGTAGAGGTAGACGGGCAGAAGATTACGTTCTTGGATACGCCAGGCCACGAAGCCTTCACGGCCATGCGCGCCCGCGGCGCCCGGGTCACCGATATCGCGGTCATTGTGGTCGCGGCCGATGACGGGGTCATGCCCCAGACTGTCGAGGCCATCAACCACGCCAAGGCGGCCGGCGTGCCCCTGGTCGTCGCCATCAACAAGATCGACAAGCCCGAAGCCAACCCGGAGCGGGCCAAGCGGGAGTTGGCGGAGCGGGGCGTCCTGATCGAGGAGTGGGGCGGCGACGTGGTGTGCGTCTCGGTGTCTGCCAAGGCCAAGCAGGGCATCCCCGACCTGCTGGAGAACCTGCTGCTGGTGGCCGAGATCCAGGAGCTGAAGGCCAACCCGGAGCGCCCGGCCGAGGGTGTGGTGCTGGAGGCCCAACTCGACACCTCCCGCGGCCCCATGGCGACGGTGCTGGTCCACAACGGCACCCTCAGCGTGGGTGATGTGGTGGTCGCCGGCAACACCATGGGCCGGGTCAAGGCCATGTTCAACGACCGGAGCAAGGCCGTCAAGCGGGCCGGGCCGTCCACGCCCGTCAAGATCCTGGGCCTGAGCGCGGTGCCCCAGGCCGGGGATGTCCTCACCGCCATGCCCGACGAGAAGGCCGCCCGTGCCGTCCTGGCCGAGCAGGAGCGGAGTCGTGCCGGGCAGGAGGGGGCGCCGGTCACCTTGCAGGACCTGTACAACCGTATCCAGACGGGTCAGGTCAAGGAACTGGACGTGGTGCTGAAGACCGACGTCCACGGCAGCATCGAGCCGATCCGCTCCTCCCTGGAGAAGTTGGGCAACGACAAGGTCCGGGTCAAGGTGCTGCACATGGCGCCGGGCACCATCACGGAGTCCGACGTCATGCTAGCCCTGGCCTCCAAGGGCATCGTTATCGGCTTCAACACTCGCCCGGAGCCGGGCGCCCGGCGCCTGGCCGAGCAGGAGGGCGTGGAGATCCGCCAGTACCACGTGATCTACGAGCTGGCGCAAGACATCGAGAAGGCCCTGTCCGGACTGCTGGAGCCGGTGTGGGTCGATGTCGTGGACGGCCACGGCGAGGTGCGCAAGGTCTTCCGGCTGGGCAAGCACGGGGCGGTGGCGGGCACCTACGTGCGGGACGGCAAGATCACCCGCAACTCCACGGTCCGGGTGCTGCGCGGCAAGGAGGCCCTGGCGGAGGACAAAGTCGCCAGCCTGCGCCGCGGCAAGGACGACGTCCGGGAAGTTGCCGCGGGCTACGAGTGCGGCATCGGCCTGGAGAACTTCCACGACTTCCAGGAGGGCGACCTCCTGGAGTTCGCCCACAAGGAGCGCCGGTAGTCGCTCGCCCGGTGATGGGTGCCACCCCGCCGCCCTGAAGGGCGCGGGCCCGCCGTTCACGGCGGCGGTCGCACCCATCAGTTCACGGCTGACAGCACAGTAGGACGGCGGCAAACGGGGCGCGGTGGTCTCCTTCCCCTTTCCGGGAAGGGCTACAGCGCCCCGTTTGCCTGTGCTCCGTCACATTTGCCGCCAATGGCCGGCCGGAAGGCCGAGCCTTCCGGCCGGCATCCGCGTCGCGGCTGAGCGATCCCGACGGTGGTGAGGAACGCCGAAACGGTGTTCCTCACTCGATCCCTTGACCGCGCCGCAGCCACGCCAGCACGCGGGGCACCGCGTGCTGCCACAGCCAGTAGCGGGAGGGGTGGTAGACATAGTCGTAGGCCCCGCAGTAGCCCACGAGCTTCCCCCCGAACCCTCGCTTGAAGCGGTACACGCCCCACAGATCGCCGCGCTGGTGCTCCCTGAGCGCGGGCAGTGCCTCGTCGCCCTCTGATCCCGCTTCCGCGACCGCGGCGAGGTCGGCGGGGACGCCCCACAGGTCATACCGCACGCAGCCCGCTTCGTGCGCCCGGCGCATCGCCTCCCACTGTACGAGATAGGTGGGCATGAGGTTGCGCTTGTGCGCGGTCGAGGCGCCGTAGAGGTAGATGGCCTCGCGCTGGAAGGTGCCGACGATGATCCCGGCCAGCACCTCCCCTTCGTGCTCGGCCAGGAGCAGTTCGGCCTGGTCTCCCAGGACCTCCAGCACGTCCCGGTAGTACGCTTGGGTATGGACGGCGAACCCGTCCCGGCGGCTGGTTTCTTCCATCAGCCGGTAGAACGTCGGCACGTCCTGGTGGTCGCCGCGCCGCACGCGCACGCCTTTCTTGGCGGCAAGGCGGATGTTGTAGCGGGTCTTGCTGTGCTGGCGGCTGCTGATGGTCTCCAGGTCCGCGGCCAGATCGACCATCAGGGTGGCGCAGGGCTGCACGGTCTGCGCCGAGGGACGGAAGCCCAGGAGCGGCAGGGGGGCCGGGTCGTTGCTGTTGGGCTCGACCTTCAGGAAAAGGGCCCCCCGGGCACGCGCCCGGCGGTGGACCGCTGCCAGGAGCGCGCGGGTGGCCCCTTCGTGCCCGGCGGGCTGGGCCACCGGGCCGCGGGGCAGGTACGCCACCGCGCCCAGGGGCGTGCGCCGCCAGAGCACCTGCGCCGCCGCGGTGCCGCCCTCCGCCCTGACCAGGAGGCATTCGGGAAGCCAGCCATAGCGGGCCTTGAACTCTCCCCAGCGATAGCTCTGGAGCAGGTGGCCGTCGGGGGCGGACGCGATGAACTCATCCCACTCCGCAGCACGCTCGACCAACTGGACCGCGCCAGAGAACACGGCAGAGGTTATCATAGCGGTTCCTCTTCGGGTGCAAGAGCGGTGTGGCGACTATGCCCGGCGTTCCAGGACGTAGTCCGCCAGTTGTTCTAACGTGTGGCGGGCCGGGGTGTCGGGGAGGATGGTGAGGGACCGCACGGCGGTCGCGCTGAACTCCCGCGCAACCGCATACGCTTGCTCGATGATGCCGAGGCGCCGGATCAAGTCCAGGGTATGCTGTAAGTTGGCCTCAGGGTCGCGCTCGGCAAATAGGGCTTGAATGGGGTTGTCCTGGGGGTGCTGTTCCAGCAGCAGCAGGGCGGGAAGGGTCAGGGTGCCCTGGAGCAGGTCGCTGCCCACGGGCTTGCCCATCTCGGCAGCATCACCCATGAAATCCAGGATATCATCGGCAATCTGGAAGGCCATCCCCAGGTTGTACCCGTAGCGTTCGAGGGCCTGGACGACCTCCTCCGGCGCGGCGCTCAGCGCCGCGCCGCACTCCGTGGCCATGGCAAAGAGGGCCGCGGTCTTGCCGCCGATGCGCTGGTAGTAGTCCTCACGGGTCTGGTTGCACTCGAAGGCCATGAAGTTCTGGGCCAGTTCGCCGTTGCAGATAGTCATGAGGGTCTGGGCGAACCGGCGCATGACCCGGACGTTGGCCGTGCGGGACACCAGCTCCGCCGAGTTGGCGAAGAGATAGTCCCCCAGCAGCACCGTGATGCCTGCGCTCCACAGGCTATTCACGGTCGGGCGGCCCCGGCGCGTGGTGGCGTTATCCAGCATGTCATCGTGGACCAGGGTGGCCGTGTGCAGGAGTTCCGCGGCGCTGGCCATGGGGATCAGCAGGTCCAGCCGGTAGTCGTAGAAGGTCCCGGCCAGCAGGGTCAGGGCAGGGCGAATGCGCTTGCCGCTCTTGCCGATGGTATGGGTTACCAGGTCCGCCAGCCAGGCGTAGTCCACTTTGGCTACGCCGAGGAGGTAAGACTCGACCCGATGCAGATCGTCCTGAACCGGCCCATAGAGATACGCGCTGCCGTGGACCATGCTGACTCCTTTGGGGCAGCGGCGTCACCGCGCCACCCGCGCCGTGTTGGGAGGCTACCGTGCTGCGCCCGACCCCGCGCGCAATGTACTGCGCGGTCAACCGTGAATAGCTGGCCGCAGGCCAGCAGGCCGGGCCTACCGGGGTGTTCCCGGCCTGCCGTTCACGGCGGCAGCGCACCTCAGCACACGAGACCTGACAGCACACTACGGTACCGGGAGGGGCAGCCCGAACAGGCGGGCGGCATTGGCGCTGGTCGCCTGGGCCAGGGCCGGGAAGTCCATGCCGCGCAACTCAGCCACGCGCCGCGCCGTCACCGCTACGAGGGCCGGCTCATTCCGCTGGCCCCGGTGGGGATGTGGCGCCAGGTAGGGGCTATCCGTCTCCACCAGCAGGGCATCCAGGGGGACCGCCCGGGCGACCTCCTGAAGCTCCCGCGCGTTGGTGAACGTCACTGGCCCCGCCAGGGAGATGTCCATCCCGACCGCAAGGAAGCGGCAGGCCAGGTCCGCATCCCCGCTGAAACAGTGGATCATCCCGCGGCGGGCCGGCCCTGCGCCGGAAGGGAGAGCAGCCGCCTCCCCTCCCTGCTCTGGAGAAGGGCCGGGGAAGGGGGTGGGGGCGCTCCAGGCCCGCAGCACCTCCAGCAACGCCGCGCCTGCCTCGCGGCAGTGGACCACCACCGGAAGCCCGACCTCCGATGCCAGCCCAAGGTGCGCCTCCAGCACCCGGCGCTGGACCTCCCGCGGGGAGCGGTCGTAGTAGAAGTCCAGCCCGATCTCCCCGACCGCAACCACTTTGGGATGGGCGCACCAGGCCCGCAACTGGTCCAGGCCTCCCGGCTGGAAGCGGGACGCCTCATGGGGGTGGTAGCCGACCGCGGCGTACACCGCCGGGTAGGTCTCCGCCAGCCGGACGGCCCTGGCACTGGACTCCAGGTCCCCCCCGGCGGTCACGATGGCGATGACGCCCGCGGCGTGCGCGCGGGCAATGACCGCATCAAGATCATCCGTAAGCCGCGGATCCTCCAGGTGGGCATGGGCATCTACCAAGAGCGCTGCCGTCCGCTTTCCCTCCCTTACCAGTGTGGGCGGCCAGGTCCGCGAGCGGAGTTCCTAACACCCTCTAGTGTTCTGTCAATGAAGGAGTGATGGGTTCTGTCATTCTGAGCCGCAGCGAAGCGGAGGCGAAGAATCCGTAGCTCCCGGGTGCGGATCCTTCGCCTCCGCTCAGGATGACAACCCATCAAACCGTCCTTGATAAAACACTAGATCGGAGGATGGCCCAGGCGCGCGGTCTCCTCCTCGATGATGCTCTCGTCCAGCTTGGTGAACAGGGGCTGCGGCTGCTGCAAGGGCTGGCCGGACTCCAGCGCCGTCCAGGTCCAACCCTCGGCCTGGACGCTCCCCTCCAGTCCCAGGAACCCCTGAAGCCGCTCCGAACTGAAGGGCAGGAAGGGGTACAGGACTTTCTTCAGGCAGTTGATGATCGCCAGCGCCATATAGAGCGTGGTGGCGGTGCGCTCCCGGTCCTCCCGCAGGGTCTTCCAGGGCGCCTTCTCGTCCAGGTAGCGGTTGGCGTCCCGGGCCAGTTCCATCGCGGCGCGGATCGCCTCCCGGAAGCTGGTGCGTTCCAGGGCATCGCCCACGCGTCCCAGGGTCTCCTTGGCGCGCTCTTCCAGGGCGTGGTCCGCCGGGTCCAGCGGGCCGGGCGTGGGCACCCGCCCCTCGAAGTTGCGGTAGGTGAAGGTCAGCACCCGGTGTACCAGGTTGCCGTACCAGGAGACTAGCTCCTCGTTGTTGCGGCGCACCAACTCCCGCCAGGAGAAGTCCGTATCCGCGGTCTCCGGCATGTTGATGGACATCAGATAGCGCAGCGGGTCCGGATCGTACTTCGCCAGGTAATCGGGCACCCACACCGCCCAGTTGCGGCTGGTGGAAAGCTGCTGCCCCTCCAGGGTCAGGAACTCGTTGGCGGGGACATCGTAGGGCAGGTTCAGCCCCCCGTAGCCCATCAGTTCCGCGGGCCACACCACGGTATGGAAGACGATGTTGTCCTTGCCGATGAAGTAATAGCTGCGGGTGGCCGGGTCCTTCCAGAAGGGCTCCCAGGCGTCGGGCTGGCCCCGGCGCTCGGCCCACTCTTTCGACGCCGAGAGGTACCCGATGACGGCCTCGAACCAGACGTAAATGCGCTTGCGCTCGTAGCCGGGCAGGGGGATAGGCACGCCCCATTCGATATCGCGGGTGATAGCCCGGTCGCGCAGGCCCTCCTCCAGGTAGCGCAGCGTGAAGTTGTAGACGTTGGGCCGCCAGTGGGTCTGGCCCCGCACCCACTGCTTCAGACGCTCATTGAAGGCGCTCAGCCGCAGGAAGAAGTGCTCAGACTCCCGGATCTCCGGTGCGGTGCCGCAGAACACGCAGCGCGGCTCGACCAGCTCCAGGGCGTTCAGGGGACGGCCACAGTTGTCACACTGGTCGCCCCTGGCCCGGGTGAAGCCGCAGAAGGGGCAGGTCCCCTCCACATAGCGGTCGGGCAGGAAGCGCTGGTCTCGCGGGCAGAAGAGCAGGGGCATACTATCCTTGAAGATGTCCCCCTGGTCCAGGAGCCGGAGGAAGATTTCGTGGACTACCCGCGCGTGGTTCTCGGTGCCGGTGCGGGTGAACAGGTCGAAGCTGATGCCCAGGCCGGCCCACGAGTCCAGGAAACTCTGGTGGTATTCCGCTACCACGTCCTCCGGCGTGCGGCCCTGCCGCTCCGCGGTGACCGTAATGGGCGTCCCATGCTGGTCGCTGCCCGAGACCATGAGCACCTGGTTGCCCTTGGTGCGGTGATAGCGGGCAAAGATATCCGCAGGCAGGTAGCAGCCCGCAATATGCCCCAGGTGGAGGGGGCCGTTGGCGTAGGGCCAGGCGACCCCGATCAGAATACGCTCACTCACCGTCACTACTCCCGCTTAACTGCGGGTATTGTAGCATACCTGGCCGCCGGTGGACAGCGTTTGACGCCAACCGTGCCGTGGGCTACACTAGGGTCGGTTGCCACAGGTCTCAGGGCAGGCTGCGACCGACGCCGGCGACGCTCGTTCCTGGCGCTGGCCGGACAGGAGCGGGTGTGCTACCACGCCCTGGTGGCCCGTCAAGATAGGAGTGCGTACCATGCGCTCTGGGATCGTAACCAAAGTGATCAGCGGCGATACGGTGGCGCTGGACAACGGCTATACCATCGTCCGCTATAGCAACGTCTGGGCCGATCAGGTCCCCGACGCCCTCGCCGCAGAGCTGCGCCAGCTCAACGAGCGGCTGGTGCTGGGGAAAGAGATCCGGTACACGCCCAGCGGACACATCCACTTCGACAATATCAGCATTGTGGCTGAGGTCTACCTGGGAACGACCTGGATCAATCAGGCGCTGCGCTACTGGCTGAGTGAAAAACTGCCGCGCTTCTCCCCGGTGCTGAACCAGGAGGGGGGCAGCGCCGGGCAGCCATGAGCCGGGGCGTCTGGAGGAGCGGCCAGGGTGGGATAGCGCTGAGCGCGCTGGTCGTCGCCCTGGCCTTTGGCGCGCTCGCCGTGGGCGCCATCGTCTGGCCTGTCCATCCGGGCGACGTGGCGCTGGCCCGCGCGGTCCAGGCGGCTATCCCGCCGGATCTGCTGCCGCTCCTGCGAGCCATCGCCCTGCTGGGCGAAGGGGTCGTTTTCGCACCCCTTGCCCTTGGGATGGCGGCCCTCCTGTGGATGACCGGGCAGCGGAGACCGGGGCTCCTGGTGCTGTCGGCCCTCATCCCCGGCGCCCTCAACCCGCTGGTGAAGCTCCTCATCGGGCGACCCCGGCCGGATCCGGATCTGCTGCTGGTGCTCCCCGACCCGGCGTCAGGCCTGGGGTTCCCCAGCGGCCATGCCGTCATTACCGTGGCGCTCTACGGAGCGCTGACCCTGGCCCTGGTGTCCTGGTGGCCGCTGCCGCGGGCAGCGCATTGGGTAGTGCGCGGCGCGTATCCGGTCCTGGTCCTGCTCATGGGATTGGAGCGGGTTGCGGTGGGCGCACACTGGCCCAGCGACGTGCTGGGTGGCTACCTGCTGGGCCTGCTGTACCTGCACGGCGTGCTCCTGGCGCATCGGACCTGGGGACGCACGTCGCCCACTCCCCTGCCAAGCGCCGGTCCGCACCTCACGACTGGTACCCCCGTCCCTTGATCCGCCCTCCTTCCCTTGGTACATTCCCCCCGTGACGGAATACGGAGGATGGCACGCCCTCGTCTTGGGCCGGGTACAGGACGTGTACTTCCGGCAATTTGTCGTGGAGCACGCGCGTGTGCTGGGGCTGGTCGGCTTTGTGCGGAACTTGCCCGACGGTCACTCGTTAGAGGTGACAGCAGAGGGACCCCGGCCAGCCCTGGCAGAGCTGCTCCGGCTGCTGGAGGTCGGCCCGCCGCGAGCGCGGGTTGAGCGCGTGGAGGTAGAGTGGACTGAGGGCGTCACCGGCTTCCGTGACTTCCAAATCCGGCACTAGTCTCCCCTCACCCTCCCCGGCAGCGCGCCGGCTCCCGGTGGAGACCGTTGCCTGGATCGTCCTCTGGACCGCGTTCGGGATCGCCGGTCTCCTGGCGGTGGGTCTCCTGGCGGGGATCCGGTGGTACTATGTGCATGCGCTGGAGCCACGCCCGGCCCAGGCGCAGACCATCGGCGGCACCCTGCTGGTCCGCAGCCCTATCGACCTCTCCTGGGTCAGCCTGCCGTCCCGGAGTGCGCTGCGCGAAGGGCAGGCGGTCCGCACCGATGGCACCTCCCAGGCGCTCCTCACCCTCTTCGACGACAGCACCATCGTCATCTCTTCCGGCACCGAGCTCCGGCTCGCCCGCATGGGCGCCTCCCGCTTCACCGGCGCGCGCCATGTCGTCCGCCTCACCCTGGCGCAGGGACGCATCCACATCGGGGTGGCCCCGGCGCGCGTCCCGGAGCAGGAGTTGGTGGTCAGCCTGCCCGGCGGCACGGTGCATCTGGCGGAAGGCAGCTACACCCTAATCGCCGACCGCAGCCGGGGCTATGTGCGGGTTGGGGAGCGGGGCAGCGCCACGGTCCAGGCGGGCCGGAGCGCGCCCATGACCCTGCTGCCCGGCCAGCGGGTCCAGTGGTCGGCCGACGGTGAGACCGGTGGCCCCGAGACCGCCGCCGATGAGCTGATCTACAACGGCGATTTCGCCTGGGGGCTCCAGGGCTGGCGGGTGGGCACCTCCCTGGGCTTCCCGGAGGGCAGCGACGTCGAGGGCCAGGTCATCGTCACCACGGGCCCGGAGGGTCAGCCCGTGGTCCGCTTCCAGCGCCGCTATAGCGGCGGCACCCACTATGGGACCTACCTGTTCCAAACCATCGATCGCGACGTTTCGGACTACGCCACCCTGACCCTGACCCTGACCTTTCAGGTGAACTACCAGAGCCTCTCCGGGGGCGGCTACATGGGCACCGAGTATCCCCTGGCCGTGCAGGTGGTCTACCGTGCAGCCAACGGGGAGGAGCACACCTACGTCACCGGGTTCTACTACCACAATGTGACGGACAACCGCACAGACTCCGGCCAGCGGGTACCGCAGAACCAGTGGCAGACCGTGACCATTCCCCTCAAGACCCTCACCCCGCCGCCGCAACGCATCCTCTCGGTTCAGGTGAGCGCGTCCGGCTGGGACTACCAGAGCGAGATCCAGAGCGTGAGCTTGGCCGGCCAATAGGGCGCTGTCAGGCCTCGTGTGCTGAGGTGCGCTGCCGCCGTAATGATCAGTAACAACTACTGAGCGTTGCGTTGACAGGTAAAGGGCGGTAGGGGCGCAAGGCCTTGCGCCCCTACG
>JACQUQ010000107.1 GCA_016210175.1 Chloroflexota bacterium | reverse complement strand
TTGCCAGGGTGTGCCGGAAGCGGTGACTGGTATAGCGTTCGGCCGTCTCGGCGACCGAGCAGAGCCGCTCAATGGCGGCGTTCAGCATATACGGGCTGAGTGGGCGACCTTGCCAGGTAAACAGCAGGTCCCGAGCCTTCCCGGTCCGTCGGTCCCGTCCCAGCGGTTGGGCTCCCCGCACCCGCATCCAGGCGTCCACCGCCTCCACGACTCCCGGTCGTACCGGCACCATGCGGTCGTTGTGCTCCTTGCCGACCGGGACGCGCAGCCAATAGGTCTCCTGGCCCGTTTGGGGGTCCCGCGCCACCAACAGGCAACTGGTGTCCAGCCGGCAGAGCTCCCCCGCCCGCAGTGCACATGCAAACAGGACCGCAAAGAGCGCCTGCACCCGTTCGAATGGCTCCAGAAAGCGATGCTCCCGTGCCAACTCCGGGGTGAGCCGCGTCGCGAGGTCGGTCAGACGGCGCCAGTCAGGGTCGGGGATCGGGCGCGGCAATTCCTCATCCCGCTGCAGCAGGTCGCCCCGCACCCACAGCGTTCGGGTTGGCCGCTCCGGATACTCCAAGGCCTCAATGTGCTGGAAGAAGGTTCGGACGGTGGTGAGAATACCCTGCTGGCTCCACCGCGCCAGTGGCTTGCCGCCATACAAGCGTGCCGGCCCATTGCCGTTCCCGGCGCCGGTGTACTCCCCACAGCACATCCGCAGCACCGCAGCCTTGAACGCTTCGATATGCGACCGGCGCAACTCGGTGAGGGACTGGACCTCGGGGAACTGTTCGCCCAGCCAGTCGCCGAACCGGCGCAGCGCACTCCGGTAGCCCGCCACCGTCGCCGGCTCCCGCACCGTCGCCATATCCGCGAGGAAGCGCTCGAAGGTGGCGACCAGTGCCGGAGCGGTCCGGTGCCAGGTGAAGTAATGACGTGGACTGGCTCCTGACCGTCGGGGCACCTCCGCGCCGAGGCCTCCCATCGCCGCCAGCACCCGCTGGATGCAGGTGACGCTCTCTCGGGCAACCCGCGTCGAGCGCCCGGTCTGCGCCTGCCATCTCTCCAAGTCCTCCTTCGTGAGTGCCAGCGGGTCGGTCTTCCCGGTAAACATCAAGGTGGCGAAGAGCACGCCCACCTCGCTCTTGCGCAGGTTGCGCTCGTCCCAGTAGCCGATGCGCTTGGCCGCGGCCAGGAAGCGCGCCTCGATTTGGCGGGCGGTCTCGTGGCCGAGCCACTTCTGTGCCAGTCGGCGATGCGCGGTCTGGTAGATGGCCTCATCGTAGGGCAGCGCCCCAAGATAGAACAAGGTGGCGGTCGTGCGGCGCCAGTGCTTCTGCCAACTCATCAGCCAGCTTCTTTTCCGTCCGGTTGCTCGGGCGAGCGTTGCGGTCCGCCAGGCCACCAGTCGGTCCCAGTCGAACGCCCAGTAGGGACAATCCAACGCTACCATCAAGCGGGCACAGAAATACACGGTGTATTGCACCGTCTTGTCGGTAAGCACCGAGGGTGCGTAGCCCTGCAGCGTCCAGTTGCGCAGCGCCGCCTCGAAGGGGTCAAGCAAGTGGGCCACCGCAGCCCGGTTCTCGGGGGAGAACCGGCGCTTGGCAAGGAGACGGCGTTCTGCCGCGCGCAAGGTGAGGGGGCGTGGTTCGGCGGGCAGGACCGCCGCCGTCTCTTCAATGGTGTTCATAGCTCTTCCTCCCCGGGCAGAGCAGGTGCTTCAGCCTCCGACCCCGGCGGTGGCCCCGGAGGCAGGGTCGTCATGGCGGCGTCGTACTCCCGCTGGAGGCGGCCATTGCGGACCTCGCTGTAAATCAGGGTCGTATCCAGACGTCGATGCCCTAACAGTTGGCGCAGGCTGTCCAGGGGCATCCCACTCTCGGCTAGGTTCGTCGCTGCCGTATGACGGAATGCATGGGCATGGACCTGGGGCGTCGCCGCTTTCTGCCGGGCCTGCTCACAGATGTAGACCCACGCTCGATAGCGGAAGGGTTGCCCGAAGTTACGCCGACCGAGGCAGACGAACACATAGTCATGCGTCACCTCCTTGGGCCGCTCCGAACGGAGATAGGCGCTCAGGAGGGCGAGGGCATCGGCGGTCAGCGGCACCACCCGTGTCATGCGGGACTTGGTTGCCTGCACCGTCACCCGACGCCCCGCCCAATGAATATCTTGCAGACGGAGGCTGAGCGCTTCATGGATACGGAGATCCCCGTCTTTGAGCAACCCCACGATGGCCTTGTCACGGTAGCGGGTAGTGGTCAGGTGGGCTGCAAAGCTGGTTACCTCACCCGCGGTGAGTGTCTCGGGGTGGGTGCGATCGTAACGGAGGAGCGCGGGCTGGCCGGAGACGACGCCGCTCGCCGTCCGCAACGACGTGCCGCCTGGAACAGGGTTCCGGCGGATTCCGGTCAGTTCTGGCTCAAGACTTAGGAAAGCGTACCACTGTCGGATGGCGGCCAGGCGGCGCACGACGGTCCGAGCGCTCACCGTCGTCCCACCCCGGGTCGGTCGCTCGCGTTCGGTCCGGATAAAATCGATGACAGTGCGCGGCTGCGCTTGGAGCGGCTCAACTCCATGCGTCGAGCAGAAGGCGAGCCAGCGGGTGAGGTCCTGACGGTAGGCGCGGACGGTGTTGGCACTGCGCACAACGGCGAGATCGGTAAGAAAGCGCTCTGCCCAGAACCGAGGAGCACCGTTGCTGTTGTCCACGTCACTCATACCCTCCTCCTTCACAAACCGCATCCGGCTCGCTCTCCTCGGCATTATCATACTGTAGATAACTGGTAAGGACTCCAGCGGGTAGTACAGTTTTAGCCAGGCTGCCTGATAGGCAGTAATTCCGAAAGCCACGGCATGGGCTTCGGGGAACATGTAGAAGCCGTTGAACTTCTTGAAGATCTTGAGCGCCGTCCGGTCGTTCACGCCTTTAGCGGCCGCCCCCGCCCGGAACTTCTGCCACCAGGTCTCCAGCAGCTCGCGGTTGTGCTTGCGGCCGAAGGCCCGGCGGAACTGGTCGGCCTCACTCGGGCTGAACCCCGCCACGTCGATCGCCAGTTGGTTCACCTGGTCCTGGAAGAGGATCACCCCAAAGGTGCGCTCCAGGGCGCGGCGTTCCAGCGGGTGGTCGAACAGCACCGGAGCCTCGCCCAGACGCCGGGCAAGATAGAGCGCGACGCCATCGTTCACCCCCACACCTGGCCGGACGGCACCCACCTCGTGGGCCATGTCCATCAGGTTGCGAGGTCGCAGGCGCACCACCGTCTGCATCTGGGCCGCAGACTCGATCTGGAAGATGCCGATGGTGTCGGCGCGGTGGATCATCCCGTACACGGCCTGGTCCTCGAAGTCGATGCGGGATAGGTCAATCCCCTTTCCGTGTCGCCGCTCGATCAGCGCGAGCGCCTCCTGCATCTGCGAGAGCGCGCCCAGGGCAAGGAAATCGATCTTCACGAAGCCGGCGTCATCAATGGCGTCCTTGTCCCACTGGATAATGAAGCGCCCGTCGATGGCCCCCGGCTGCACCGGCACCAGGTCCATCAGCGGGGTTGAGGAGATCACCATCCCGCCCGGATGCTGCGCCAGGTACTTCGGGAAGCCATCCAGCTCGGTGGCGAGCGAGAGCAAGTCCCGCCAGCCCGGCGCCTCCACCTTGTCCTGAAAGTCGGGTAGATCTTGCATCTCCCGCTTCAGGTCCTTGATGGCGGTGTGCTCCACCCGCTTGGCGAGCTTATCGATGTCCTCCGGGGGCAGACCCAGCGCCTTGCCCAGGTCACGGATGGCCCCCTTGGTGTCGTAGGTGGCGATCATGCCGGTGAGGGCGGCGTGGTCCCACCCCCACTTGGCATGCACCCGCTTAATGAGCACCTCCCGGATGTTGCGGGGAAAGTCCAGGTCGATGTCTGGGACGGTAGCCATGGCGTCTTCCGGCAGGAAGCGCTCCAGGGAGAGGTTGTACTGCAAGGGGTCGATATGGGACAGCCCAATGAGGTACCCGACCAGCATCGCCACCGAGGAGCCGCGCCCCCGGCCGGGCAGACACTCTTCCACCGGCGTGCCCGGCTCACACAGCCCCAGGTCCACCATGACCTGCTGGGCCATCAGGATGATCTCATGGTAGATGAGCAGGAACCCGGCCAGACCGTGCTTCCTGATAAGGCGGAGCTCGTGTTCCAGCCGGAGACGTACTTTCTCCGGGAAGAGGGGATAGCGCCGGCGGGCGGTCTCGTAGCAGAGCTTTTCCAAGTAGGTGTCGGGGGTGAAGCCGGGCGGGACCGGGTAGTTGGGGAAGCGGTAGTTGAGGTCGCGGGTCAGGTCGAAGCTGCACCGCTCGGCGATGAGCAGCGTGGTGCGCAGCGCCGACGGGTACTCCCGAAAGAGCTTGGCCATCTGCCTTGGGGACTTGAGGAAGAACTCGGAGTTGGGGCGCCGCTCCCGCTGCGATTCCTCCAGCGAGGTCCTGGCCCTGACGGTAACCAGTGCGTCCTGGAGGCGGTGCCGGGAACGAACGTGGTAGTGGACGTTGTTGGTGGCGACGACTCCGAGCCCCAGCCGCTCCCCAAGGCGCACCAGGCCGGCGATCCGTTCATCGTCGCCATAGACCAGGTTCCGCTGGAGCTCAAGGAAGAAGTTGTCGGGGCCGAACCAGTCCCGGTACCGCTCGGCAGCCCGCTCGGCCTCGGCAACGCGCCCGGCGGCGACCAACGACGGCACCTCCCCTTGCCGGCACCCCGAGAGCGCGATGAGCCCCTCGGAGAACTCGGCCAGCAGGTTGGGGTCAAGGGCCGGGCTGCGCCTGGGGCTCTGGATATGGGCATGGGAAAGCAGCCGGCAGAGGTTGTTGTAACCGTGGACGTTCGCTGCCAGCAGCGTGAAGTGGTGGTTGCCCGCCAGCGTGACCTCTGCTCCGATGATGCCCTGGAGATCAAGGGCTTTGGCGGTCTTGGCAAACTCCATCGCCCCGCAGAGATTGTCGTGGTCGGTGAGCGCCAGGGCGGCAAGGCCCAGCTTGCGCGCCTGCTGGACCAGCTCGAAGGTGAAGGACGCGCCTTCTTGGAAGGAGTAGTTCGAATGGCAGTGGAGCTCGGCGTAGGCGCCCTCAGTCATAGCTCTGCCTGTACCACCCGCCGCTCAGCAGGTCAGTGAACACCGTGAGGAGCAGGCCATCGTCGAGGAGGACCGACAGGTAGAGGCGGGACAGCCGCGTGTCCCGCCACCAGCGGTCATCCACCCGCCAGACCGCACGGACCGCCGCGACCGGACGGCGCCGGCCCCGCACCCAGACCGCGATCAGCCTGCCGTCGGCGTCCGTGTCTACGTCGATGGGCTGCGGGAGATTTAGGGGAACGATGGAGGCGTCAGGACCCTCCGCTCCTCCGGAATCCGCGACCACGGTTGTACGTCCTTCACCTGATAAATCGGCGGCCGTTTGCCCATCACGACCTCAAGCTGCCGGAGCGCCTCCCGGAGCTGGTCCTGCCGCCGCACCTCCACCAGGAGGCTGCCCTGGCGAGCGGTCTCCCCAGTGATGCCACCGAGGGTCACCGTCAGGTCTTCGACCGGACCGGCCGGGGGGTGCAACGCCAGCGCGTTCTTGAACGCCGGCAACGCCCGCGCCGGGTTCCCGACCGGCTCTTTGAAGGCGACCCGACGCTGCCAGGTCGGGCGCCGGACAATGCTGGCGGAGAGGAGGGCATAGCGGACGAAGCGTCCGCGCAGCTCCGGGCGCGTGAACAGCTGCGCCGCCAGGGCTTGCAGCGCCCGGAGGATGGTCTCGTGGGCCACGGTCGCCGTGGGGAAGGTCATGCTTGCCGAGCACACCGGCTCCCGCTGCCGGGC
>JACQUQ010000116.1 GCA_016210175.1 Chloroflexota bacterium | reverse complement strand
GTACGCCATGTACTCGACAAAGCGGGTCTTGCCGCACCCCGTCGGGCCTTTCAGGAGCACGGGAATCTTCGCCCGGTAGGCCGTCTCAAAGATCTCGACTTCATCGGCGATGGGAAGGTAGTACGGCTCGTCCCGGACGATGTATTCTTCCATGACCAGGGCGGTCCCCGGTGCGTTTGCGCTGTGGCTGGATGTCACGGTTGTCCTCGTCTGTATCTGCTGTATCTGCGGACGCCGGCCGAACAGGGTGTTCCACCAGCGGGCGGTGCCTGAGCGCCTGCGTGCGCCATACCCTCGCCCAGACCGGCGCTGCCGCCGTCGTTGCCCGCACCCGACGCGTCCCCGGCCGTCCGCGTGGCTTACCGGGTAGGGACGCTAGACTCGCTGCTGCTGCGCGAGGGCGCGCTCCCAGAGCTGATCGACCTGCTCGCGCACTTGCTCAATGGTGCCGTTGGTATCGATGACCACGTCCGCAGCCTTGATGCGCACCTCGTTCGAGGTCTGCGACCGGATGCGCGCCCGGATCTGCTCCTCGGTCAGGTTATTGCGGGCCATGATGCGCTGGACGACGTTCTCCTCCGAGGCCACTGTCACCCACACCTGGTCAACCAGGGGGGTCCAGTTGGCCTCCAGGAGGATAGCGGCCTCCAGGACCACCACCTGGGTGCCCTTGGCCCGCTCTTCCTGGATCATCTGCTCCATGCGCCGGTACATCCAGGGATGGACGATGGCATTGAGCCGCTGGAGGGCCTCCGGGTTGCCGAAGACGAGGGGGCCCAGCTTGCGGCGGTCGATCTCGTCGTTCGGGCCCAGGATGTCCCGGCCAAAGGCGTCCACCACCTCCTGCCAGACGTTCTGGTGCGGCAGGTACGCCTCGTGGCCCACCAGGTCCGCGTTGAGGATCACTGCACCGTGTTGGGCAAGCTTCTCAGTGACTGTGCTCTTGCCCGTTCCGATGCCCCCGGTCAGCCCAATAACCAGCATGATGCTCCGCTCTCTTCCCTGTATAACGAGGGCACCGCCCCGTCCAGTTGCCGATACACCGCTGCCCCACGCCACCGCCGACGAAAGACCGAAAGGCACGCGCGTGGCGCGGGTTTGCGGACCCGCGGGCCGCCGACCTTCCCCCGGGACGCGGCACGGGCGCGCCGTTACCTCTGGCCGACCAGATCCCGGCAGGCTTCAATGAACGCGGGCATGACCTGCTTGTAGTCGGCCACGATCCCGTAGCGGGCTACCTTGAACATGTTGGCGTCAGGGTCTTTGTTGATGGCGACGATGCACTTGGAGGTGCCCATGCCCGCCAGGTGCTGACTGGCGCCCGAGATGGCGATGGCGACGTACAGCTTGGGGCTGACGCGCTTGCCGGTCAAGCCCACCTGGTTGCCCGGCGGCGCATAGCCGGCGTCGCAGCCGGCCTTGGAGGAGCCTGCCGCACCCCCCAGGACCGCGGCGCACACCTCAATCGTTTCTTGGTAGGCTTCGGCGGAGCCGATGCCCCGGCCACCGCTCACCACGATCTCGGCGGTCTCCAACTGCACGCCCTCTTGCTGCCACTGCTGGAAGCTCACGAACTGGGTACGGAACACCGCATCGTCCAGATCCGCATCCAGGTACTCGATGCTCCCGGTGCGCGCGGCATCGGGCTGGCTGGGATCCTGGGTCTTGGGCCGGATGGTCGCCATCTGGGGCCGGGTGTGCTCGATCAGGTAGGTGGCACGGGCATTCCCACCGTAGACCGGCCGGGTAATCACCAGCAAATTCGTCTCGGGGTCGATGTCCAGGTCCAGGCAGTCCATGCCCAGGCCGGTGTCCAGCCGGAAGGCCAGGGCGGGGGCCAGGTCCTGGCCCAGTTCGGTGCGGCCCATGAGGAAGATATTGGGCTGCGCCTCTCGGATCAGGCGCTCCATGACCACCAGGTACGGGTCCGGGTGGTACTCGTACTTGCGAAAGAGCGGGTCGTTGACCATATAGACCGTATCCGCGCCGCCGGCGATCAGTTCCTCGCCCAGCGCATCGGTCAGGCCATCGCCCATGACCACGATGGACAGCGCTTCGCCCAGCTTGTCGGCCAGGCGCCGCCCGATCCCCAACAGCTCATAGCTGATAGCGGCGACCTTCCCGTCCGGGGTGACTTCACCGCCCAGCAGAATCCCCGTTGCCTCAGCCATAGGTGCTCCTCCGACGTCGATCTCACCCCCGGTCCCCTGCCCCACCAGGGAAAGGACCACCGGTTTCCCGCTCTGCGACGCGGGGAGCGGGGCCGGGGGAGGGCGGTCTCCTGCTAGTGCTCTGTCAGCCGTGAACTGATGGGTGCGACTGCCGCCGTGAACGGCGGGCCCGCCCTTCAGGGCGGCGGGGTGGCACCCATCATAGGAGGATTGACCGAGCACTAGATGATCTTGGCCTCGCGTAGCTTCAACGCCAGCTTGCGACCGGCGTCGGCCGGGGTCTCACCTTCGATGATCTCGCACTCGCCCTCAAAGACCGGGATGTAGAGCCGGGTCAGCCGCGCGCGGCGGCCCGACGCGCCGATGCGGGCAGGGTCGCCGTCAATGTCCTGGGGACCCCAGACGGTGATCTCCTTGCGCGCCGCGGCCATGATGTTCCGCAAGGTCGGATAGCGCGGCTGGCCGACCTCCTGGCTGTACGTCAGCAGGACCGGGGGCTTGGCCTTGAACGTCATGATCCCGCTCGGCAGCACCCGCGCGAAGACGATATCGCCGTCCTCGGTGAGGTCTGCGCTCTGGCCGTTGAGCAGGTAGGGGATGCCCAGCAGCGTGGCGACTCCCAGGCCCACCTGACCGTTGTCGAAGTCCGAAGCCTGGCGTCCGCAGTGAATGATGTCGGGGATGCCGATCTTCTTGATGGCCTGGGCCAGCACATAGGCCGTCACCCAGGGGTCAGGGTCTTCCAGCTCCGGCCCGGTGATCAGATACCCTTCATCCGCGCCCATCGCCAGCACGTGCTTCACCGCGTCCCGGGCCGAGGGGGCGCCCAGGGAGACCGCGATGGTCGTGCCACCGTGCTTGTCCTTGATACGCAGGGCCACTTCGGCGGCCTGCTCATCAAAGGGGCTGATCACCGGCGCAATCCCCGGCGCCGGCATCACCTTATTGGCCACCGGGTCCACCCGGAACTGCGACGACGGCGTTTCTGGGTCGGGCACCTGCTTGGCCAGGACGATCTGCGTCGGCATCGGATTCCTCCCTGTTGTGCGGCCTGCGGGCCGACTGCGGGTTAAATGTAGCACGTGCCCTTTCGGGGCGTCAAGGAAGAGGAGGCCGGCCCCCGGTGTCCGCTGCCGTCCCTGCTCCCTGCGACGGGGCAGGAGGAAACGGCTCCGGTCGGCCATATCCCCCGCTTGACAGCACCCGCTCGCCTGACGCATCATGCGGCCACCGAAGGGCGCCATAAACGCTTCTCCGGGCAGGCTGCGACCGGCCCCGGCAGCGCCCCTGCCGGTGGTGGGTTATTTCCTCCACCGGGCTTCCGAGAAAGCGAGGACGGATATGGAACCGTCGGCTCCCCTTGCCGGTATCCGGGTCGTCGATTTCAGTTGGTGGCTGGCCGGACCCCAGGCCACGCGCATCATGGCCGATTTCGGCGCCGAGGTCATCAAGATTGAGACCAAGGCGCCCCACGTCTACCGCATGACCCCGCCCTGGCGCAAGCAGGGCGTGCGGCTGCGCGATGCGTCCCAGGTGGATAGCCCCAACCTCAGCGGCACCTTCAACAACCATAACCGCAACAAGCTGGGCATCACCCTCAACGTCAAAGACCCTCGCGGCATGGCCCTGCTCCGCCGCCTCATCGCCGTCTCCGATGTGGTCATTGAGAACTTCAGCTCCCGCGTGATGGAAAGCTGGGGCCTGGGCTACCCCCAGTTGCAGGCCCTCAAGCCCGATATCATCTACGTCAGCCTGGCAGGGATGGGCCACTGGGGCCGCGACCGGGACATCCAGACCATGGGACCCATCGTGCAGGCCCTCTCCGGCCTCACCTGGATGTCGGGGTTCCCGGACCTGCCCCCGGCGGGGTGGGGCTACTCCTTCATGGACCACACGGGGGGCTACTTTGCCGTCACCGCCATCATGGCGGCCCTGTACCACCGCCAGCAGACCGGCCAGGGCCAGTGGATCGACCTCTCCCAGACGGAAGCGGGCAACACCCTGCTGGGCGCCGAGGTGCTGGAATACACCGTGATGGGCCATGCCCGCACCCGCAACGGCAACCGCCTGGACCACCCGGCGGCAGCGCCGCACGGCATCTACCGCTGCGCCGGGGAGGACCGCTGGATCGCCATCGCTGTCTTCACCGCGGCAGAATGGCGGGCGCTGTCCACGGCCATGGGCGAGCCGGAATGGACCCGTGACCCCCGCTTTGCTACCCACCTGGGACGGGTGGCGCACCAGGACGACCTGGGCCGCTTCCTGGAGAGCTGGACCTGCACCTGGGAGGACTACGCCCTGATGGACCTGCTCCAGCGCCACGGGGTTGCCGCCGGAGTGGTGCAGAACGGGGTAGACCGCTTCCTGCGCGACCCCCAGTTGCAGGAGCGGGGTATGTTCGTCACGGTGGAGCACCCGGAGATGGGTCCGGTCCCCGTCGAGGGCATGCCGATCCACCTCTCGGAGACCCCGGCGACCTTCCGCCGCGCCACGCCGCTGCTGGGTGAGCACAATGCGGAGGTGCTCTCCCGCATACTCGGCCTGTCCGCGGAGGAGATCGCCGCCCTGGCCCAGGACGGCGTGATCTAACAGTACGGGAGAAGGTGCGATGACGACCCACCAGCCCCCCGGCCCTCTGGCAGGGTTGCGAGTCCTCGAACTGGCCGACGAGAAGATCCAGTACTGCGGCAAGCTGTTCGCTGACCTGGGCGCCGATGTCCTGAAGGTGGAAGTGCCCGGCGGCGACGCGGCGCGCCGCATCGGGCCGTTCTGGGGCGGCGCGCCCCACCCCGACCGCAGTATCCCCTTCTGGTACGATAACACCAGCAAGCGCAGCATCACCCTCAACTTGGCCGCTGCCGATGGTCGCGACCTGTTCCGCGCCCTGGTCGGTCGGGCCGACGTGCTCCTGGAGGCTGGGCCGCCGGGGTATGTGCCGGGCCTGGGGCTGGGCTATGCGGCGTTGCGGGACCGCAATCCCCGTCTGGTGATGGTGTCCGTCACCCCCTTTGGGCAGACCGGCCCCTGGAAGGACTGGAAGGCCTCGGACCTGGTGAGCCTGGCCCTGGGCGGGCCCGTGGCGTCCTGCGGCTACGACGACCACACCATCCCCCCGGTACGGGGCGGTGGCGGGCAGGCCTGGCACGTGGCCGGGCACTACGCCTTCGTCGGCGCGCTGATCGCCGTCTACCACCGGCAGGCCACCGGCCGGGGCCAGTACGTGGACTGCTCCATCCACGAGGCCCTGTCCTGCACGACGGAAGGGGCCAGCGTGTACGGTATGCTGGAGCAGGCGCCGGTCCTGCGGCAGACCGGGCGCCACGCTACCGCGACGCCGTCGCCGCCCTCCCAGTTCCTCTGCGCCGATGGGCGCTACGTGGCCGGGGTGGGCTGGCTGCGGGTGGATGCGTCCACCTGGGACCAACTGGTAGCCTGGCTCGACCAGGATGGGATGGCGATGGACCTGACCGATCCCCGGTACCAGGACCCGGCCGTGCGCGCCGCGGAGTCCGCGCATATCGGCGAGGTGCTGGAGGCGTTCTGTCTGACCCACACGGCAGAGGAGGTCTTTCGCGGGGGCCAGGCCATCGGGCTGACCTGGGGCCTGGTGCGGTCCCCCTACGAGGTGGTCCACGATCCCCACAGCCACGAGCGCGGCTATACCGTCACGGTGGAGCACGACGACCTGGGGCAGCGGTTTTCCTATCCGGGCGCGCCCTACGTCTTCAGCGCCAGCCCGTGGCGCATCAGCCGCCGCGCCCCCCACGTCGGGGAGCACAACCACGCGGTGTACTGCGGCGAGTTGGGGTTGAGCGAGGTCCAGCTTACCCAGTTGGCCGAAGCCGGGATTGTGTAAGCCAGGCGTGCGCCGCGTGGGGCATGTGTTCCTGACATGGCCTTTCGAGCCGTCCGGTCGATCTGTGCCCGAAGCGCTCACGCGGGCTACCGGCAACGGCGATTTCTGTGCCAGATGACCCACTAGTGTTCTGTCAGCCGTGATTTGCGGGATACCGCTCGGTAGGGGCGGGTTTCAAACCCGCCCCTACCACCCAGCAATTCACCCGTGACAAAGCACTATAGGGGGTCATGTGTTCCGGACATGGCCTTTCGAGCCGTCCGGTCGATCTGCGCCGGAAGCGCTCACGCGGGCTACCGGCAACGGCGATTTCTGTGCCAGATGCCCCACGCGTGCGGGTGTCCGGGGAGGGCCAGGCAAGGGGAGGCTCTCCCCGCTAACCGCCGCGGGTCGGCAGGAGCACGGAGGCAAAGGACGGCGTGGTCACCCCCTCCCGCGGGTTCTCGCACCACACGTCCAGATCGAGGCAGTGCTCCCCCCGGTCGTTGACGTACTTGCGGGCGACCTTGCCCTTAAAGGTCATCACGTCGCCGGGCCGGTTCATCTTGCGCATCTCCATGCGGAACTTGCACAGCCAGCCCGCGTCACCGACATAGTCGCACAGCAGATGGTTGAAGCAGCCCTGCATGAACCCGGTGTTCACGAACACGTCGGGATGGCCGCCGGCGCGGGCAAACTCCCGGTCGTGGTGTACCGGATAGAAGTCCTGGGAGCCGCTCACCTGCTGATACAGCCGGGTCTCGGTAATGGGGATGGAGAACCCCGGCACCTCATCCCCCTCCTTGACATCTTCCCAGTAGCGCTGCGGACCCTTCTGCGGCATGGTCTACTCCCTTCCTATCCCTTCCTATGCATCGCCTGCGGCCTGGACTTGCTCCGGGGTCCGGTGGCGCAGCCCCAGGTTGCGGGCGATGCAGACCACCTCACCATCCTGGTTGCGGATGATACGCTCCGTGACGATCCAGAAGGCTTTGGGGTCCAGGCGGATGCTCTTGATGTACACATCCGCCAGGCGTGAGGTGGCCGACAGGTGGTCGCCCACCTTCACGGGCGTGAAGAACTCGTACTCGGTGGTCAGGTTAATCGCCCGGTTGCCTGCGGTCGGGACCGGCGGCAACTGGGGCTGCTCCTCCGCGGGCGGCCAGATCCCGTTGCCGGCGAAGTAGGTGACGAGCAGGGGCGGCGCGATCACGTCCCCGTATGTGGTCTGCTGGGCATACGCCGGGTCCAGGAACAGCGGGTTATCATCGTCGCACATGTGACAGTAGCGCCGGATGGGGTCGTACTCGACGGGATACCGTCCCCAGACCGGCGGGGTCTCGGCGCCAATGAGCTTCCGTGCTTCCTCCAGGATCTCCTCTGGGGTCTTGTCCGGCACCGTGCTCCCTCCTTCTCTCGCTTGCCCGCAGGAAAGCCCTCCCTTCCTGGTCCCCTCCCCACCGCGCGGGGAGGGGACCAGAGGGGGAGAGGTGTACCGGCCCTAGTGCCCTGTCAATCCTCCGTTGATGGGTTCCACCCCGCCGCCCTGAAGGGCGGGCCCGCCGTTCACGGCGGCGGTCTCACCCATCAGTTCACGGCTGACAGAACACT
>JACQUQ010000105.1 GCA_016210175.1 Chloroflexota bacterium | reverse complement strand
GGTCGTGCTAGATGGGGAGCTAGCGGTGCCCTGTACCCGCAACCCGCTACAGCGGGGTCGAACTCCCACTCGAGGGCCGTTCCTTTTGGGACTGCACACGGTATGCGGCGTTGAGGGTCGGGTCCTGCGCGGCGGAACCCTTCGAACCCCGTCAGATCCGGAAGGAAGCAGCGGTAAGGAGACGTTTCCGGGTGCCGCAGGGTCGCCTGGCCTGAGCTTAGCCACCGCGGGTAAGCCGGGAGGTCGGTTCGACAGTGGGTGCACGACCATTTCTCAAGGGATAGGCCTGCCTCGGGGCAGAAACCATGCTTGGACGGAGGCCGCGTGGCACGCGACGAGCGTACCCGACCGACCCGCACCGGCAGCGGTTTTCCGCAACCCCCCAGGCTTCCCCAAGGGATGCCTGAACCGCAGTTGCCCTCCATTGGCCGCAGCAGCGCCCAGTGCGCTTTCGCCGCGGCCTTGTTGTCCCTCTTGCTCGTGACCCAGCAGGTCGGCACTCCCACCAGCGTCGTCGTGGTCGTGGAGGGTGTGCCCCACCGCACCGTTACCGCCCAGCGCACCGTCGGCGGCGTGCTGACGGAGATGGGGCTTGACCTGCACGATGCCCTCGTCGTGGACCCCGCGCCAGATACCCCCGTCACCCCAGACCTGCGGATCACCGTCCGCCGTCTCCGGCCGCTGGTGATCACGCTGCCAGACCGGGAGGTGCCCTACGATGGCGCCGCCCGGACCGCAGCAGCAGCCTTGGCCGACCTGGGACTGGTGCTGGGGCCGCAGGACCGGCTCCGGGTCGCGTCTGCCTCCCTCGCACCCCATGCCGATCTCACGCCGCTGCGCTCCGTGTACGCGCACGATCAGTCCGCCCTGGTGGCCCGGTCTCCGCTGCGTATCGAGGGTGTGCGGGCTGCCCGCAACTCCCTGCGCTTTGACCGCCTGGAGCCGGTGCGCATCGTCCTGGAACGGGCCGTGCCGGTCGTGGTCCATGACCAGGGCCAGGCCGTCACCTTCGCGACGCACGGCGCCAGCGTGCGGGAGGCCCTGGCGGAAGCTGGGGTAGCCATCCGTCCGGGGGACCTGGTGCGACCGGACCCCGAGACCCCGGTCCGCCCCGGCGTCCACGTGTACCTGGAGCGGGCAAGAACCGTGGTCCTCACGGCGGACCGTGCCACGCGCATCATCACCAGCCGCGTCAAGCGGGTCGAGCAGGTGCTCCAGGAGCAGGGGATCACGCTCGAACGCCTGGACCGGGTCGCGCCTGCTCTGGGAGCGCCGCTGTACGATGGCATGCCGGTACAGGTCGTGCGCGTGCGGGAAGAGCAGGTGGTAGAGGAAGAGGTCGTTCCCTTTGAGATCGAGCGGATCCCCACCGACGAGTTGCAGTTGGGCGAGACGCACACCCTCCAGCCGGGCAATCCCGGCCTGACGCGTCGCTACTATCGGGTCCGCATCGAAGATGGGGAGGAGGTGGCGCGCGAACTGACCGCAACCCAGGTCTCCAGCGAGCCGCGCACGCACCGGGTGCAGTTCGGTACCCGCGCCCCCACGGTGATGACGCCGGAAGGACCGAAGGCTTACACCCGGAAGCTGCGGGTGTGGGCCACCTGGTACAACGCCAGCCACGGCGGCAAGTCGCCGGATTCACCGTGGTACGGCGTCACGGCCCTGGGCCTGCGGGCGACCTACGGGGTCATGGCGGTGGACCCACGGGTGATCCCCTTCTGGACGCGCGCCTACGTGCCGGGCTACGGCATTGCTGTCGCCGGCGATACCGGCGGCGGTATCCGGGGCTACCACATCGATCTCGCCTTCGACGAGGGCGTGCCCGTGACCTGGGGCAGTCGCTACGTGGATATCTACCTCCTGGGATCGCCCACCCTCCAGGATGCCCTGCGCGCGGCCTTCCCCGACGAATAACTCCGCCACCCTGGTGCTCCGTCCATGACCGCCGCTCCTGACCGATCGCCGCAAGCCGCAGCAGGCGGGCAGCCCCCTCGTCCCACACCGGGGCGCGAGCTGCGCGCCCTGGGCCGCGCCGCCAAGAAATCTCTGGGGCAGCATTTCCTGCGCGACCGCGCGGCCGTGGCGAAGATCGTCGCGGCAGCCGACCTCGGCCCGGAGGATACCGTCGTCGAGGTGGGGCCGGGGCTGGGCGTGCTCACGGAGGCCCTGGTCCAGGGCGCCGGACGGGTCATTGCGGTGGAGCTCGACGCCGAGTTGGCGGCGGCGTTGCGCCGCAAGCTGGGGGACCGGCCCAACCTGGAGGTCGTCGTGGGGGACATCCTGGCCTTGCAGCCCGCGGCGCTCCTTCAGCGGCCGGGCGAGGCCGGCGTGCCGCCCTACAAGGTCGTGGCGAACCTGCCCTACTACATCACGTCGGCGGTCCTGCGGCACTTCCTGGAGGCGCGGCCCCGGCCCCGCCTCATGGTGGTCATGGTGCAGCGGGAGGTGGCCCGCAGCATGGTGGCCGGGCCGGGCGAGATGGGCATTCTGGCGGTGAGCGTGCAGCTCTACGGGCGGCCCCGCATCGTGGCGACGGTACCGCCGGGGAGCTTCTACCCGCCGCCCAAGGTGGAATCGGCGGTGGTGCGGATCGACGTGGCCCCGGAGCCGGTTGTCGCCATCCCCGACGAGGAGACGTTCTTCCAGGTCGTGCGGGCCGGGTTCTCCGCCCGCCGTAAGCAGCTCCACAACACCCTGGCGCACGGCCTGGGCCTTCCCGACTCGCACGCGCGGTCGCTGCTGGCCGCGGTCGGCATCGATCCGGCGCGCCGCCCCCAGACCCTGACCCTGGAGGAGTGGGCGGCGCTGGCGCGTGGGTACGCCGCCCTCCGCCCGGCGCAGGACGCAGGACAAGAGCCGTCCGATGGCTAAGGAGCCGCCTCGCGCCCTGGCGCTGCGGGTCTACGCGAAAGTGAACCTGACGCTGGAGGTGCTGGACCGCCGTCCCGACGGCTTCCACGAGGTGCGGACGGTGCTCCAATCGGTGTCCCTGGCCGACCGCCTCACCCTCAGCCCGGCCCCCGATCTCGCCCTCTCCTGTAGCGACCCCGCCCTGGCAGGCCCGGACAACCTGGCCCTGCGGGCGGCGCGCCTGCTGCGCGCGCGGGCTGGGGTGACGCCGGGGGCGCACCTGGCCCTGGAGAAGGGCATCCCGGTGGCCGCAGGGCTGGGCGGGGGCAGCGCCGACGCGGCCGCGGCGCTGGTCGGTCTCACCCGTCGGTGGGGGCTGGCGTATAGCGACGACGACCTCCTGCCCCTCGCGCAAGAACTCGGCTCGGATGTTCCCTTCTTCCTGCGGGGCGGTACCGCCCTGGCCTCGGGCCGGGGCGAGATCCTTGAGCCGCTGCCCTTCCCTGGCGTGCGCTGGCTGGTCCTGGTGGTTCCCCCCGCGAACGTCCCCCAGAAGACCGCCCGGCTCTACGGCGCCCTGACCCCCGGAGACTATCGGGACGGCAGCGCCGCAGCCGCGCTGGCGGAGGCCCTGCGGTCACGCCATGCCCTGCCCGAAGACCTGCTGGTGAACAGCTTTACCGCGGTGGCCCGGCGCCTGTTCCCGGCCCTGGCACACGCCGCGCGCGCCCTGGCGGACGCGGCCGCCGCCCGCGTCCACCTCTCCGGCGCCGGCCCCAGCCTCTTTGCCCTGGTGCAGAGCCGGGAGCATGGCGAGGAAGTAGTTCGGCGCCTGGTTGCCTCGGGGCACGCGTCCTACCTGGCGCACACCGTCCCCCACGGATGGGAGGCGCTGTCCCCCCCGGACGTAGGGGGATAACGCGCCCTGCGGCGCGCATATTCAGGCGTTATTCAGGGGACACGCCAGAGGACACCTGGGGGAGAAGCGAAAACCGGTGTAGGATAGAGCAAACGATCCGGCCTCCTCAGCGACTGCCAGGTCGCGGCCCGGCGGGAACTCCGCCGGATCGGTAGTCCCGCACCGCGCGACCTGCCCCATCACGACCTGGCGTGGCGCAGGACACTGCCATGCCCCCCGCCGGACCCTCCGGTCCCGGCGCACGATCCTCCCAACCGGCTCCCAGAGCGCTCTTCGGCCACCGTTGTCATCCGTACTTACCGGTACTGCGGCGACCCTGGCGCCGACCAGGGGCTCCGAGAACGGCGCTGGCCTTGGGGCTGCGCCTGCACCGTGGCGTTGGCGCAGCGTCGCTCAGGCTCGTTCCTGGGGCCGTCTGTGTGGCCCGTGCCGGTGGTACGCTCAGAGGAATACGACCATGGTCGGAGCCTCAGGAGGACACCAAGACCAGCCTGCGCTGCCACCAACTGACCTCGACTGGAGCCCGGCGTTCGGCCTGGACGAGCAGCAGCGTATCCTCTTCTGGTCCCCGTTGGCCGAGGCGCACATCGGCGTCCCTGCGGCTGATGCGGTCGGCCGGCCCAGCTATGACGTCCAGCGGGGCCGGGACTTCTTCGGGCATCCCTTCTGCCGCAAAGGCTGTCCCGTCTTTACCGCACTTCTGAAGGGGCATCCCCAGCGCTCCTGCGCCCTGGAACTCGGACGGAATGGCCGGGACAGCCACCGGACCAAGTGGCGGCTGCTCGCCCTCCCACCCGGATCGCGGCCGCGGGCCGTGGCGTTTTTCGGCCAGCGCACCCCGGACCTGCTGCGGCTGGCACAGCTCGGGTACGTGAACTTCGCGCTGTCCGCGCCGCTCCCGGTGGAGGCGTTTCACCATGTCCTCACCTGGATCGCCGAGTCCACGGAAATGGAAGTCGCCGAACTCTTCCTCACGGACTGGCAGACGCACCGGATGGTCCTGACCGCCCAGCGCGGTCCTTTTTCCGTCGCCTTTCGGCAGATCACCGAGTTTCCCACCGGCCAGGGGTATCCGGGGCTGGTCGCCGCCAAGGCCGAGCCTATCGTCACCGACGACCTGCCCCATGACCCCCGCTTCCTGCGGACCCGCGTCAAAGAAAGCGGGTTCACCGGCTATATCTGCGTTCCGCTCCTCGGCCCCGAAGGCGTGCAAGGGAGCCTCGATGTGGCGTCCCGCCGTCGGCACGACGACCTGCCCGAACTCCTCAGCTTTCTTTTCGGCGTGTCCCGTCCGTTGAGCGCTGCCATTTCCACAACCATGCTGCGCGCGCGGGATGCCATTGCAGACGTGGAAGTTGCGCCCGTGGTCAGCGTCCAGCGCAACCTGGAGCTGATGCTCCGGCGCATGCTGCTGAAGATGCTGACCGTCACCGAGGCGCAGGGCGGCATGATCGTGCTCCGTGACCCCGCCACCGGGGTGGAGACCTGCCGGGTCGTCGAGGGTGACGCGGAAGTGCTGCCATCGTGCTCCCTGCCTCCCGACGCGGAGCGACAGTGTCCCGCTTGGGAAGGGCTGCGGAATGTCACCCTTGCCGGCGCGCGTGCGATGTGGCCCGCGACCTGCCGGGCCGCGCGGGTGGGGCAGGGGGATCTGGTCTGCCTCCCGCTGGTGGCAGACGAGCGCGCGGTGGGGGTGGTGTCCTTGCGGTACCGGGCCGAGGCGCCCCTGCTCCCGACCAGGCACATCGCCGTCCTCTCGGCGATGGCGCAGCGGGCCGCGGCGCTCATCAGGAATGTGCAGACCTATCAGCGGGCCTGGGAAGCGGCCATCGCGGCAGAACGTGAGCGGGTCACTGCCGCCGTGCAGCGCGCGTTCTCGCGCTCTCCCCTCGGCCTCCCCCTCACGCTGGAAGCCGACCCGACGCCCCGCGCCGATCCGACCGCCCCGGCGCTCCTCGCCATCACCTGCTTCGGGGACTTCCGGGTCTCCCGCAACGGCCAGCCCCTGTCTGCCCGGTCCTTTGCCCGACGGCAGGCGTTGACCGCGCTCAAGATCCTCCTGGTCCACGCCGGCAAGCGGATGGCGAAGGAGGTGCTGATCGAGCACCTGTGGCCCGGTATCGCGCCGGAACTGGGCGACGACCGCCTGCACGTCGTGATGAACGCCTTGCGCCACGCCCTGGAGCCAGAGGGCCGCGCCCCCTGGCTCTTCGTGCGCACGGAGGGCGAGAGCTATTACTGGAACACGGAGGCGCCCTACCACCTGGACGTGGACGAGTTCCGTGAGAGCATCCGCCACGGCGAGGCGCTGGAGCGCGCCGGGCAGGCGGCGCAAGCGTTGGCCGTCTACCAGGCGGCCGCGCAGGTGTACCGGGGCGACTTCATGAGCGACGAGCCGTACAGCGATTGGTGCTGGACGGAGCGGGAGTTCTACCGGGAGCTGTACCTGGGGCTCATCAAGAAAATCGCGCAGCTCCTCCAGGACCAGGGCGACCTGGAGCGCGCCCTGGAGTACTACCGGCAAGCCCTCCAGGCCGACCCGCTGCGGGAAGAGATCCAGCGGGAGCTGATGCGCTGCTTGTGGCGGGCCCGCCGCCGTGACGAGGCCCTCCGGCAGTATGTTGCCTTCCGCCACCGCCTCTGGCAAGAGCTTGAGGTCGAGCCACTCCAGGAAACCCAGGAGCTCTACCACACCATTACCCGGTTACAGGTCCCCGACCGCTGACCTCCACCCTGCACACCCCACCGATCCTGCCAACTCCTGGGCGGTCCCTTATGGGAAGCGGCCCTGGGAATCCCTTGCCTGGGAGTGTGACGCCGGTAGCGCGAGCACTCCCCCCCGGACCGGCCCACCCTGACCGCACCCCTCCGGCTCCCCCATGCCGCCCGCCGCGTTACGTCACGAAATTGCCAGGCCTTTGTAAGCTGAATGTAAGCCACCATCCGTAAGCTGCGGTCACGAGGGACGGTGCAGCTACCGGAAAAGGGTGCTCCCGTGATAGTACGCAACAATGTGTCGTTCGTCATCCGCTTATGGCTGGAGCCGCGCACCGGGGTCGGGGATCCGGAGTGGCGGAGCCACGTGTTCCATGTGCAATCGGGAGAGGAAGCCTACTTCCGCCGCCTGAGTGACCTGCTGAGCTTCGTGGAGCGGAAGTCGGGCGTCAGCCCTCCGAGTTAGCGTCGCGTGCCGACCAGAGACGGAAAGCGCACACCGGCTTATTTATTTTTTGTCGTGTTCTTGTGACGTATGTGGCAATCTCCTAGCAGAGGAGGTGCGGAACGTTGGGGACGAGGAGCGTTCGACACGTCGCAATCTCAGGGCTGCTGGCCTCGGCGCTGGTGGCAGGGACCTGGTCGGTGGCCGGGGCAGAAGGCCCGGGGCCGACCGCCTACCGGGAGTTACCGCTGCTGGGGAACCGCTTGGGCGTCTGGATGGTGGCGGAGCTGCACCTGATGTTCGCCGCCTT
>JACQUQ010000104.1 GCA_016210175.1 Chloroflexota bacterium | reverse complement strand
TCGAGGGGATGCTCATCGGCTGCGTGGCCGCCGGCGCGGAGTTCGGGTTCATCTACATCCGCGACGAGTACCCTCTGGCGGTAGCCCGGATGCGCACGGCCATCGCCCAGGCGCGGGAGCGGGGACTGCTGGGCAGGAACGTCCTGGGCAGCGGCCTGGACTTCGACCTGGAGGTGGTGCGGGGCGCGGGCGCCTACGTCTGCGGTGAGGAGACCGGTCTCATCGCCTCCATCCAGGACTACCGGGGCATGCCCCGCATCAAGCCGCCCTTCCCAGCCCAGGCGGGCGTCTTCATGAAGCCCACCAACGTCAACAACGTGGAATCCTACGCCTCAGCCCCCAGTATCATCGTGAACGGCGCCGAGTGGTATGCTGCCAGGGGCACCGAGCGGGCCAAAGGGACGAAAATCTTCAGCCTGAGCGGCGACGTGCAGCGGGTCTGTATTGTAGAACTCCCTCTGGGGACGCCGTTGCGGACGCTGTTCGAGGTGGCGGGCGGTGGCCTGCGGGACCCCTCCCGCACCCTGAAGGCGGTGCAGCCGGGCGGCCCCCTGGGCGGCTTCATCACCGGCGAGATGATCGATATCGCCCTGGAGCCGGCGGCCTTCGCCGCAGAGAGTGTCATGATGGGATCCGGCGGCTTCGTCTTCATGGACGACCGCTCGTGCGTGGTGGACATGGCGAAGCGGCTGGTCGCTTTCGACCGGGACGAGAGCTGCGGCCGCTGCACCACCTGCCGGGCCGGGAGCATGCGCCTGGTGGACATCCTGGAGCGCATCACCAGCGGCCGGGGCGTGCCCACGGACATCGACCTGCTCCGGCGGTACACGTCCTTCATGCCCAACGCCAACTGCGCGCACGGCCAGCTCACCCCCAGCCCCATCAACGCCCTCTTGAAGTTTTTCATGGACGACGTGCTGGAGCACATCAACGAACGGCGCTGCACGGGACTGGCCTGCCACACGATGGTAGAGTACCAGATCGACCCCGAGCGCAGCGCGCCGGCGGCCGCAGCCATCCCCGCGTGTCCGACGGGGGCCATCGTCCAGGAGGGCGAGCGCGTTCGGATCGTACCTGAGCGGTGCATCCGCTGCGGCATATGCGCCCAGGTGGCGCCGGAGGCGGTGCGGGTCGGCAGCCCCCATGTGGCGTGGCCGGCGCGGGAGCCGGTAGGGGCGCGCTAACCGCAGCCTTGTGCGGAACGGTTGCGAGCGGCTATCCTGATAGGAGGAGGGCCGCCAACATGAAGGTGATTCATAGCTACGAGGACGTAGGCCCCGACCGGATGCTCCATATTCGGGTTCCAGAGGACATCCCGGAGGGACGGGTAGAGATGTTCATGGTCGTGGAGCCGTGCCCCGTGCCTACCCCGGAACAGCGACGGGCGGCGGTGAAAGCATTGCGCGGATCCATGAAGCACCTGGGTATTACCGTCGATGAGTTTCTCGCCGAACGGCGTGCTGATGAGGAGCGGCGAGAGAGAGTTCTTCGGGAAGCGGCGGGAGAATGACCTGGGTGCTGGACAGTAGCGCCCTGCTTTGCATCCTGAACAATGAGCAGGGCGCTGAGCGGGTTGAAGAGGTCCTTGAGAGTTCGCAACCTGTCTTGATCCATGCCGTCAATCTGGTTGAAGTTCATTACCTGCTCCTGCGCCGCGGTGGTGCAGGAGCATGGCGCACTGCTGTTGCCAGAATGCACGCCGCAGGGATACACATCATCCGGTTGATGGATGACCAACTTCTCGCAACGGCGGCTGAGATCAAAGCTTTCCACCCGCCTATCGCTCTCGGTGATGTTTTTGCCGTCGCGCTTACGGTGGGGCGGGGGGCTACCCTGCTCACGACGGACCGCGGCGAATTGGAGAAGGTGGAGACGGCAGGCGTGTGTTCCATCGAATTCCTCAGATGATATACGGCGGCAGAAGCAGGACGATAGAGCACATGGCCTGTGCCCGGAAAGCCTGCGGCATAGCTGCATAACTGCATTCCTTGGCCCGGCCTGCCGGCGGTAGGCCCTGGGAAGCGAGGTTCACCTTGGCGGAGAAGGTTACCATTACCATTGACGGCCAGACCATCCAGGCGGACAAGGGTACGCCCGTCCTGAAGGCCGCGCTCGACGCCGGCCTCTACATCCCTCACTTCTGCTACTGGGACGGCGTGTCGGTCTTTGCCGGGTGCCGCCTGTGCGTGGTCGAGATCGAGGGCATGCGCGGCTTCCCCACCTCCTGTACCACCCAGGTCCAGGAAGGCATGGTGGTCCGGACCAAGACCGCCGACGTGCTCAACATGCAGCGGGGGGTCATGAGCTTCATGCTCTCCGACCACCCGGACCGCTGCTTGACCTGCCACCGCCAGGAGCACTGCGGCATCGACGGCGTCTGCCTGCGGGATGCCGTGGTGACCTACCGCTGCCTGACCTGCGCCAAGAACAAGCGCTGCGAGTTCCAGAGCGGCTCCGAGTACCTGGAGATGCACCGCCAGCCGGCCCCCTACTACCAGGAGGCTAACTCCTGGTTCGGCCCGGACCACGATGAGAAGCCCATCCGCCGGGTCAACCCTTTCATCGAGTTGGACTTCAACGAGTGCATTCTGTGTACCCGCTGCGTGCGCACCTGTGACGAGGTCCGCGGCCTGCACGTCTACGAGCTGTCCTACAAGGGGCCTCAGGCTCAGATCGATACGGTCATGGGCCTGCCCATGGCTGACGTGGGCTGCGACTTCTGTGGCGCCTGCATTGACGTGTGCCCGGTGGCCTGCATCATGGACCGCCCCAGCAAGTGGCAGGCCCTGCCCCAGGCCATCACCACTACCATCTGCCCTCACTGCGCCGACGGCTGCCAGATTGCCGTGGAGACCAAGCGCAACAAGGTGCTGCGGGTAACCCCGGAGAAGGAGGGGCCCGCCAACGCGGGCATTATGTGCGCCCGCGGCCGCTGGGGACTGGGCTTCAGCCGCGACCCGCAGCGGCTCACCACGCCTCTCATCAAGCGCAACGGCGGGTTCGTCGAAGCCACCTGGGAGGAGGCCCTGACCCTGGTGGCCCAGAAGCTCGGCCAGTACCGGGGCGAGGCGGTCGGGGTCCTGGGATCGGCCAAGGCCACCAACGAGGAGCACTACCTGCTCCAGAAGCTGGCCCGCTCCGTCCTGGGCAGCAACAACGTGGACAGCTACAGCCGCCTGGACCGCCCTGAGGTGGTCCAGGACCTGCGGGAGATCTTCGGCTACCCGGCTATGACCAACTCCCTGTGGGACATCTCCGAGGCCAAGACTCTGTTCATCATCGGGTCGAACACCGCGGTGACCCACCCGGTGGCCGCCTGGCGGGCGCGCAATCCGGTGCGCTTCCGGGGGAGTACGCTTATCCTGGCCCATCCCCGCGCCACCGAGATGAACCAGTACGCCGACCTGTGGCTCCAGTACCGCCCCGGCACCGAGGTCGCCCTGGTGGGCGGGATGCTGCGGGTCATCCTGGACGAGGGCCTGGCGGATGGGGAATTCCTGGCGGCCCGCACTGAGGGGCTGGAGGACCTGCGCCGCTCCCTGGCCGACTTCCCGCCGGAGCGGGTGGCGGACATCACGGGCATCCCGGCGGAGGACATCGCGCAGGCGGCCCGGCTCTTCGCGGCGGCCAAGCCCACGACCATCCTCTACGATGTGGGCCTGACGGAGTACACCGCCAACACGGACGGTGTGAAGGCCCTGGCCGCGCTGGCGCTGGCCACCGGGAACATCGGGCTGCCCGGCGGCGGGCTGAACGCCCTGCGGGGGGCCGCCAACGACCAGGGCGCCTGGGACATGGGCCTGCGCCCTGACCTGCTGCCCGGCTACGCGCCCGTGACCGCGACCGAAGCCCGCACGCGGCTCCAGGAGGTGTGGGGCGGCGCGCTCCCGGCGACCCCCGGCCAGGACCTGGCCGGGATGGTGGCGGCAGCCCAGGCGGGGACCCTGAAGGCCATGTACCTCGTGCAGGCCGACCCTGCGCTGGACGATCCCGCCGGGGATGCGCTCGCGGCGGCCCTGGAGAAGCTGGAGTTCCTGGTGGTGCAGGACCACGTCCTGACCCAGACTGCTGAACTGGCCGATGTGGTGCTCCCCGCGGCCACCTCCGTGGAGATCGAGGGAACCTTCACCAACACCGAGCGGCGGGTACAGCTCCTGCGCCCCGCGCTGCCCCTGATGGGTGATAGCCGCCCCGGTTGGTGGATCCTGCACGAGGTCGGCAACCTGATGGGCGGGCGCTTCGTCCACGAGGACGCCGCGGATGTCTTCGCGGAGATCGCCCAGGTGGTCCCGGAGTACGCCGGACTCAGCCATGAGCGGCTGGAGGCCGGGGGCATCCAATGGCCCTGCCCCACACCCGACCATGAGGGGACGCCGGTGCTCTACGCCGAGGGCTTCCCCAGCGGCAAGGCCCGCCTGCTGCCCATCGCCTACCTGCCCCTGGACGCCGCGCCGGATGAGGAGTACCCGCTGCTGCTGGCGGCCGGGCGCGAACTGGTCCCCTATCATCAGGAGGTCCTGGTCAAGGGGCAGCAGGGGCTCCGAGGGCTCCTGGCGGAGGCCCTGCGCCTGAGCCCGGACGACGCCGAGCGCCTGGGCGTGGGGGACGGCGACCGGGTGCGGCTGGTGGCCCGCACCGGACAGGTTGAGTGGACGGTGAAGGTGGCCGAGGACGTGCCGCCGGGCGTGGTCTCCCTGAGCTACCCCATCGTGGAAGGGGCCGCGGAGCTGGCCGCGGCGGGGGGGCAGGAGCTGGCCAGGGCGGTGGCGCACCTGGGTGTGTGCGGCGTGCGGTTGGAGAAGGTACCGGTGACGGCGGGCCGGGTGTAAGATGAGGATGAGGGCATGGGGGGAAAGGCCGGAGGCTGCTCATGCAGGCGTGGTACCCTCCCATCCTGGGAAGACCGAGGCCAGCCATGACCACGAGAGAACGACTGCACCAGCTTATCGACGCGCTCCCGGACGATGAGCTCCAGGCGGTGGAGCGCGTGCTGGCGGAGCCGCTCCTGCGGGCGCTGCTCTGCACCCCGGAGGGGGAGGAACCCCTCAGCCCCGAGGAGATTGCAGGCATCCTGGAGGGCGAGCGGGATATTGCCGCGGGGCGGGTCTACACCTTCGAGAACGTGGAGGACCTCATCGCCGATCTCCACGAGCATGCCCGGCGTGCGGAGGCGGATGGGAAACCGCGCTCGGCGTGAGGTTACAACGCACCGCACGCTTTGTCCGTGCGTATACGCGGCTTACATCCGATGAGCAGCGCCAGGTAGATGCCCACCTCCGGTTGCTGGCCGAGAACCCCCGCCACCCGAGCCTGCGTGCCCGGCGCTTCGCTGGCTCTGACCTCTGGTATGCAAGGGTGAGCCGGGACATTCGGCTCTTGTATCGGGTAGCAGCGGATACCGCCGTACTCGTGGACGTGGGCCACCACGACATTGAGCGATCGCGGTAGCTCGGTGTGGCGGGCGGTCAAGGGTCAAGCTGCGAGGAAATGAGGAAGGGGACAGGCCGACCGCCCGTCCCCTTTTCCGTTGGGGGAAAGCCAGCCCCTGGACTCCAGCGTTTTCATTCATGCGCGGAGCATTGGCGCTGGGAAACGGAGGAGGTCTCGCATGCGAGAGCATGACCACGCGAACGCGGCGCACGACCACGACGACACGCTGCCCGCTGCGACCGACGGCCCACTGGAAGTCGCTGCCGTCGGTGAAGCAGAGGTGGCGCTCCAGCAGCCGGGGCAGGCGCGCCCGGCTGCGGTGCAGGGCGACATCATCCGCGTGCCGGCTCGGCACAATGCACGACTGGCGCGGGTCGTGCGGCGGGTGAACCGTGACCGGGAGCTTCATACGCTGTGGGCCTGCGCCAACGTGAACGGCATGACCCGGCTGGGCATGTCGGACCACGGCGCGGTGCATGTGCAGATCGTTGCCAATGTGGCCCTGCGCCTGCTGCGGGCGCTGGTGGAAGCCGGCAAGGTGCCCGATGTTGTGCGCCACCACGGGCTTACCGTGGATGATGCCGAGGTGGTGGTCGTCGTGGCCTCACTGTTCCACGATATCGGTATGGTGATCTCCCGTCCCGAACACGAACGCTATAGCCTGATCGTGGCTGCCCCCAAAATCAAGGAACTCCTGGACGGCATCTACGATATCGAGCCCAGAACCATTCTGTGGAGCGAGATCTTGCATGCCATCCTGGTACATACCGAGGGCTACCACCCCATCACCTGGGAGGCTGGGATCGTGCGGGTTGCAGACGCCCTGGATATGACCAAGGGACGGTCCCGCATCCCCTACGAGGCCGGCGCCATCAATATCCATTCGCTCTCCGCCGCAGCCATCGAACGCGTGACCATCACGCGGGGTGAGGCCAAGCCGGTCCGCATTGACATTGCCATGAACAACTCTGCCGGGATTTTCCAGGTGGACGAGTTGCTGCGGGGCAAGGTCATGGAGTCGGGGCTGGAGGCCGATCTGGAGATCGTCGCCACGATCGCAGAGGAGGCTGAACGGAAGCTGCTGACCGTGTTCCGGCTGTAGCCCCTGGGAGAGTGCCCACCCTTTCCGGCCAAAGTCGGTAGGGATGTCCATCCGGTACCAGTGCCACCGGGTCACTCACGACGACGGTGGGCTGCTGATTCCCAGCCGGGAGACGCTCCCCGAGAGAGCTCACCGGCCCGGTGCCATGCCAGGCTCGGCCCTTCGCTTTTGCGCGGAGAAGCTTTCCGCATTTCCGCACGGTGGACGAGGGAATCTGGCCCCCTGGCGCGCCATGGGGCGTCCTGGACTCCTACCCCCCGCAGCTTACCTCCTGAACCACGGGACGTTATACGGAGGACGGCCGTCGTTACAGGATAGCCGATTATTGGGAATCCGAATGAACGCTCGCTGGGCAGAGAGGTGGAAAATGCGACGACGTCTACCGACTTTCAGGGCGGCGATGTTGCTCCTCGCTATGCTGGCCCTGGGCGCAGTGCCCGTCCTGGTACAGGCTGCGGGAGAGAGGACGATCACGGCAGAGGACCCGAGCCCGCACTTTGCCGGACCTCCGCCTTTTGCACTCCTCACGGATGTTCGGGTCGCACAGCACGAGGGATTCGACCGGATCGTCTTCGAATTTCGCGGGACGTTGCCCGAGCATCAGGTGCGCTTTATCCAGCCGCCGGCAACCGGGTGCGCATCGGGTCTGCCGATAGAGGTCAGCGGGGCTGTTCTGCTGGAGTTGCGTTTCCAACCAGCCGCAGGCTTCGACACGGAACAAGGAGTGCCGAGCTATACCGGTCCGACGGAAATCGTCGCCAACCTGCCCACGCTGGTAGAGGCGCAGCGCACGTGTGACTTCGAGGCCGTGCTCACCTGGGTCTTGGGACTCGATCAGGTGGTCACTCCCCGGGTCTTCGAGTTGACTGATCCGTTCCGTGTGGTGGTTGACCTTCCCCACCAGCCCGGTGCGCTGCCGCGGACGGGTGACATCGGGTTCCCGCGAGAGGCTGCTCTCCTGGTTGGCGCCATCATCGGCCTGTCAGGTCTCTTCATCCACCGCCGATACGCCTACCGGTAAAGGAGCGCCAGGACATCCAGCAGAGAGCGCCGGGGCACCGCTGGGGCTCCCAGCGGGCCGTTCTCCACCAGGGGGCCGGCCATTTCTGGATCGGCATTCCTCGCCCCGAAGCCCCCGCGTACCGAGCGGGGGCTTCGTCTTGGGTGGCCTGGAGACTGCTATTACGCGCTCCGCCTCCACTACCACCATACGATCCCGACGGTGCGCCCAACGGAGGACATCGTCCTTGCGGACCTGCGCACGCTCGACGAGCTTGCCCCGGCGCTGGAAGGGAAGGTCTTCGGCGAAGCCCTGGCGCGCTATTATGTCGAGGAACACGGGCTGGCGATTATTTGCCTCCGTATCGGGGCGTTTCTCCCCCGGCCCACCGATGAGGTCACACGCTGGATGTGGCTGAGTCCGCGCGACTGCACCCAGGTTATCTGGCGCGCCATCGAGAGCCCGGTACGCTACGGGGTCTTCTACGCGATCTCCAACAACCGCCGACGGCACTGGGACATCACGGATACCATGGAGCTGCTCGGGTACCAGCCGGAGGACGACGCCGAGGACTACCCGGCCGATCGCGCAGCCGCCTGACCCTCCGGTGTCTTTCTCCCCGCAGCGCCCCGCACGCCCCGCCGGGGGCGGGAGGAGGGCAGCAGCACGACGGCGGCTACTTCAGCGCCGCCTGGAGCACCGCGCGCACGACCGGCCCGGCCGCCGTCGAGCCGGCACCCCCTTGCTCCTTGAGGACGGCGACCGCGATCCGGGGGGCCTCGACCGGGGCGAAGGCGATGAACACGGCGTGGGGCTGGCGGCGCTCGCCCACCTCGGCCGTGCCGGTCTTGCCGGCGACCCGCACGCCCGGCACGGCGCCCGCGGCGGCCCACCCCTCTTCCACGCTGTACTCCATGATCTCGGCCAGCGCCCGCGCCGCTGGGGGCGACATGGCGCGCTGCCACGTGGCCGGCAGCTTCCCGGCGGTGAGCCGGGGTACCGGCACCAGGCCGTCGTTGGCTACCGCCGCGGCTATCAGTGCGAGGTGGAGCGGAGTTACCAGCACTTCCCCCTGCCCGAACGCCGTCACCGCCAGGCCCTGCGGGCTGTCCACATACTCCGGCGTGCTGCTAACCTGCCCCGCCGCGGTCTCCAGCTCGAAGGGGATGCGCTCGCCCAGGCCGAGCGCTCCGGCGAGGGCGGTCAACCGCTCCTGGCCGACCTGCAACCCCAGCTCAGCAAAGGCGGTGTTGCAGGAATAGGCGTAGGCATCCCGTACCGTCCGGGTGGTCTTGCCCGACGGCTCGTTGCGGCTGCGCACCGGGAAGCCCGCAACGTTCAGTTGCTCCGGGCAGCGTATCGGTGTCAGGGCGTCCACCAGCCCGGCCTCCAGCGCCGTCGCCAGGGTCACGGTCTTGAAGGTGGAGCCGGGGCTGTAGCGGCCCTGCGTGGCGCGGTTGAGCAGCGGCCGCGCCGGGCTGGTGCGGAGCGTTTCCCACTGCTGCTCCAGCCGGTTGGGGTCGAATCCTGGGGTACTGACCAGCGCCAGCACCTCCCCGGTGCGCGGGTTGAGGGCAACGACCGCGCCGGGTTGGCCCCCCATTGCCGCTTCCGCGGCCTGCTGAATGCGGCTATCCAGGGTAAGCCTGACCTCGCCACCCCGGCGCGGCTGGTGCAGCAGGTCCCAGAAGATGCCCAGGAGCGCGCTGACCCCCGTTCGGCCCGACAATATCCCGCCGGCGACGGCCTCCATGCCGCTCTCCCCAAACCGTGCCGAATGGTAGCCCACGACATGGACGGTGCCGGGATGGGGATAGCGCCGCTGGCGCGTGCCGTCGGGCGCCGTCACGGTCTCGGCCAGCACCACGCCGTTGCGGTCCAGTATGCGCCCGCGCGCGACCCGTAGCTCTTCCTGGTACAGGCGCCCGGCGTTGGCGGTAGGGTCGGCGACCAACTCATCGGCCCGCACCACCTGCCAGTAGACCGCCAGCAGCGCCAGCAGCAGGTAGCCGGCGAGCAGGACCACCCCGGTCCGCGCGATACGCCCTGCGATAGTGGTCACCGTCCTGCTTCCCCCCTGTCCAGCGTCGGTATCAGGCGCGCGTCTGCTCCGTCCAGAGCCGCAGCAGCAGCCCCAGGGCCACGAAGCTCATGATCATGGAGCTCCCGCCGTAGCTCAGAAAGGGGGAGGTGATCCCGGTGAGGGGGACCAGCCGCAGCACGCCGCCCAGAATGATGAATGCCTGGAGCCCCAGGCTGATGCCCAGCCCGGCGCCGAGCAGTTGCCCAAAGCGGTCCCGCCCCAGGTGGGCCGCCAGGTCCAGCATGCGGGTCGTCAGCACCGCGTAGAGCACCACCACCGCCAGGGTGCCCAGCAAGCCCCACTCCTCGCCGATCACCGCCAGCGGGTAGTCGGTGTGCGCCGCGGGGATGAGGGTGGGATAGCCGTAGCCCGGCCCGCGCCCGGCCACGCCGCCGAAGGCCAACCCCTCCAACGCCTGGAGGCTCTGGTAGCCCTGGCCCTGCGGGTCGCTCCAGGGGTCCAGCCACAGGGCAAACCGGTTCCGGATGTGCCCGGAGAGCGCATACCCGCCCGCGCCCGCCAGCGCGAACAGCCCCAGCCCGCTGAGCAGATAGCTCCGCCGGCCGGTGGTCACATACACCATCGCCAGGAAGGTGCCGAAGTAGAGCAGCGCCGGCCCCAGGTCGTGCTGGAACACCAGGATCAGCAGAATGATGCCGAGCATGCTGAGGAGCGGCAGCAGGTAGGGCAGGGGGGGCAGCCGCAGCGGACCCCAGGGCAGCGACGTCGCGCTGAGCAGGTCGCGGCGCTCGTCCAGGTAGGCCGCCAGGAACACCACCAGGAGCACCCGCAGCAACTCCGACGGCTGGACGGTCACGGGGCCGAGCTGGAGCCAGAGCCGGATGCCGCTGCCGCTGAGGTCCTGCCCGAACACCAGGGTAACGAGCGCCAGGGCCAGGCCGCCCCACAGCCAGGTGTACTTGTAGCGGCGCAGGCGCTCGGTGAGGTCGGGCACGGCCAGGGTCCCCAGCAGCGCCCCCCACCCGAGCACGATCCAGAGCAGTTGTTTTTCCAGCAGGACCGGCGTGACCCGGGCCACGGTGATGACGCCAAGGGCGCACAGCATCCACACGGCGCCCCCCAGCACGGGGTCCCAGGCCACGCCGCGCCAGCGCAGCAGCCACGGCGTTACCACCGGGAGCAGCGCCACGCCGAAGGCCAGCCCTTGCTCCACCGGCGAAAGGGCGCGCCCCAGGCTGGACAGCGCGATGGCGGCCAGCCCCGCCAGCAGCACGCACGAGGGCAAGAGAACGAGTCCGGCCTGGACGCGCCGGGAGGCGGCCAGGCGGACGGGGAGCGCGGTTCCAGTCATGGGGGTCATGCGGAGCGCACCCGCAGCGTCGCCGGACCCAGGCACAGCAGATCGTTGCGGCCCAGGCGCGTGAGGCCGAGCACCGGCCGGCCGTTGAGCAAGGTGCCGTTGGTGCTGCCCAGGTCCTCCACCCACCATTGCCCGTTCCGCCAGACCAGCCGGGCATGGCGGGCGGAAACACGGGGGTCCGGGATCATGACGGTGTTGTCGGGGTCGCGGCCGATGCTGCTGACCGCTTCCAGGGGATACCGCTTGCCCGCCAGGGCCGGGGCCTCATCGCAGGCGACGACTTCGATCACGTCGGTCAGGGACTCGGCGGCCTCGGGCGCATGGGATGCCGACGCGAGTTCGGCACGGAGGGTGCGGAACACCAGGAGCACGAAGAGCACGAGGGCCGCGACGACCCCGACGCGCAGCACCAGGATGGTGACCGCCGCCGATACATCCACCACCGCCACCACTCCTCCCACCAGAACCCATGAGACATGCCGCGCAGCCGAGGCAAGCCCACTCGCCCTTCGACACGCTCAAGACGAACGGCCACACGCGAGCTTTCCGGCAGATGTGCGCCCAGGACCTGCGGGAAGCGCCGTACCGCTGGACATGCTACCGCTGCCGGAACACCAGTTCGACCGTGCCAATGAGCAGACGGTCTCCGTCCTTGAGGTGGGCGCGCTGCACCCGCTTGCCGTTCAGCACGACGCCGTTGGTGCTGCCCATATCCTCCACCACAAAACCGTCGCCCGTGCGCCGGATAGCGGCATGGTGGCGGGAAACCGCGGACTCGGGGAGCACCAGGGTGTTATCGTCGGCGCGGCCCAGCGTACAGGCGGCGCCGGTGAGCGGCACGGTACGGACCATTTCACCCGGCCCCAGCACCTCCAGCGCCGCCGGGGCCACCGCGACCGTCTCCTCAATCCCCACCGGCATCATGACGGTCTGCTCTGGCCTGCTTCCCTCCGGCAGCCCGGCCACCCCGTTGCGGCCCGCGCTGCGCTCCTGGAACGCGGCCCGCGCCACACAGCGTCCCTCTTCGAGCGCAGGGTCGGCCTGCAACTCCACCCGGAACGGATCGAGGGTGCGGAGCCGCCGCCGCGCCGCTGCGGTCACCAGGTGCTGCTCCAGTTCCCGTTGAATGCCGGTGCGCGCCCCGGCGAACCGGGCGTAGGTCGCCGGGTCCACCGTCACCACGAAGGCGTTGGGAGCCAGGGGACCGTGGGGGCCTACCAGCACCCCGTCTTCCAGCGCCGCTTCCAGCCGGCGCGCCAGGTGGACCGGCTGCACCCGCGGCTTGAACCAGCGCTCAACCGTGCCCTCCACCAGGATGGTCAGCAGGCGCTCCAGGCGTCCCAACACGGTCATCGTCCTTCCCACGTCCACGCGGCGCTCTGCTGGGCAGCATCCGCCAGCGCCCGCGCCAGGGCCTCCAGCCGTGCGGCCACGGTGGGCGGGAGGTCCCCGCGGCGCACCAGATCCGTGATCTCTTTCCGCACACCCGCCAATGCCTTCGCAACGTCTTTGGGCCCGCCGTCCATCACCTGGTCCGCGAGGTCTTCGACCCGGCCCATCAGATCCTCGACGCGCTCGTCGTCCATCCCACCCGTGACCAGGTCACTCACTTCGTGCTGGAGCATCGCCAGGATCTCGGGCACGATCTCCTCGGTCGGCACCGGAGGCACCACCGGCTGGTCGCGGCCCGGGTGTTCCTCAACGGTCTGGTCCGGGACGCGCCCCTCCGATGGGACCGGAGTGAGCGCCGGGCGGTCCGGGACCGACGGAGCGGTCTGCCGCGCCGCCGGAGACGAGGGGGCGCGCTGGGGGACCTCCCCCACGCGGGGGGCAGTCAGCCCCAGCCAGAGCCAGATCAGGGCAGCCAGCGGCAGCACGGTCCCCAGGAGCAGCGCCCAGCGCCGCTTCCGCGACCGGCGGCCGCGTTGCCCACCCCGTCCCGGCGTCGGGGGAGGGCCACCGCTGACCGGCATGCCCTGGGGCAACAGGGTGGTGGCCTCCTCCACCGCCGCAGGAGTGGGAGCGGCGTTCCCCGCCGACGGCACGTCCACGCTCCCGAGTGCGGTGGCGACGGCGGTAGCGGAGGGGTAGCGACGCTCGGGATCCTTCTCCAGCAGACGGAGGAGGGGAGCTTCGAGGGAGCGGGGCAGTTCCGGCCGCACCACCGACGGCGGTGGCACCGGGGCCGTGCGGTGCAGCATCGCTACGGCCAGGGGATCGTCACCCGCAAAGGGCAGCCGCCCGGTGAACAGCCGGTAGAGCACGACCCCCAGGGCGTACAGGTCGGAGCGGGGCGTGGCGGGTTGGCCGGCCACCACCTCCGGGGCCAGGTAGTGGGCGGTCCCCAGCACCCAGCCCGGCTCGGTCATCTCCGCCGCCGCAGGCCCGCGCGCAATCCCGAAGTCCACAATCTTGACCTGCCCCGCCGGGGTGACCAGGATATTCTGCGGCTTGATGTCCCGGTGGACCACCCCCCGCTCATGGGCATAGGCCAGCCCGCGGCAGATCTGCACCGCCAGCGGGATGCCCGCGGCCGGGGACAGCGGGCCATCCCGCTCCAGGATCGCGGCCAGGCTCTCCCCGCGCACATACTCCATAACCAGGTAGGGAAGGCTCTCCATGCGGCCCATGTCGTAGATGGTCACCAGGTTGGGGTGCGCCAGGGCGGCGACGGTCTGCCCTTCCTGGAGGAAGCGGTCGGCGTAGGGCGTGCCCGCCAGGTGGGGGTGCAGGGTCTTGATGGCGACCGGGCGCTCCAGGAGCCGGTCATACCCGCGGAAAATCGCGCCCATGCCGCCGGTTGCCAGGACTTCCTCCAGGACATAGCGCCCCGCCAGGACGGTCCCGACCCCGACCCCTGCCACCGCGCCGCCAGCCGACCGTTGGCTTTCTGTCATGGCTCTCTCCCCAGGGCGTTCTCCCTCCCGCCTTTCATTTCTCAACGCCTGAGCAGCCCCGAAGGTTTCCGTCCGGCGGGCCAGCCCCCTCCACCGTGGTCCACGGCGGCACGAGCGCGCCGCAGCCGGACGTGTCCCAGGGCGTGCCGGTCATGGCAGTCCCTCGTCCATAACCGAATCTGCCGGCCCCTCCACCGGCAACGCTACCGGGACGCAGGGGCGTTCGAGCAGCCGCGCCGTCACCACCGACATCGCCGCCGGAATGTTCACCTGGGTCACGGGCGGCGTCGCCTGGGAGTCGGCCGCCATCCCGGCGATCGCCCCGTGCAACACCCGATGGTCCACCTGGAGCACCGGCTCCACCCTGACGCCCGCCAGGGCCGCCAGCGCCCGCTCGCGGGCCTGCTGCGGCAAGGTCCCCTGGTGGCCGATCTGCTCCGCTCGCGCTGCGGTCGCCGCACCGTCAACCCACAGCCCCAGCTCCGCCGGCGTCCGCACCCACTCTCGCTCTCCCGCGCGCAGCACTTGCGGGCAGGTGAGGGAGGGCGTCACCCCGGCGACTACCGCGGCAGCGGCCGCCTCGGACGTGAGCCCCCCCAGGTGTACCCCGGCCACCGTCACCCCTGGCGCGATGCGCCCCTCGGTGGCGGTCCAGGCCGCCCCCACGGTCAGCGCCGCCACCGCCGCGCTTGCCAGGAGCGCCATTGGCCACAGGGCGACCCGTCCTCGGCCCGCGCGGGGTGCCTGCCCTGCCGCCCGCGGCGCCGGCGCGGCGTCTCCCCCTCCGGCGGTCCCCGGAGGCGGCGTCGCGGTTGGGAAAGCTGGGAATGCGACCACGCACAGGGTCACATCGTCGCGGGCCCCGCGCCGCTCTGCCAGATCGAGGAGCGCGGCGACCGCGGCGTCGGGCTCGCTGGCGACAACGGCAGCGGCCAGTTCGTGGTCCTGCACGACCTCGGTCAGCCCGTCGGAGCACAACAGCACCCGGCAGCCGGGGCTCAGCCGCCGGTGGAAGAGGTCCACGTCCGGGGCAGCCTCGCCGCCCAGGCAGCGGGTAATCACCTTGCGCCACGGATGCGTGGCAGCCTGCTCGGGGGCAAGCGTCCCGGCCCGGACCTGCTCCTGCACCCAGGAATGGTCATGGGTGATCTGGGTGATCGCCCCCTCGCACGTGATGAGGTAGGCGCGGCTGTCCCCGGCGTTCGCCACCCACACCTCAGCCTCGCGCACCACCGACGCGACCAGCGTCGTGGCGCCGCCGGCCTCCCCGGCGGGACCCGCAGCGGCATGGCGTACCGCACGGTGGGCCGCGAGGACGGCAGCGCGCAGGGCCTCCGGGACCTCGCCCTGGAAGGCGGCGAGGTACGCGGCTGCGGTGGTCTGGACCGCGGCCTGGGCTGCGGCAGCCCCGTGCGCCAGGCCCCCGACGCCATCGGCCACGGCACACAGCAGGCCGGCATCGGGACGGGCGGGCGGCGCACAGACCAGCGCCGCGTCCTCGTTGCCGCGTGCCTTGGCGCCGGGGCGGGTGCCGTGGGCAACGCGCAGGCCCGCCGACCAGGAAGTGCCATCGAAGCTCACGTGCATCCTCACTCCTCCGACGAACCGCCAACGGCCAGAGTTTCGGGCGGGCCGACAGCCCACGCTCCCTGAAGAGAAAACGTTGCACCCCTGGGAAAGGGATGGCAGGCCGGACCCGGTGGGCGTGCGCTCCGCCGTATCCCACGCCGCCTTTACTGCGGCCGTGCCGGCCTCGTTTTTCATAGCGAACACCGGCGCGCCGAGCCACGGGAGACCGCGCGTAAAGGAGAAGCCCGATGACCAGGGAGCCGCAGTCGGAACGCGAGAAGACCGCATGGGATCTACGCCTGCGCTTCGATTGGCTGCAAGCGTTCAACGACGATGAACTGCGCCGGATCAGTCTGTGCCGGGAGGACACCGAGTTGCAGCCCGGCGAGCACTACTTCGACATTTCCCACCCTGAGCAGGGCATTATCCGGGTGGAGCAAGCGCAGCCGGCGACCCAGGGCGCTTGCCTGGTTGCCAAAAGCGACGTGCCCGATGAGCTCTGGCACAAGCTGCTGAGCGCCAAGTCGGGCCGCATACGGAAGGCGGGCTAGCCACACGCAGCGCGCCAGCCGGAGTACCACCGAGGCGAGAGGGGGAGCAGCATGATCGACCCGGTATGTGGGATGCGCGTCGCCCCGGAGCAGAGCCCGGCCCGGACCATCTACGGCGACAAGACGTTCTGGTTCTGCTCCGATACCTGCCGGGACCGCTTCGACGCGGACCCGCAGCGATACATCGCTCTGCGGTATGATGTGCTGAAGGACGAGGGACAGGTCGCCTGAGGGCCAAGCCGGGACGTGCTGGGGGGCCGCGCCACCCGGCGCGGCCGTTTGCTTCGCCAGGAGCGTGCGCCAGGGGGCGCAGGGACCATGCGGCTGCGGGAGACGGCGCCGCCCTTGTATGTCCGCGACCGTCCCGCTATGCTAGTGTTCTGTCAGGTCTCGTTTGCTGAGGTACGCTGCCGCCGTGAACGGCGGGCCTGGAACACCCGGAAGGCCCGGCCTTCAGGCCGGCATCCAGCAGTTCACGGCCGATAGCGCACCTCGGACAACCCGCTGGACCGGCGCCGCCTGCGCCGTTACTCCTGGGAGAGCGAGGGAGGGTATGGCCACAGCACCGGGACGCGTGCAGCTTCCCGATGAGCCGTTGTTGAGCGCCCTGGAGGACCGGGCCGCAGCCTGGGCGGATGAGGTCGGGCGCATGCTCCTGGGGCGCTACGGGACGCTGCTGCACGTCGAGTACAAGGTCCCAGGCGAGCGGAGCCCGGTGACCGCGGCCGACCGCGACGCCGAGGCCATGCTCCGCGCCGCCATCACCCGGGAGTTCCCCAGTCACAGCATTCTCGGTGAGGAAGGGGAAGACCTGGCTCTCCACGACGAGGCGTTCCTCTGGGTGCTGGACCCCCTGGACGGTACGACGAACTTCATCAACGGGCTTCCCCTCTTCGGGGTATCCATCGGAGTGCTCTACGAGGGGATGCCGGTTGCCGCCGCGATCTTCGCGGCGACCAGCCATCGTGGCGGGCCGGGGGTCTACGCGGCCCGGCGCGGCGGCGGCGCCAGGTTCGCGGGCGAGCCGCTGCGCCTCCCCCTCCAGGCGGCGCCCCAGCCGTCGCGCCTGGCAGCCCAGCCCGCCCACTTCGTCCGGTGGGGCGGGGTGCGTCGGGAGTTCCGGCGCCACCAGGGAGAAGTGCGCACCCTGGGAAGCGTGGCGCTGGAGCTGGCCTACGTGGCGTCCGGGACCTTGCAGTATGCCATCTTCGGCGGGCCGCGGATCTGGGACGTGGCCGCGGGGGTGCTGCTGGTTCAGGAGGCGGGCGGCCTCGTGGTAGAGCGGCAGCCCGGCAGCACGACCTGGATGCCGTTGCACCGGTTTACACCGCCCCCCCAGCGCCAGCCCGGTGATGCCGTCGCCGGGCTGGCGGGCCTGCGGCGCTGGCGCTCCAGCCTGGTAGCAGGCAGCCCGCAGGTCGCCGGCTTTGTGGCCGAGCACCTGCCGGCTTCCCCTCCATCCCCGTGGACCCGCCTCGTGCGGAGCGTGGCTCGGTGGGTGCAAGGGCGCCGTGCCCGCCGTTCCTGAGCAGGCATCCTGGGTAGCGTGCAGTGCGGTGGCGCGGCTGCTGCGGGAACTGGGGCTGACCGGCGTGGTACGCAGGCACCAGCACAGCACCGCCGGTGGGTGGCGGACCTCACCTCTGGGCGCATCTGGTCCGGCTTGGCCGACGTGGCCTTCAGCAGCGCTAGCGATGCGCACTCCCGCTCCCTTGTGGGCTGGCACATCGCTTGCTCGCTGCACACGGACCTCGTGCGCACTGCCTGGGAACCCGCCCTGTGGGTCTGCCAGGGGCCGTTCGACCGCCTGGTGCACCACTCCGACCGCGGCGTGCCGTACCTCTCCATCCGCTCTACCGAGCGACTGGCGGAGGCGGGCATCGCCACGTCGGTCGGGAGCCGGGGCGATTCCTACGGTAATGCTCTGGCCGAGTCCGTGCTATGGATGGTACACGGCGGAGGTGGTCTATCGCCGCGGCCCCTGGCGCGGCAGGGAGGACCTGGGGTTCGCGACCCTGGAGTGGGTGGACTGGTTCACCCACCGGCGGCTCTTGGGTGCCATCGGCTCCCTGCCGCCTGCGGAGTACGAAGCGCGGGGCTATACTCCACTCACCCCGGCGGCAGCCGGGACCCCATAGACGAACCCTCCATCACACCCGGGGCGGTTCACCCACACGCCCTCGCCGGAGGTGGGAACTGGGGCTTGGTGTCACCGGTCCCGTTTCAACCGGTATAGTTCACGAGGTGGACCCGCGCGCCGTCCCAGACGAGGATGCCCCGCTCAAAGGCTTGCATGCAGCGTCCGGCGCAGTGGGCGGCCTCGCCCAGCGGCAGTCCCAGGCGGCCATCCAGCACATCCCACATGCGCAAGAACTCCTGGCTCACCCGGTACTCTCCGATGCACCGCGCCAGTGGCTCCGGCACGCTCATACCGCGCTGGGCCAGGGCCAGGAAAGGGCCCCACGGGAACATCGGTCCGGGATCGGTCTTGCGGTCTTCGAGACCCGGCGGGATTTCGTCGTGGCCCATAATGGTTGCCCGGCTGAGTTCCAGGTCAAACTTGTCACCCCAGTGGCGGATCAGTTCCGAAGCGCGTCGCAGTTGCGGGTCGGTGAAGGGCGTATCCGCGGTGGGCTGCTCTAACACCAGGCTCAAGCTGGCGCTGTCCCAATAGCGGGCGTGGCGTGCGGTATCCTCATCAGGGACAAAGCGTACGATGAGGCCATCCTGCGTCACCAGGGCATGGGCCGACCAGCGCACCTGGGCCGAGCGGTACCACCGGATAGTGGACTCCGCCTCTTCGCCGACGGCCTTCCCGCCGCGGGTGGCGTGCAGCACAATATAGCGGACACGCTGATGATAGCGTCCCTCGATGCGGTTGGGCACCGGGATGTACACGTCGGCCGGACCATCGATCCCCATTCCCTGCTCTCCTGTCCCACGGTCTCCACCAAGGTGTTGGAGCCGATGCTAGAGCCTGCATCTGCACAACGGCGGGAGGGTTGTCGTCGTTACAGCTTCCAGCCCCCCCAACATCGGTCGATGGTACCAGAGACCTCGTCCGCAGCCAAGGGCACGGCCCGTTTCCGGCCTGGTCCGGTCCCTGGGGGCCAGCCGCAAGAAGGATGAGGGCTGCTGTGTCGCGCCCCTCACGCTGCCCGCCTGCGATAGGCTGCACCCTCCCTATCCTGGGAGCGCAGACGCCTCGTCTGCACGTCGGGGGTACGAGCAAGGCCAGGGGCCAGCGCTCCCAGGAGACGCGCCTTTCCCCGTAACGGACGAAGACCCGACGTGGCTGCCCCCTTGACGGGCAGATGCCTCCCTGTTACCATCGGGCCGAACGACGCTCAAGATAGCGTGTTGCCTGCGCAGGAAGCACTGTCCGGGAACGACGGCGTCGTTTGAGCACCACGGCCAGGAGATAGCATTCTGCCGCCAGATAGGGTAGACTAGAGCCGTCGTACTCTGTGGGTACGCACAGCCCGCTGACCTTCCGGGCAAGTCTGCCGCGGTCATGACCAGGAGCAAGCCACCCTCCCTAGTAGCAAGGCTGGTATGCCAAATCCGTTGTCTCGCCTGTCGCTGTCCCTCGTCATGCTTTCCTCTCCGGATGGCTCCCCCCGGCCTGTGCATGGGCTGCGCTCCGCGGGCAGGACGCTCACGCCGCTTGCCCGGCGCGGGCTGCGGGTACCCTGCCCCCGCTCCCGTCCCCGTTCCACCGGTTCCGCCCCACCCCGCAGGAAGGATGGCAGTCCTCTAGCCTCAGGCTCCCGGAGGGGGAGCTAGATGCTACGGCCAAGCTGGCGCCTCAGCCGGCGCCGTTTCCTGCGACTGGCGCTCGCGCTGGGCGCTGCTGCGAGCGGCGGGCTGGGCACCCTCCTCCCCCGGACGACCGGCAACCGCGCCGTGGCCGGGCCAGAGCCTGCGACCCGCGCCGCCACCTGGACGCTCGCCCTCCATGACCTTGCGCCCGAGCCGGGGCACGAGCGCGACGTCCTCATCTCGCCGGTCTGGTCGGCGCCGTTTCCGTTCAACGGGGTAGGGGTCCGCTGGGACCTGACCGACGGGGCCGCAGGCACGCCGTTGCCCTTCGAGTTCCGGGCCAGCGACGGTGGCGCGTGGACCCCCTGGCGCGCAGCGCCCGCGTTGCACGACTTCGACGGGACCCCGGCCCCTGCCACCGACCTGCTGCTCCTCTCCGGAACCGGGCTCCAGTTCCGGCTCCGCCGTGGGCCGGAGCCTGCCGTGCTCCGCTCCCACCCTGCCCGCATCGTCGTTACGGTGCTCGACACGCGCGCCGGGCCTACCGCCGTGGAAGCGGACCGTACCGCGATTCCCCTCACCCCGCTGGGCTACCGCCAGGCAGCTATCAGCAACCCCAACCTGATCGGACGGGCCGGCTGGGGCGCGAACGAGAACTATCGATTCCGGAACGGGAAAGAGGTCTGGGCGCGGCGGTACCTCTCGGTGCGCAAGATCATCATCCACCACACCGTCACGTCCAACTCCCCGCCCGACCCGGCGGCATCTGTGCGCGCGATCTACTATTACCATGCCGTCACCCTGGGTTGGGGCGATATCGGCTACAATTTCCTGGTGGACCACAACGGCCGGGTGTACGAGGGCCGGGCCGGGGGCACCAACGCCCAGGGCTTGCCGGTCATGGGGGGCCATGCCCTGCGGTACAATGCCGGGAGCCTGGGTATTGCCCTGCTGGGCAACTTCGGCGATAGCACGACCCCGGTCCCCGACGCCATGTGGGCGGCCCTCGCCAACCTGGTCAGCTACAAAGCTGTGCAGCACGGCATCCATCCCACCGGGACGGATTTCTTTGTGGACAAGGTCTTGCCCAATATCATGGGCCACCGGGACGCCCTGGCGACGAGCTGTCCGGGCGATGCCGTGTATGCCCGGCTCACCGCCTTGCGGCAGCAGGTCCTGGCAAACCTGCCCCCCCTGGGCCAGTCCTGGATCAATCAGCAGGTCCCGGCGGTCATGCAACCGGGAGCGACGGCGGCCGGCCTGGTCGTGGTCCGCAATAGCGGCTCCCAGCCCTGGTTGCGGGCCGGAGCCACCTCCGTCCAGGTCGGCTACCGCTGGTTTCAGCCCGACGGCCGGGAAATCCAGGAGCCGGGCCTCAGCGCCCCCTCTGATCTGCCGAAGGACGTGCTGCCCGGCCAGGAGGTCGCCGTGCCCATCCGCATTCAGGCGCCGCAGACCCCCGGCGCGCTGGTCCTGAACATCGACCTGCTCCAGGGGGGGCGCACGTTCTTCAGCGCGGCTGTCGGCAACGAGCCGTTGGTGGTGCCGGTCACGGTCAAGAGCGACCATCAGTTCCGCATCGACCTGCCGTGGATCACCCGCACCCGCTGAGTGGGCCGGACGCCCTGAAGGCGGCCGGCGCCGCGACGAGCACGAAGGGAGCGCGGGCGCTCCTGGTCTCATGACATACTCAGGACCCTCGCAGGAGGATGATATCGTGCCACGGTACTGGCATCTCACGCGACTCCGGCGCCCTCTCCCCCGTATCGCGCTCCCGGCGCTCCTGGGATGGACCGCGGTAGCCGCCGCCGTAGCGGTCGTGGCGGCGCTCACCAGCGCCACCGGACCGACACCGGCCGCGAGCGCCGCCACCCCGAAGATCCGGTGGGCCTACCACGTCAACTTCGACTCCGACACCGGCCTCGCTTCGCTGCGGGCGCAGTTCCGCCAGATCGACTACCTCTCGCCCCGCTGGTACTTGCTGGACGCCAACGCCGACCTCAGCGACGCCCCGGACCCCAATAAAGCTACCATCATCGCCCTGGCGCGGGCCAACGGCGTGAAGCTGGTGCCCTATGTGCGCAACACCGCCAAGTACGCCGACCTGCACGGCGTCCTGGCGCACGCCGACCTGCGCGCGAAAGCCGTCGCCAACGTCACCAAAATGGTGCTGGAGAACGGCTACGACGGCGTCCACTTCGACCTGGAGGACATCACCCCCAGCGATGGCCCGGCCCTGACCCAGTTCATGGCGGACATGTACGCCTCCCTGCACCCCAAGGGCAAGCTCGTGACGCAGGCCATCGGCCCCAAGACGGCCGATGGCACCACCGGCTTCGCAGGCGCCTACGACTACGCCGACCTGGCGCAGGTCAACGACCTCATCGTGATCATGGCGTACCGCTCAGCGGGGAGCACGCCCCGCTCCCCGGCCCCCTACAGCTTTGTGGAGGACAATGCCCGCTATGCCGCCAGCCGCATTCCCCCGGAGAAGGTGCTGCTGGGCTCGGCCTGGTACGGCTTCGACTACAACCGGGCCAACGGCACCTCCGCCGACCTGCGCTACGCCGATGTCGCCCGACGTCTTACCACCTATCGCCCGACGGTGCAGTGGGACGCGGCGAGCCGCACCTCGTATTTCACCTACTGGACGAGCGGGGTGCGCCATGATGTCTGGTTCGAGAACGGCCGCAGCGTGGCCGAAAAGCTGGACCTGGTGTACCAGTACCGCCTGGCCGGGGCCGCGGGCTGGCGCCTGGGCCAGGACGACCCCAGGGTATGGGACTCCTTCGGCGATCGCCTGGGCGCTGGCACAGAGCCCGGCGCGAGCCCCACGTCGGCCCCGACCGAACCCGCGCCGCTGCTCCAGCAGCCGGCCCAGGGTACCCAATTGCCGGGCTTGGGCGTGACCCTCGCCTGGTCCAACCCCCAGGGCACCACCCAGTACCAGCTCCAGGTGCTGCCGTACCAGAACGATGGCCCCGGCATCGACCTCATCCGCAGCGTCGAGACCAGCTACACGGTCCCTGAGCCGGTGTTCGGCCAGGGCAACTACCTCATGCTGCCGGACCTGACCTACACCTGGCGCGTCCGGACCAGCAGCGTTGCGGAGTCCCTGGGACCGGATGACCCGCGCTGGGGCGCCTGGTCCCAGTTGGGGACGTTCCACACCGGCCGGACCTCCAGCGCGACCATCAGCCTGGTCGCACCGGGGGCGGGCGCCAGCGTGCTTGGGAGCGCCACCCTGCGCTGGGAGAACGCCGATCCCCGCATCTTCTACTACGAAGTCCAGGTGAGCCCGGACCCCAGCTTCGTGACCGACCCCACGGCGGCCACCGCCACGGTGTGGTGGAACCTGGTACACGGCGCCCGCTCCAGCCCGCAGCAGAGTTGGACGACGCCGCCCCTGGAGCCCGGCGCCACCTACTACTGGCGGGTGCGGCCCCGGATTCAAGGCGACGGCACCCCCCTCCCCTGGACGCCGGCGGCCCGCTTCACGGCCCGCTGACATCACATACCTGTACCAAAACGTCGAGGCCCGCATGGAGATGCGGGCCTCCCTTTGCTCCAAGGAGCTCGCCCGCCCGGAGATGCTCGTCCGGGCCGATTGCCATACCCGCAGCCGGGAGCCACCGCCCGCACGCGGTCACCGGCCACGCCAGAGGGCGCCGGCGCGCTGCTGTTCCCTGCTTCGGTCATTTTCTCTATCGGGGTGGGGGTTGAAAGGGACGGGTCGCATAAGGCATGCTCGCGAGCGTCGTGTCTCGTACACACGGCGAAGTGAGCACGCAGCATGGACCCGCAGGCCCCATGCTGTCACCACCCGGCCTGTCCCGCCAGAGGCCAGGTCGGGCGGGACAACATCCGTCTCCATAGGAGGAAGGAGCGCCGCTACCGCTGCCTGCGCTGCGGTCAGTCCTTCGCCGCCACGGCCGGCACCGTGTTCTTCCGCCTGCGTACCGCGGTGGAGGTGGTCACCGTGGTGCTGACCTTGCGGTGCCACGGCTGCCCCATCCAGGCCATCGTAGCGCCCTTTGGCCTGGACGTGCGTACGGTGGCGGCCTGGCAACGGCGGGCGGGCCAGCACGGCCAGGCGGTGCATCAGCACCTGGTGGCCCAGGGAAAGGTGGGCCGGGAGCACGTCCAGGCCGATGCATGGTACGTCAAGCTGGTGGGCCAGCGCGTCGGGATGGCGCTGGCATTGGCGGTCCCGACCCGCTTGTGGCTGGGTGGGGTCGTCAGTCCGCAGCGGGACCTGACGCTCATCACCAGGTTCGTCCAGATGGTGCGCGCCAGTGCCCGCCGGCTGGCCCTGGTGGTCGGCGTGGACGGCCTGTCCAGCTACCTCACCGCCTTTGGGCGGGTCTTCCGGGACCCCGTGCGCACGGGACGACGCGGACGGCCGCGGCTGGTGCTGGTGGCGGGCTTCCTGCTGGGGCAGGGGGTCAAGCAGTATGCCAAGCGTCACGTCACGGGCGTGGTCCACCGTGCCGTCCAGGGAACCCTGACCGCTAGCAACGCGGCGGTGGTTGCCAGCGGTGGCGGGACGACCATCAACACGGCCTATATTGAGCGACTGCATGCGACCTTCCGCAGTGCGCTGACGTCGCTGGTGCGGCGGGGCCGGGCCATCGCCCGCCAGCAGGGAACGCTGACCGCGGGGATGTGGCTGGTGGGGAGCGCCGATAACTTCTGCGGGGAGCACGAAAGCCTCCGCGTGCCTGCTGGTACACGGACCGGCCGCAAGTGGCAGGAGCGTACTCCAGCAATGGCGGCGGGCTTGACCGGCCACCGCTGGAGTAGGCGGGAACTGCTCAGTTACCAGGTTCCCTTGCCCACATGGGCGGCGCCCAAACGCCGGGGCCGGCCACCCAAGCAAGCCCGCCCGCCACTCCAGGCGGTGGCGGTATGATCACGGTGAGCTGGGGCGGTACCAAAGTCCTCGCCCCGCAGGCCCTGGATGACGGCACTGCCCCGACTGGCCGCGATGCGGCAGACCGTCGCCAGCGCATCGGCGGCGACCCACAGCCAGCGCCCGTCTCCGGCCTGACGCCAGCGGGTCTCATCCGGATGCACCGTCCGGGACTGCCGCACCGCAGCTTCCAGGTCTGCCATGGGTTCCGCCAGGGCCGCCGCGGTGTCCCGACAGAGCCCATCCACGCTGCCCACGGCCAGGTGACGCCCAGCACCTCGGCACAGACCCCGGCCACTTCCCGGCGGCGCAAGCGGTAGCGCCCCGACAGCACCGCTACTACCGCCTGCACCCGTGGACCAACGAGTCCGGCGGGCACCTCTTGCGGCAAGCCGGCACGGGTCTGCTGCCCACAGGTGGGACAGCGCAGCCCAGGGCAATCGCATTATGAGCCGAAGAGGACGCTCAGCAGGTAGTGCTCATCCCAGCCGGCCTTGAGGCGCCTGCCTTTGATGCCCACTTTGGC